>CAIKMZ010000042.1 GCA_903828665.1 uncultured beta proteobacterium
CCTGGTCGCCGCCAGTGCAGAACGCCTTGTCGCCGGCGCCGGTCAACACGACCACGCCGATGCTGCGGTCATGGTCCGCGTCCTTGAAGGCAACAATCAGTTCCTCGCAGGTGTTGGCGGTGAAGGCGTTGTAGGCCTTGGGGCGGTTGATGGTGATGGTGGCGATGCCGTCAGCCTTGGTATAGAGCAGGTCCGTGAAATTCAAATCGCGTTTCATTTGGGTTTCCTTGTTTCCGTGTGAGTGAAAAGAACCAATACCTTGCGCAAGCATTGTCAGCGCGTCGCACCGGTGGCGCCAACGCCGCCGGTCACCCGCCTCACCATGTCAACGCCTGATGGGGACATTCTCAGGTCAGGCGCATGCCCGATTTCTCGCGCGCGATGATCATCTTCATGATGTTGGCCGTGCCGTCGCCGATCTGCAATCCGAGCACGTCGCGGTAGCGCTGGGCAAACGCGTAGTCGGCTGCGTAGCCGCCGTGGCCATGCGTGAGCAGGCACTGGTGGATGATTTCGCACGCGAGCTTCGGACCCCACCACTTGCACATTGCCGCTTCCGCCGTGTGCGGCCTGCCCTGGTCCTTGAACCAGAGCGTGCGCAGGCAGTGCCAGCGCAGGGATTCGAGATAGGTCTCGGACTCGGCCAGCGGAAAGCTCACGCCCTGGCGCTCGATGATCGGCTGGCCAAAAGTCTCGCGCTCCTTCGCATAGGCCCAGCTCTCGTCGAGCGAGGCCCGCGCCACACCCAGGCACTGCAGGCCGATCAGCGCGCGGCTGTAGTCAAAGCCCTGCATGACCTGGATGAAGCCCTGGCCTTCGTCGCCCAGCATGTGGTCGGCCGGCACGCGGACGTTGTCGAAGAAGATCGAGCCGCGTCCCACGGCACGCGTGCCGACATCGTCGAAGGCGGTGCGCGTCAGGCCCGGCAAATCCATCGGCACCAGGAAGGCGCTGATGCCGCGCGCGCCATCGGCATGCGTGCCGGTGCGGGCGAACACGACGGCGACGTCGGACTGGTCGGCCAGCGAGATCGATGTCTTCTCGCCGTTCAGAATGAAGTCGTCGCCGCTGCGCACCGCCTTGAGCTTGAGCCTCGCGGCGTCCGATCCGGCGCTCGGTTCGGTCAGCGCGATCGCGACCAGTTTGTCGCCGGCCAGGATCGGCTTGAGCCAGCGCGCCTTCAGGTACTCCTGCGCGTGCGTGGCGATGATCTGGCCGCACAGCGAGGTCAGCAGGTTGATGTAGGACATGTTGAAGTCGGCGTAGGCGATCTGCTCGAGCAGCAGGCCGCTCGTGACGCAGTCCACACCGAGGCCGCCATAGGCCTCGGGCAGTTCCGGCCCCAGAAAGCCCATGTCCCCCATGGCCTTGACCAGCAAACGGTCGACACGGCCCGTCTTGTCGCCGACGCGGTAGCCGGGGGCCAGTTTCTCCCGCGCAAAACGCTGTGCGCTTTCGACCAGCGCCTGCTGGTCATCGGTCAGATTGAAGTCCATCGCTTTCTCCTTTTGTTCGAGTCCGCGCAGTTTACGAGTGCACGCCAAAATATGTCAATATATTTGCTTAAATAAACGCCGAATGATTCAAAAAATTCACGATCCAGAGCAATTCTTTCGAATTCTATAAGGGAAATCCCTAGATGCTCCATCAAGCTGTCACCAGGAAATCTGCTTGCAATAATCATGATATAGCAATACATTGTCGTTTTTACAGATTTCTAGGTTTGGCGATCAAGGTGCTGAACCACGTTCAATTACTAAAGGAGCGTCCCATGCAATTCGATACCGTTCTCGTTCCGCCCCGCCAACGCGCCATGACCGAAGGTGGGTTCTGGCGCAATCAGACCGTCAGCCATTTCATGGCGCAGGCGCTGCAGAATTGCCCGGACAAGACCGCCGCTGTGGCCTACCGCAGCGATGTGGCGCAGCCGATTCGACTGAGCTACCGCGCCCTGGACCAGATGGCCGACCGCATCGCACGCGGCCTGGTCGCGCTCGGCGTCGGGCGCAGCGACGTGGTGAGCTGGCAGATGCCCAACTGGTGGGAGTTCATCGCGCTGGCGCTAGCCTGCGCGCGCGTCGGCGCCGTGGCCAATCCGATCATGCCGATCTTCCGCCAGCGCGAGCTCAAGTTCATGCTCGACTTTGGCGAATCCAGGGTCTTCATCGTGCCCAAGAGCTACAAGGGTTTCGACTACGAATCCATGGTCAACGACATGCGCGCGGAGCTGCCCTTCCTGCAGCACCTCGTCGTGCTCGACGGCGCCGGCTCGAACAGCTTCGAGGCCCTGCTGCTGCGCGATGACACGCCCGCGCTCAGCGGTCCGGGTCTGGCTGCCGACGATGTCTCGCTGCTGATGTACACCTCCGGCACCACCGGCGAGCCCAAGGGTGTGATGCACACGTCGAACACCCTGTTCGCCAATCTGCACAGCTTCATCGGGGTCTACGGCCTGACAGAGAAAGACGTAATCCTGGGCGCCTCGCCGATGGCGCATCTGACCGGCTTCGGTTACCTCGCCATGATCCCGCTGATCCTCAACGCCACCACCGTGCTGCAGGATATCTGGGAGCCGCGCCAGGCGCTCGACCTGATCCGCAGCGAAGGCATCACCTTCAGCATGGCCTCGAGCCCGTTCGTCGCCGACCTGTGCAATGCAGCCGAAGTGGGCGGCCCGGTCTCGCCGCAGTTCGCCAACTTCTGTTGCGCCGGCGCGCCGATTCCGCCGGTGCTGATCGAGCGTGCCCGGCGCGTGCTGGGCCTGGCCGTCAGTTCGGCCTGGGGCATGACCGAATGCGGCGCGGTCACTATCACCGAGCCGTCACGCACCAACGAAAAATCCGGCAGCACCGATGGCCGCCCGGTCGCGGGCATCGAGGTCAAGGTCGTCGACTCCGACGGCCAGTTGCCGCCGACGGGTGAAACCGGCAAGCTCTTTGTGCGCGGCAGTTCGATGTTCGCCGGCTACCTCAAGCGCGCCCACCTCAACGCCACGGACGCCGACGGCTGGTTCGACACCGGCGACCTCGCCTTCCTCGATTCCGAGGGCTATGTCCGCATCAACGGCCGCAGCAAGGACATCATCATCCGCGGCGGCGAGAACATCCCGGTCATGGAGATCGAAAACCTGCTCTACAAGCACCCTGCCCTGTCCACGGTGGCCATCGTCGGCTACCCCGATGCGCGCCTGGGCGAGCGGGCCTGCGCCTTCGTCACGGTGCGCCCCGGCTTCACGTTCACGCTGGAGGAGATGCGGCGCTATCTGTCAGAACAGAAGGTCACCGTGCAGTACCACCCGGAACGGCTCGAACTGATGGAAGACCTGCCCAAGACGCCGAGCGGCAAGCTGCAGAAATTCAAGCTGCGCGAAACCGCCAAGGCCTTTGCGCAAGGCACCTGATTCGCGCACCGGTCACGCCCGCCTGACACGGCGCCAGTGGCCATCACGCATTTGATCCTCTTAAAAATTCAGAGACCTTGACGCAGCGCACGGGCCAGATTGCGGGCAGGACCTAAACTTGCGGCGAAGGGGGTTGCTCCAACGCGGTAATCGGTTACGGCATCGTCAATGCCAGCCCGGCAAGCGTCGAGAGTGTCGTGGTGCGCGTTCATCGTTCTACGGTGAATCGGGTTGAATCGCACCGGACATCAATCGGGATCATGCTTGTCCAAGACCCGCAGCAGGCTGCGCAGCCTATTTCCGGTGTTGCTCATCGTCGGCACGTGGATGCTGGCGGTGCTCTGGTATTGGAGCGCGCTGCGCAGTGGTCACGAGCAACAACGCACGGCATTGCACATCGCGCTGAGCATTGTCTTCTCGCTCGGCATCGCGTTCCTGGTGATGCGCCTGCAGCGCAAGAACGCCGAGTTGGCGCGCAGCGAGGCCCGGCACCGCGCGCTGTTTGAACATTCGAGAATCCCCCTGCTCATGCATGACCCGGCCGATGGCCGCATCATCGTCGCCAACGACGCAGCGGCCACCTTCTATGGCTATCGCCGCGAGCATTTGACGCATCTGAGAATCTCCGACATCAATCCGATGGCGCCCGAGGCGATCCAGGCCGAGATGGCGCAGTCGCAGGGCCAGGACCGATCATCTTTCCACTTCGCGCATCGCCTGGCCAGCGGTGAAATTCGAGAAGTCGAGGTGTATTGCGGCCCGGTGGAAGTCGATGGTCGGGTCCTGGTCTATTCGTTCGTCCACGACATCACGGAGCGCAAGCAGGTGCAAGCCGCACTCAAGGCGAGCGAAGCGTTCAAGCAGGACATCCTGGACTCCATGGTCGCGCAGATCGCTGTGCTCGACCGCCATGGCGTGATCGTGGCGATCAACGAACCCTGGCACCGATATGCCCTGGAAAACAGCGGGGTGCCGGACCAGCCGGCGCCGCACACCGGCGTCGGCGTCAATTACCTTGATGCCTGCCGGCCCGGCGTCGGCGACGATGCGCAGGCCATTCAGGATACGGTCGACGGCATTCGCGGCGTGCTCGACGGCAGTCGACCGACTTTCAGCCGCGAATACCCGTGCCATACGCCAAGCCGGCAACGCTGGTTCCGAATGGTGGTGACGCCGCTCGGAGGAGCGCGAACCGGCAATGCCGTCGTGACGCATACCGACATCACGAAACAGGTCCTCGATGCCCTGAAGATCGACTCGCTGCTGCGCGAGCAGAAGGCGATCCTGAACAACGACCTGGTCGGCATCGTCACCGTCAGGGAACGACGCATCGTCTGGGCCAACCCCGCCTTCGAGACCATGCTGGCCTACTTGCCAGGCGAGATGACGGGGTTGCCGACGCGCGCACTCTATCCGTCCGAGGAAGCCTACCAGGCGTTCGCGGCGGACGGCTACGCCACGCTCGCGACGGGAGAGGTGTTTCGCACGCAATCCGAGTTTGTACGCAAGGACGCTCAGTACGTCTGGCTCAACGTCAGCGGCTCCACGCTGAACGCAGAGGCCGGCGAGAGCCTGTGGGGCTTCGTCGACATTTCCGCCTTGGTCCGCAGCGAAGCGCAATTGAAGGAAAGCGAAGAACGATTCCGCACCATCGCCGACTACACCTACGACTGGGAGTATTGGGAGGCGGATGACGGTCGGATGCTCTACGTCAGCCCGGCCTGCGAGCGGGTCAGCGGCTACAGCCAAGCCGACTTCTACGCCGACAAGGGTTTGCTCAAACGCATCATCCATCCGGACGACGCCGCGATGTACGCCACGCACCAGCAGCAATGCAACCTGCACGACGAGGCCAGCGTCAGTTTCCGCATCATCCACAAGGGCGGCCGCATCCTGTGGATCGCGCACGGCTGCCGCCCGGTGTCTTCCGGCAACGGGCGATTGATGGGGCGCCGCGCCAACAATCGCGACATCACAGAACTCAAGAACGCGGAGGACCTGGCCAGCCAGCTCGCGTACACCGATTCGCTGACCAGCCTGCCGAACCGGCGCATGCTGCTGATCCGGCTCGACCAGGGCCTGTCGCAGGCGCAGCGCTTCCACCGGTCGCTGGCGGTCCTGTTTCTCGACCTCGACCGCTTCAAGGAAATCAACGACCGCTACGGCCATGAAGTCGGCGACGGCCTGCTCGTCGAAGTCGCCAAACGGCTCGGCGCGTGCATCCGGGCCGGCGACACGGTGGCGCGGCCGGGGGGCGACGAATTCATCATCCTGCTGCCGGAAATCGCGTCGGCCGCCGAGGCCGAGCGGGTCGCGCAAAAGCTCATCCACACCTTCGAAGAGCCGATACGGTTCCACCACCATGTGCTGTCGATCACCACCAGCGTGGGGATCGCGGTGCTGCCGGTCAACGCAGCGGCCGACGGACAGACCTTGCTGAGAATGGCAGACCGGGCGATGTACGTCACCAAGGGCTGCGGACGCAATGGCTATCACCTGTACGGGCCGCAGGACGAGCTGCGCTGACCGCAAGGGGCCGTAGCAGTCCGGGGTCCTGCTGCCTGCGCCAGTCGTTCGGAGAAATCGGCCTGCAACAGGTGGTTGGCGCTGATGTTGACGCTGACCTTCATCGCCAGCCCGGCCTCGAACCAGGTTTCGATCTGGCTCAGGGTGGTCTCGATCACCCACTCGCCGAACAGCTGCTCGTGGCTGCCACCGCGCAGGTGCAGCAGAAAATCGCCTGGCGGCGGCAAGCCGCGCTCGGGATGCTGCCAGCGGATCAGCGCTTCCACGCCGATCACCTCGCCGCTGTGCAGATCAACCTGCGGTTGGCAATGCAGGACAAACTCGTCAAGCGCCAGCGCGCGCTGCATCTGACCGAGGTATTCGAGGTGGCGCTGCGCCATCCGGTCGATCTCGAGATCGAACATCTGATAGCGATTCTTGCCGCCCTGCTTGGCCAGGTACATGGCCTGATCGGCGTGGCGCAGCAGCGTGTCAGGGTCCGCCTGGTCGCCGGGGTAGAGGCTGACCGCGATGCTTGCTGAAATATTGAATACCTGCCCGCCGGCGTTGACCGGGCGGCGCACCGCCTCGAGCACCCGGTCCAGAATCAGCGTGCATTCCTCAAACGAGTTGACCTCGGAGAGCAGCAGCACGAACTCATCTCCGCCCGGCCAGTCGGGCCGGGCTCAATGATTGGCCTGGATCAAAGCATGCGATCCTTGGCCACGAAGTACTTGCGCGCATAGGCCACCAGTTGGCCGTCGCTCGGATGATCGATGGTTTCGACACCGACCACCTTGTCCACCATGGCCGGATGGTGGGCGTGGATGTGCTTGATCAGTTCGAGCTTGGCCTGGGCCGGGCCGACCACGAGTATCTCCGTCGCGCCCGCGAGGGCCTCGGCGACCTGGTGGTAATAGTCCTGGCTCTCGGGCGCGCGGCCGCTGCCGAGCGTGCCGACGCGCGAATGCAGCTTGTGGTGCGGCTCGCGCGGCTGGATGATGGATTTCTCGACATCATCGGGGCTGATGTGCATCACATGGGCTTCCTTGTGATCAAGCCAGACGAGGGCGTGGTAATGGGACATGATGAACTCCTTGTTTTCGGTTGGCCATTCGACGAATGTTGACCAGTGTGATCAGCATGCGCCTTTCCGGCGACGCTAATGCGATCAATATCAACTTGGTGGCAAGTGCCTGACAATCAACTGATGCAGGTCAAAGGGCGCTGAAAAACACGGCCTCATTTCGTCGTCGCGCCGTTGCGACGACCGGTGCAGGTCTCAGCCGGCAAGCCCGTAGAAGCTGCGGATCACGTTCCAGGCTTCGAGCGGCTCATCGACGTAGCTGAACAGGTCCAAGTCCGAGGCCGAGATCACGCCCTCCTCGATCATCACGTCGATGTTAATCAGGCGCTTCCAGTAGTCGGTGCCGAACAGCACGATCGGCACCGGTTTGGCCTTGCCGGTCTGCACGAGCGTGATGACCTCGAACAGCTCGTCGAGCGTGCCGAAGCCGCCCGGGAACGCGACCAGTGCCTTGGCGCGCATCATGAAGTGCATCTTGCGCATCGCAAAGTAATGGAACTTGAAGCTCAGGCTCGGCGTGATGTAGGGATTCGGACGCTGCTCGTGCGCCAGCGCGATGTTCAGGCCGACGCTCACGGCGCCCATTTCGTGCGCGCCGCGATTGGCCGCCTCCATGATGCCGGGGCCGCCGCCGGTCGCGATGAACAACTGCTCGTCGCACGGCCGGTTCGCGCTGTAGGTTGCCACCTGGCGGGCGAACAGACGCGCCTGGTCATAGAAATGGGCGTTGCGCATCTGCTGCTGCGCCACCGCCAGCGCGCTGATGTCGCCGCTGGCCTGCGCCGCCTGCAAGGCCTTCTGCGCGTCCTCGGGCGCGGGAAAACGGGCGCTGCCGAACACCACAACGGTGTTCTCGATGCCCTGCTCGGACTGGTCCAGGTCGGGTTTGAGCATTTCCAGCTGGAAACGGATGCCGCGCGTCTCGCGGCGCAGCAGGAATTCCGGATCGGAGAAGGCCAGCCGATAGGCATCGGCCTGCAGCGGATTGCCCTGGTCGGCGTAGTTCTGCAATTCGGCCCAGGCATCGGCCAGGCGGCGCTCGGTCAGGTGATGTGGTTTGGTCATGATGCGCCTCAACGCGGTTCGGACAACTGGCCCTGAGCGGCGCTCGGTGCCAGCGGCGCGCTCGGCGCGGCGGGCGCCGGGTTGTCCAGCACTTCGCGCACGTCGCCGATGAAGTACTCGGTCTCGCCAAAGCAGGACGACGGAATGAAGCGATGCTGCGCATAGTTGAGCACCACGCGCTTGCCCGCCAGCCGATTGATCTTGTTGGCCACCGCCTCGTCTCGCACCGTGAATTCGAATTTCTCGGGGATCGCCCCGGGCATCGTCACCATCGCGATCTCGCCTTCCCAGGTCTTGCAGACCCAGCCTTTCTTCGAGAGCTTTTGCACGTAGCCGGCGCGCTCGCCCTGGGAGTAGCTCCAGTTCAGCGTCAGCCAGAGCCAGCCACCGGCAAGCAGCAGAACGGCGACCAGAAAGATGAGAAAAAAGCGCAGGATTGTCGATTTCATTGCAGTGTTGCCTTGTCGGGAATCTGGATTGCCGCCCGCTCAGCCGCGCTGGCGCACGGCCTCATACAGGCAGATGCCGCTGGCGACCGAGACGTTGAGGCTCTCGACCGCGCCGCGCATCGGGATGCTAACCAGCTCGTCGCAGGTCTTGGCCGTGAGTTGGCGCATGCCCTCGCCTTCGGCGCCCAGCACCAGCGCCACCGGGCCCTTGAGATCGGCCTGGTAGATCGTCTTGCCCGCCACGTCGCTGGTGCCGATGATCCAAATGTTGCGCTCCTTGAGCTCGTTGAGGGTGCGCGCCAGATTGGTCACCATGAAGTAGGGCACGGTCTCGGCCGCGCCGCTGGCGACCTTGGCGACCGTGGCATTGATGCCGGCCGCATGGTCTTTCGGCGCTATCACGGCGCACACGCCGGCGCCATCGGCCACCCGCAGGCAGGCGCCCAGGTTGTGCGGATCGGTCACGCCGTCGAGCACCAGGATCAGCAGCGCCTCGCGCTCGGCCGCCGGCAGCAGCGCCTGCGCGGCTTCGCGCTGTTCCAGCAGTTCGTCGAGCGAGGTCACCTGCGCCAGCGCCTGCACGCGCGCGGCCACGCCCTGGTGGCCGTGGCTGCCGCAGAGCTTGGCCAGGCGCATGCCGTCGGCCTCGATGACGCGCGCGCCGGCCTCGTTGGCCTTGTCCAGAAACTGGCGCATGCGCGCATCGCGGCGCGTCGGGTCAACATAGATTTCGACAATCGATTGCGGCGCCGTTTTCAGGCGTACGCCAACGGCATGAAAGCCGAATAGAACTTTGGGAGAAGACATGGCGTGATTATCGCGGCTTGCCGCTCGCCACTAAAATCAAAACCCTGATCCCTGATGGAGTCGCCCTTGCCCGTCATCGCGCTGATACTGCCCGCCTACAACGAGGCCCTGACCATCGCGGCGACGATGGAGGCCTTCCACCGCGCGCTGCCCGGGATGCGGATCATCGTCGTCGACAACAACTCGACCGACGCGACGCAGCGCATCGCAAGCGAAACCCTGCAGCGCCTGGGCGCAGCCGGTGCCGTGCTGTCGGAACTGCGCCAGGGCAAGGGCAATGCGGTGCGACGCGCCTTCCTCGAGGTCGAAGCCGACATCTACGTCATGTCGGACGCCGACCTGACCTATCCGGCCGCGCGCGTGCGCGACCTGATTCAACCCGTGCTCGAGAACCGCGCCGACATGGTGGTCGGCGACCGGCTCAGCGGCGGCCATTACCGGCAGGAGAACAAGCGCCATTTCCACGGCCTTGGCAACGCCCTGGTCAAGTGGCTGGTCAACACGCTGTTTCACGCCCGGCTGGCCGACATCATGAGCGGCTACCGCGTGTTCAGCCGACGCTTCGTCCTGACCTACCCGCTCCTGATCGAAGGCTTCCAGATCGAGACCGACATCACGCTGCACGCGCTGGACAAGCGGCTGCGCATCGCCGAGGTCCCGATCGAATACAAGGACCGCCCGGCGGGCAGCCAGTCCAAGCTCAATACGCTGGGCGACGGTGCGCGCGTGCTGTTTGCCATTGTCCAGATCCTGCGCTTTTATCGGCCGCTGTTCTTCTTCGGCTGCCTGGGGGCGCTGTTCTGCCTGGCCGGGCTCACGGCCTCGCTGCCGGTGTTTGACGACTGGTTCCGCTACAGGTACATCCACCATGTGCCGCTGGCAGTGCTCGCGGCGTCGCTCGAGATCGTCGCCATCCTGTGCCTGGGCATCGGCCTAATACTGGACTCGATTGCGCATCAGGAAAAGATGCACTTCGAGAAGGACTTGCTGGCCGCGACGAGAACCCTGCGATGAAATCGGCGCGGGCGCAGCCTGACGCGCCACGCCTGCTGGCCTGGCTGCCGCTGCTGCTGGCGCTGCTGTTCAGCGCCGTGACGCTGCTGCCGGAGCTGCGAGCCGTCGCCAACCTGAACGACGACGCCTTCCATTTCCTGCTGGTGCAGGGCGCCGACGGCGCCCTGTCCGGTGGCGCCAACCCGTTCGACTTCTGGTCGCCGGTGCTGGAGCTCGGTTTTCCCCAGTTTCTCTATTACCAGCACCTGCCGCACCTGAGCATCGTCCTGATGCAACGGCTGCTGCTCGGGCACGTCAGCCTGATCACCGTCTTCAACCTCGTGCGCTACCTGCTGCTCGTCGGTTTCCCGTTGACGGTGTTCTGGTCCCTGCGCAAGCTGAACTTTTCGCACGCAGGTGCGATCACGGCGGCGACGCTGGCGCCCTTCTTTGCAGGCAACTTCGGCTACGGCTTCGAGTACGACAGCTACGTCTGGCGCGGCTTCGGCATGTACACCCAGATCTGGGCCATGCACCTGTCCTTCATCTGCCTGGCCTTGCTGTGCGATTACCTGGAGCGCGGCAAGAACCGCGTGCCAGCGGTCCTTGCCCTCGCGGCACTGATCCTGTCGCACCTGGTCTATGCCTACATGATGGCGATCAGCGCCGCCGTCCTGTTCGCCGTGGGCCTGACGCGCAGCAATGCGCGTCAGCGCAGCCTGCGCTTCGCGCTGGTCTGGACGCTGTCGGCTCTGATCACCTGCTACTTCTGGCTGCCCTTCATCCTCTCGAAGGTCTACCTCGGCGCCTCGCCCTACCTGCAGCGCTGGAAGTACGACTCCTTCGGCGCGCAAGCGATCCTGCAGCGGCTGGCAAGCGGCGACCTGTTCGACCATGGCCGCCTGCCGGTCATGACGGCGCTGGTGGCCACGGGCCTGCTGGCAGCGGCGCTGACCCGCACCCGGCAAGCGGTGCTGGCCGGCGCACTGTTCGTGACCTGGCTGCTGCTTTATTTCGGGCGCGTCACCTGGGGTTCGCTGCTCGACCTGCTGCCGATGCACGAGGGCCTGATCATGCACCGCTTCATTGGCGGCGTGGACATGGCCGCGCTGCTGCTGATCGCGGTCGGGGCCGGATGGCTCTGGCAATTCTGCGGACGCTGGCAGCCCGGGCGGCAAACGCCGGTCTTCGTCCTGCTCACGCTGCTGCTGATGCTGCCGGCACTGGTCGAGCGCCACGGCTTTTATCGCTTGAACGACGTCTTCCTCGACCGTTCCGCGCGGGCCGTCGACCAGGATGAAGGCGCCGCAACCCTCATCGAGCGGCTGCGCACGCTGCCACCCGGGCGTACCTTTGCCGGTCTGCGCACGGACTGGGGCAAGGACATGAAGTTCGGCGACCTGGCCTTCAGCGACCTGCTCACGCTCAACCAGATCCCGGCGGTCTCTGCGCCCTACCAAAGCCTGTCGCTCAATGCCGACCTGCTCTGGGATTTCGACTACCGCAACCCGGACGATTACCTTGTGTTCAACGTGCGCTACGTCGTCGCTCCCAGCTTGGAGCCGATGCCGGGTTTCCTCAAGCGGCTGCAGACGGCCGGCCGCTACACGCTGTACGAAGCAGAATCCGGCGGCCACTTTGCGCTGGGCCGCAGCGACCTCGCATTCGAAGGCAGGCAATCCGAGTTGCTGGGCGCCGCGCGCGCCTGGCACGCCCGCGCGCTGGGCGCCGCCGGCGAGTTTCCGCGCGTCGCACTCAAGGGCATGCAGGCGCCGCCATCGGATCTTGTTTCGCTGCCCCTGGCAGACGCGCCACGGCAATTGGGCGGGTTCGCCGCGCCGCCGTTACCGGCTGGAAGCATTGCCGCGCAGAGCGCGCAAAGCCAGCGCTACAGCGCCAGCGTGCAGTTGCAGGACCCGGCCATGCTGGTGCTGAAGGTTTCGTACCACCCCAACTGGCAGGCCACGGTGGATGGCGTGCCGGTCCCGACCGTGAT
This sequence comes from uncultured beta proteobacterium, assembly GCA_903828665.1. Classification (GTDB taxonomy): domain Bacteria; phylum Pseudomonadota; class Gammaproteobacteria; order Burkholderiales; family Burkholderiaceae_C; genus Rhodoferax. Next base: position 12,303 of record CAIKMZ010000042.1, read on the forward strand.
GCTGTTGCCGAGCTACATCGGCATCGAGTTGAGGCCGGGCGCGCACGAGGTGGTCGTCGCTTACCGCAGCCAGACGGCGCGAAACCTGCTCATCGCGTTCGGCCTAGCGCTGCTCGTGCTATTGGTCGTCCTCGCACGGCCGCGCAAAACACCCGGTTTCAGCCGCTGGCCTTGAGGATCCTTGCCCTCAGCGCAGCTGCAGGCACCTATTGCGGCGGCAAGACGCGTATGCTGCTGCGCAGGACACCACCTCCTTCGACACTGCCGCTGACATTGCCGGGATCTCGGATGCGGGCCTCGCAGTCGGCGCGGTCGTTGCCCTGATGGACGGCGCAGCGTTGCAAGGCGTTGCGTTCGTACTGCCCCGGCGCACCGTGCAATTGACCGCGCCGCGCTTCGGCCAACGCGTTGGTGGCTTCGCGCCGGCACGCAACCGGGTCACCCCGGGACCGCCCGCTGTTGCAGTCGGCCATTTCCTGCTGGTAGCGCGCCTGCGCCTGTGCCGCCTCGCGCGTACCGGCCGCCAGCGCGGCCGAAGATGCCAATAGGCCGAACGTTGCGGCGAGGACGAGATGGCGAACCGATAAATGAACGACGGTCATGCTGAGCTCCTTGATGTGACACGCCCACTGTGGCGTCACACGAGGCCGCCGTCTGTGCGCTGTCGCACACGGTGGCACAGCGGCGCGCCTGAGCGGCAGCCGCGTGCTTCAGGAAGCCTCGGCGAGGCTCAGCACACGCCCGGCCTCGATCGTGATGCGGCGGTCGCAGCGCGTCGCGATCGCCGTGTCGTGCGTCACCAGCACCAGCGTCGTGCCCTGTTCGCGGTTGAGCTCGAACATCAGGGCCATGACCTTCTCGCCGGTCGCGAAGTCCAGGCTGCCGGTGGGTTCGTCGGCCAGCAGCACGGCCGGCTGCACGACGAAGGCGCGCGCCAGCGCCACGCGCTGCTGCTCACCGCCGCTGAGCACCTTGGGGTAGTGGCCCAGGCGCTCCGACAGGCCGACCCGCGCCAGCATCGCGCTGGCGGCCTGGCGCGCGTCACGCCGGTTCGCGAGTTCCAGCGGCAGCATCACATTCTCCAACGCGGTCAGGTTGCCCAGCAACTGAAAACTCTGGAACACAAACCCGACCTTCTGCGCGCGCAGTTGCGCACGCTGGTCCTCGTCCATGGCGAACAAATCCTGCCCGGCCAGCCGCACTGTGCCGCGGCTCGGCGTATCGAGGCCGGCGATGATCGACAGCAGCGTGCTCTTGCCGGACCCCGAGGCGCCGACAATGGCCACTGTTTCGCGCGCAGCCAACGCAAAGTCGATATCGCGCAAAATGTCGAGCGTGCCGCTCGAATCGGTCACCGACTTGAAGACGTGCTCGACGGAAATAATTGAATCAAAAGACATGAGGCTTTCTTTGTATCGACAACCATGGTACCGGCGTCACTTTATCGCAGCGGCGCTGCTCGGCGCCAGTGCCGGGCTGTCGGCCGCCCGGACGCCACCGGTCATCCTGGTGCTGGGCGATTCGCTCAGTGCCGAGTATGGACTCAAACGCGGCAGCGGCTGGGTCGCCCTGCTCGAACAGAAACTGACAGCCGAGAAGATGGCGGCGCGCGTCATCAATGCCAGCATCAGCGGCGACACCACATCCGGCGGGCGCTCGCGCCTGGGCGCGCTTCTGGCCGAGCAGCAGCCGACGCATGTGATCATTGAACTCGGCGCCAACGACGCCCTGCGCGGCCTACCGCTGGACCTGACACAGGACAACCTGAACCAGATGACCCAAACCGCGCAGAAGGCCGGCGCCAAGGTGCTCCTGATCGGCATGCAGATGCCACCTAACTACGGCAAGGACTACGGCGCGCGCTTTGCCGCGCTCTACGCCGCCGTCGCCAAGTCCAACAAGGCGGCGCTCGTGCCCTTTCTGCTCAAGGGGGTAGCCGATGTGCCCGACAGCCTGCGTCTGTTCCAGGCCGACCGCATCCACCCGCTGGAAGCGGCCCATCCGACGCTGCTGGCCAACGTCTGGCCTGAACTGCGAAAGTTGCTGAAATGAGCTTTCACACCCTTAGCGCGAGCGAGGTCATCGCGCGGCTGCGCGAGTTCGACACCATCATCGACGCCCGCAGCGAGGGCGAGTTCGATGAAGACCACCTGCCCGGCGCAGTCAACTGGCCGACCCTCAACAACGCCGAGCGACGCGACATCGGCACGCTCTACAAGCAGGTCAACGCGTTCGAAGCCAAGAAGCGCGGTGCGGCCATCGCCGCGCGCAACATCGCCGCGCACATCGAGCGCGAGGTTATTGACAAGCCGAAAGACTGGAAGCCGCTAACCTACTGCTGGCGCGGAGGCCAGCGCAGCGGCGCGCTCTCCCTGATCCTGTCGCAGATCGGCTTTCGCGTCACGCTGGTCGAAGGCGGCTACAAGGCCTTTCGCGCCGCCGTCGTGCAGGACATTCCGAGCCTGGTGCAGCAGTTCGACTTGCGCATCGTCTGCGGCACCACGGGTTCCGGCAAGACGCGCCTGCTGCAGGCCCTGGCCGCGCAGGGCGCGCAGGTGATTGACCTCGAAGCGCTGGCGAACCACCGCAGTTCCGTGCTCGGCGGCATCCCGGGCCTGGCGCAGCCGACGCAAAAGCGCTTCGACACGCTGATCTGGGAATCGCTGCGCCATTTCGAGCCGGCGCGACCCGTCTTTGTGGAGAGCGAAAGCAAGAAGGTCGGCAACGTCGTGCTGCCGCTCTCATTAGTCGAAGCCATGCGCAAGAGCAAGTGCCTCAACCTCGTGCTACCCGATGCGCAGCGCGTCGCGCTGCTGCTGGAAGACTACGACTTCTTCGTGCGCGATGTCGAGCACTTCTGCGAGCGCCTGCAGGTGCTGACCGAACTGCGCGGCAAGGCGCTGGTCGAAGCCTGGAAAGCGTCAGCCCGCGCCGGCGATTTCGAGACCGTGGTGCAACAATTGCTCACCCTGCACTACGACCCGGCCTATCTGCAATCGATGCGGCGCAACTTCGAGCAATTCGAAACGTCCCGTGTTATCAGTCCGATTGGCTATTCGATGCAGGCCATGGAAGAACTGGCGGGGCGCCTGTTGCAGGAAACGGGACAGTGATCAGGATCGGTTTAACCGACGCGGCTCAATCCGTCAGCCAGGCCTTGGCCCATCGCAGCGCAGCCTCCAGATTGATCAAGGCCGCACGGCTCGGCGGCTCGCCGAGCTCAAAGCGCTCGGCGCGAATCGCCAGCAGCGTGCAGGGCGGTGGCGGCTCCGTGCGCAGTTCCGCATAGACCTGCAGCAGGGCCGCCGGCGTGAGCGCATGGCTCATCAGGTGGGCATCGTATGCCGGCTGGAGCTGTGTCACCTCGAACGGCGCGGCGCAGTCCAGGCTGGCATCGACGAGCAGCACGCGCTCTCTGCCCACCAGGTCCAGCGCGTGCTCTATCTGCAATTGGAAATCTTCCTGGTATTCGACGCGCGCAGCGTCCAGGCTCAGCGAGCGCAGGTGCTCGATGCACAGGGGCCCGAGCGCATCGTCGCCACGGCTCGGGTTGCCCCAGCCGAACACGAGCAGCGGCGCCGTCATCGCGCCGTCGCCCCGCTCGCAATCGCTTCGTGGCAGAAGGAGCCGTGCGGCGAACGCGTGACGCGGTCCAGCGTCTGTCTGTCGGCGCCGAGCAGAACTACGTCAAGCGGCATCTGGCCCAGCGCATGGGTGGCGCAGGACAGGCAGGGATCGTAGGCGCGGATCGCGACCTCGATGTGGTTGAGCAGGCCCTCGGTCAGCTCCTGCCCGTCGAGGTACTGCGCCGCCACGGACCGCACGGCCTCGTTCATGGCCTGGTTGTTGTGCGTGGTCGAGACGATCAGGTTGCAGCGCGTCACGAGGTCGTCGTCGCCGACCTCGTAGTCATGGAACAGCGTGCCGCGCGGCGCCTCGATCACGCCGACGCCGCGATGCTGGCGCTGGCCCGTCGCCATGCGCTTGCCGCCGAGGATGTCGGGATCGTCGAGCAGGCCCTGGATCACCTCGACGCAATGCAGCATCTCGATCATGCGTGTCCAGTGGTAGGCCAGTGCGGCGTGCACCGGCTGATCATTGCCGTAGGCCACAAACTCGCGCCGCTGCGCTTCGGCCAGCGGGCTCGGGATGAAGTCGCAATTCTGCACGCGCGCCAGCGGCCCGACCTGGTACCAGCCGAGCTCGCTGCCCAGACTTTTCAGAAACGGGAACTTCATGTAGCTCCAGGGCTTGACCTCTTCCTCGATCAGCCCGAGGTAGTCCTGCGCGCTGGCACCGTCGACGATGATGGCGCCCTTGGCGTCACGCGCGCGCAGCACGCCGTCGTAGAGGTCGAGCGCGCCGTCGGCGCGCACCAGCGAGAGCAGGTTAGCCGGCACGGCGCCGAAATGGTCGTAGAGCGCCGGGTTCTGCGCATGCAACTGCTTGGCGATTTCCACCGCGTCCTGCGCCCAGGCCAGCATCTGCGCGACGTCGCCACGCAGCCGCACATGGTCGGCCGCGCTGACATGCCGATTGACGCCGCCCGGCACGGCGCCGCTGCCGTGCACGCGCTTGCCGGCCGTGGCCAGGATCACCTCCTGGCCGAACTTGCGCAGCAGCACGCCCTTGCGCGCGATCTCGGGGTGCGCCTGCGCCACGCCGACGATGTTGCGTCGGTTCAGGTCGGAGTCAAAGCCGAACAGCAGGTCGGGCGAGGCCAAGTAGAAGAAGTGCAAGGCATGCGACTGCATGACCTGACCGTAATGCATGAGGCGGCGGATCTTCTCGGCCGACGCCGTGATCGGCGCGCCGATCACGCGGTCGAACGCCTTGGCCGCCGCGAGCTGGTGCGACACCGGACAGATGCCGCACAGGCGCTGCACCATCACCGGCACTTCCCAGTAGGGTCGGCCTTCGATGAATTTCTCGAAGCCGCGGAATTCGACGATATGCAGGCGCACCTGCTGCACGCGCTTATCCGCGTCAAGCAGCAGCGTGACCTTGCCGTGGCCTTCGACGCGCGACACTGGGTCGATCGCGACCCGGCGCAGGCCTTGCGGGTTGGTGGCGGTTTCAAGCGGGCTGTTCATGATCAATCGTAGTGCAGCAAATCATGGCCCAGGTGCGGCGTGCGCCCGGCCATCAGGTCGGTCAGGAAACGCCAGATCGCCTCGGCCGAGGGCGGGCAGCCGGGCAGGAAGTAGTCCACGTGCACCACCTCGTGGATCGGGTGCACCTTGTTCAGCGGCAATGGCAGCTCGGGGTCGTTCGGGATCGCGCTGCCGCTGCTCAGGCCGCTGCGGCTGCGGTACACCTCGCTGAGCACCACGCCGAGGTCCAGATGATTGCGCTGCGCCGGCAAGCCGCCGTTGATGGCGCAGGCGCCGACGGCCACCAGGGTCTTGCAGTGCGCGCGGAATTCGCGCAGCACGGTCACATTCTCGGCGTTGCACAGACCGCCTTCAATCAGCCCGATGTCGCAGGCGCCAATCTGCTTGATGTCGGTCAGCGGCGAACGGTCGAAGCGGATCAGGTCCACCAGGTCAAACAGTCGCTCGTCGATGTCGAGCAGCGACATGTGGCAGCCAAAGCAGCCGGCCAGCGAGACGGTGGCGACCACGAGCTTGCGCGGTCCGTAGGGCATCACGGGCAGTGTCATGGCGTTTCGCCCTCCACCTGCTCTGACACCGGCCGCGCATCAAATCGGCGGTGCCCGATCGGAATCGCAAAGCCACGTCGTTTCGGCAGGATCACGCCCACCGGGCAGATGCTGGCCGCACGGTCACCCAGCGCCATGTCGGTGTCGGCCAGGCGGCCGCTCGCGCTATTGACCAGCAGATGACTTTTGATGCCATGCCCGCCGAGGGCGAACACGTCTTTGCCGTCGACGTCGCGGCTGGCGCGCACGCACAGGGCGCACAAAATGCAGCGGTTGAAGTCGAGCAGGATATCGGGGTGGCTGGCATCGACCGGGCGGTCCGGGTAGAACTCCTCGAAGTGCGGGCCCTCCATGCCCATCTGGTAGGCCGTCGCCTGCAGCAGGCAGTTGCCGCTCTTCTCGCAACTCGGGCAGAAGTGGTTGCCTTCGACAAACAGCATCTGCAGCAGCATCTTGCGCTCGGCATTGATTTCTTCGGTGTTGCTCTGCACCTCCATGTCAGCGGCAGCCTGCTGCGTGCACGAAGCACAGGTGCGGCCGTTGACCTTGACGATGCAGATGCGGCACGAGCCGTGCGCCTCGAATTCCGGGTGCCAGCACAGGTGCGGAATGTAGCGCCCGGCGCGCGTGGCGGCCTGCAGGATCGTCTCGCCCGGCTCGAACGGCAGTTCCTCGCCGTCGAGCATAAAGCCCGGTACCGGGCTCTCTTCTTCAGTCATTGCCGATTCTCCAGGTGCGCGCCGGCGTCGTCGCGACCGGTCATGCGCCGGGCGATCGAGAGTTCCGCATCGAGATCGAATCCCGGCTCAAAGTACAGTGATTTCAGGTGCCGCTCGTAGGCCGGGCGGAACTTCAGGATCGTGTCGCGCAGCGGGTTGCAGGCCGCGGCGCCCAGGCCGCAATGGGTGGCGCTGTGCAGCAGCTTGTCGAGCTCGAACAGCACCTCCATGTCATGGCGCGAGCCCTGCCCCGCCGCGAGCTTGTCCATGCGCTTGACCACCAGCGCCGTGCCGACCCGGCATGGCGTGCAAAAACCGCAGCTCTCGTGCGCAAAGAAATGGGCGAAGCTGCGTGCCACCTCGAACATGTCGCGACCGCGGTTGAAAATCATGAAGGCGCCAGCCGTGGGCACGTCCTCGAAGGCGATACGCCGGCCAAACTCGAAGGCCGACAGGCACATGCCCGACGGCCCGCCGACCTGAACCGCCTGCGTGTCGTGCGCGCCGCAGTCCTCCAGAATGCGATTGACGCGAGTGCCAAACGGGTACTCGTAGAGACCCGGACGCTCGCAGTCACCCGACACCGAGTGGATCTTGGTGCCGCTCGATTGCGGCGTGCCGATGCCGGCCCACCAGGCACCGCCCTGGTTGGCGATGTGGTTGACGGCGCAGAAGGTCTCGACGTTGTTGACGATGGTCGGGTGGCCCAGATAGCCGTTCTCGACCGGAAACGGCGGGCGGATGCGCGGCGCACCGCGCTTGCCTTCGAGCGATTCGATCAGCGCCGACTCTTCGCCGCAGACATAGGCGCCGGCGCCGACGTGGATCGCAATGTCGAAGTCGAAACCGTCCTGCCCGTGAATGCCCGCGCCGAGCAAATGCGCGGCGCGCCGGCGCGCCAGCACCGCCTGCAGGTGCTCCAGCAGGTAGCGGTATTCGCCACGCAGATACACTAGGCCGTGCCGGGCGCCAATGACCGAGGCGGCGATCGTCATGCCCTCGAACACCGCTTCCGCGCAGTGGGTCAGCAGGACGCGGTCCTTGAACGTGCCAGGCTCGCCTTCGTCGGCGTTGCAGACAACAACGTGCTCGCCGCCGCTCGCCGTGCGGCACAGTTCCCACTTGGTGGCGGTGACAAAACCGGCGCCGCCACGGCCGCGCAGATGCGAGCGCTTAAGCTCGGCCAGCATGGCCTGCGGCCCGCGCGCCAGTGCCGCCGCCAGCGCCACGCCCGGCGCCGCGGCGTGCCCGAGCAGCACGTCGGCGCGACGGATGTTGTCGTTGACCTCGAACCAGTGCGCCGGCCACTGCGCCACCGGAACCTGCGCCTCGATCAGTTCGGCCATGTGCGCCACGCGCTGGCCGTCGAGCCGGGTCACGACCTGATGCTGGTTGATGAGCAGGGCCGGACCCTGGTCGCCCAGGCCGGTGCAGGAAGTCCGCGCCACGCTGACGCGGCCGTCGTCGCGAACCGCTCCGGGCGCGATGCGCAGGCGCTGGCACACATCGGCCAGCAAGGCCTCGCTACCGAGCATGCGGTCGGTCACGTTGTCGCTGAACAGGATGCGGTAGTCGCCCACCGGCTGCGTGTAGAAGAAACGGTAGAAACCAACCACGCCTTCAACCTGCGCCAGGGTCAGGCCCAAGCGGGTGGCCAGTTGCGCCAGCGTTTCGCGCGGCAGCCAGCCCTGCAAGGCCTGCGCCTCGCGCAGCAACTGCACCAACGCATGCGGATCGGCCTTGTGGCGCGCCAGCAAGGCATTGAGGTCAGGCGCGGCGGAGGATGCGGACTTGGTCGGGCACATAAGATCTTGCGTGGCGGCACGTGTAATTCAGGCCCAGTCTAGTACCCGCGAGGGTGTCACAATTTGCGCCAGCTTAAACAAAGAGGAGACAGCATGAAGAAACTGTTGATCGGAATTGCGGCTTTGCTGCTGGCACTGGCCGCCTACCTGAGCCTGTGGCCGGTACCGATCAAGCCGGTCAGCTGGGATGCGCCGCCCCCGCCCGGCTACACCGGCGTGCACACGGCGAACCGGCTCTTGTCCAACCTCAGGATGATTCCACTGGGCGGGGAAGAAGGTCCCGAGCACATCGTGCTAGCAAAGGACGGCAAGCTCTACACCACGGTGGCCAGCGGCAACATTCTGCGCATGAATCCCGACGGCAGCGCACAGGAGGTCTTTGTCAATACCGGCGGGCGCGTGCTGGGCTTCGACTTCGACGCCGCCAGCAACCTGATCGCCGCCGATGCCGTCAAAGGCTTGCTGTCGATCAGCCCGGACCGAAAAATCAGCCTGCTAACCGACAAGGTCGGCAACGAACACATCCTCTACGCCGACGCGGTGGTCGTCGCGCGCAACGGCAAGATGTACGTCAGCGACGCCTCGGCGCGCTTTGCGCCGGCCGACTGGGGCGGCACCTTCGAGGCCAGCGTGCTCGACATCATGGAGCAGTCTTCCACCGGCCGGATCCTGGAGTACGACCCGGCGACAAAGCTGACCCGTGTTGTGGCCAGCGGCTTGAGCTTTGCGAATGGCGTGGCGCTGAGCCTGGACGAGCAGACGCTGTTCGTCAACGAGACCGGCAAGTACCGGGTCTGGAAGATCCCCGTCAACGCGGACCGGCTCGACGTGCGCACACCGGGCGCGCAGGCCAGCGTGCTGTTCGACAACCTGCCGGGCTATCCTGACAACCTGATGCGCGGCCTGGACGGCAAGATCTGGCTTGGTTTTGCCAAGCCCCGGAACCCGACCATCGACCGGCTCGCGCGCCTGCCCTTCCTGCGCGCGCTGACGCTGCGGCTACCGCGCGCGATGTGGCCGATCCCGAAAGCCTATGGTCATGTGATGGCGTTCAAGGAAAACGGAAAGGTGATGGTGGATATGCAGGACCCGAGCGGCGCCTACCCCGAGACGACGGCGGTCACGGAAACGCCCGAGCGGCTCTACATCCAGAGCCTGCACGCCAAGGGTTTGGGCTGGTTGCCGAGGTGAGAATCAGCGGCCGGATCAGGCTTGTGCCGGGGTGTCGGGCCCGGACTGCTGCCCGGCATCCTCGTCTTGCGGCGCATCGTCCGGCGCACCCTCGCCGACCTTGCGCTCGGCCTTGTGCTTGAGCTTTTCCTCTTTCTTCTTCTTCTTGGCCAGCTCTTTCTGGCGCTTCTCGTATCCGTAGTTGGGTGTAGCCAAAGTATGCTTTCAGGTAGTTGGGGTCACTTTACCATTTCATGAGCGGGGCACGCGATGCCGGTCACAAATTTTTTCCGGCCGCTGCGGGCGCTGCGGAGCCGGCCTCGGGCGACCAGTCGACGCTGCCACGGTAGGCATGCCAGCTCGCATGCCCGAGCAGCGGACCGATCACCAGCAGGCCGAGCGACCACGGCAGCAGCGCGACGAACACCAGGGTGCTGATCAGCGCGCCCCACAGCAGCATGACCGGCGTGTTCTCGAAAACCACCTGCAGGCTGGTGATGGCGGCCGTGATGGCATCGGTATCGCGGTCCAGAATCATCGGGATCGAAACCACCGACACCGCGAACACGAGGCCGGCAAAGACGCCGCCGACCAGCAGGTAGACCAGCAGGAACTCCCAGTTCTGCGGACTGAAGATGGCCTGGATCACCCCCGTGGTGGACGGCATGCCGGCGTCAAAGAAGACCGCAAAGACCACCAGCGAGGCGCGGCCCCACAACAGTTCGAGCACGATCAGCACCAGCACCAGCATGCCCATGCTGCCCAGGTGCGTGTCCCAGCAGGTCAGGGACAGGCTCATCTCCGGGCGCAGGCCGCGCTCGCAGCGGCGGCTGACGTCGTACAGGCCCATGGCCAGAAACGGGCCGACCAGCAGGCAGCCCGATGCGATCGACATGGCGTATTCGGGCTTGTTGCGAAAGACTGCGCCCAGCACGGCGGCCATGGCCCAGAAGCAGCAGCCGTAGAACAGGCTGATGCCCGGTGTCGCGCGCAGGTCGCGGGCCCCGAGCGCGATCCAGTGAAACGGGTCGCGCAGGCGCAGCGTGCGGATGGTCTTTTGCGGCGCGTCGGGCTGCGCAGGATCGTGCGGTGCGAGAGTCTGGGTCATGCCCGCAGACTAGCTGCGATCAGTCCCGCTGCCTACTCACGTAAACACTGATTCAGCGCCCCAGTGCCTGCAATGCCTGTTCCAGATCGGCCTGCAGATCGGCCACGGCTTCGAGGCCGATGGAGAAGCGCACCAGGGTTCCGCGCGCCAGATGCGCGGGCCACTGGCTGCGCATCGAGGCCAGGTCGTAGGGCACAACCAGGCTCATCGGCCCGCCCCAGCTGTAGCCGATTCCGAACAGCTGGAGCGCATCGCAGAAGGCATCGATCTGCGCCTGGCCATAGCGCGGCGGCAGGATGACGCTCAGCAGGCCGGCCGCAGTGCCTGGGCCCTCCTGGCACAGCGCGCGCCAGTGCGCGTGCCCGGGCGAATCGGGCAAAGCCGGGTGCAGCACCTGCGCGAACTCGCTGCGGCCCTGGCACCAGCGCGCCAGTTGCCGCGTCGCTTCATCGTGCGCGCGGTAGCGCAGCGCCATGCTCGGCAGCGCGCGCAGCACGGCCTCGACATCGTTGGCGCCAACGCCAAAGCCCATGCGCATGTGCGTGAGCTTAAGCCGCATGTGCAGCGCCGCGTCACGCGTGATGACGCTGCCCATCAGCACATCGCCGCCGCCGCTCGGGTATTTGGTGAGCGCATGGACCGAGATGTCGACACCGAGCGCCTCAACTGATCCCAGCGTCAGGTCGAAAGGTGCGAACGCCAGCCCCGCGCCCCATGTGTTGTCAAGAGCACAGAGCACGCCACGGGAATGGCAGATGCGCACCTGCTCGCACAGGTCGGGAAATTCCAGCGTCACCGAACCGGCCGCTTCGAGCCAGACCAGACGCGTCTGCGGACCGATCTTGGCCGCCATGTCCTGCACGTCCATCGGGTCGTAGTAGCGGTGCGTGATGCCCCAGGTCTTGAGCTCGCCCTCGGCCAGCACCTTGTTCGGGCCATAGGCGTTGTCGGGAAGCAGCACCTCATCGCCGCTGCGCAACAAGGACAGGGCCACGGTGGCGATCGCCGCCAGGCCGCTGGGCAGCAGCAGGCACTGCAGGCCGCCTTCGAGCGTGCACAGGCGCTCTTCGAGCATGTAGCTGGTGGGCGTGCCGTGCAGGCCGTAGGTGTAGGCCGACTTGTCCTTCCAGTCGAAGTTGCGCATCGCCGCAACGTTCGGAAAGAGCACCGTGGACGCCTTGAACACGCCCGGCTGCGGCGCGGCAAAGCCGGCCGGCGGCACGTAGGGGTGGTGGATCAGCGCGGTGGAAATCTTGCTCATGCCGGCCGTGCGCTCAGACGCTCCACTTTTCGATCAGCTGCTCGGGCCGTGTCGAGTCGTAGCTCTCGAACGGCTGGTGGATCCAGGGATTGGTCGGCAGGTACTCGACCGAATAGTCGGGCTCGAACTTCGACAGCGCCTTGGTCCAGATCACGGCGCTGCGCAGCTCGGTGATCGGTTTGTAGTTATTCCTGAGTTGATGGATGACGGCGTTGAGCGTGTGGCCGGAGTCGGCCAGGTCGTCCACCAGCAGCACCTTGCCGGCGATCTCGCCCTTGGGCGTGGTGATGTAGTGCGCGATATCCAAGATGCCCTGCACGGTGCCGGAGTCGGAGCGGTAGGAGCTGGTGGACATGATGGCCAGCGGCTTGTCGAAAACACGCGACAGGATGTCGCCGGGGCGCATGCCGCCGCGCGCCAAGCACAGGATGGTGTCGAACTGCCAGCCCGATTGGTGGATCTTGATCGCCAGCTTCTCGATCAGGTTGTGGTATTCGTCATAGCTGACGTACAGGTGTTTGCCGTCTTCGGTCAACATGGGTTTACTCCTGAATTACAACTCAATCGACCAGATAGGGATGGCGCATCAGAATGGTCTGCTCGCGATCCGGACCGGTCGAGACCATGTGGATCGGCACACCGGTGACCTGCTCGATGCGTTGCAGGTACAGGCGCGCGTTGGTCGGCAGCTCGTCGAACTGCGTGACGCCCACGGTGCTGTCGCTCCAGCCCGCGATGCTCTCGTAGATCGGCTTGCAGCGTTCGATGTCGTCGGCGCCCATGGGCAGGATGTCGACCTTTTCGCCATCGAGCTCGTAGCCGGTGCACAGCAGCAGTTCGCTCAGGCCGTCGAGCACGTCGAGCTTGGTGATGCACAGCCCGGAGAGGCCGTTGACCTGGGCGCTGCGCTTGAGCAGCGCGGCGTCAAACCAGCCGCAACGCCGGCTGCGCCCGGTGGTGACACCCTTCTCGGCGCCCACCGTGCTCATGTGGTAGCCCGGCGTGCCCGGCACTTCCCATTGCAGTTCGGTCGGGAACGGTCCGCCGCCGACGCGCGTGCAATAGGCCTTGGTGATGCCCAGGATGTAATGCAGCAGGCCCGGGCCGACGCCCGCACCGGCGGCGGCGTTGCCGGCCACACAATTGCTGGAGGTCACATAGGGATAGGTGCCATGATCGACGTCGAGCAGCGTGCCCTGCGCGCCTTCGAACAGAAGGTTGGCGCCCTTGAGGTGCGCCTCGTTGAGTTCGCGCGAGACATCGGCCATCATCGGCTTGAGCTGTTCGGCCTGGCGCATCGCCTCGTCGAACACCGGCTGGAACAGCACCTTGCCGTCGGCCATATAGGGCGCCAGCGTCGGACCGAAATCAAACGAGGTGGAGCTGAGGTAGGTGGTCAGCACATGGTTGTGCAGGTCGAGCAGCTCGCGCAACTTGCTGGCAAAGCGCTCGGGGAACTTGAGGTCCTGCACCCGCAGGGCGCGCCGCGCAATCTTGTCTTCGTAGGCCGGGCCGATGCCGCGCCCGGTGGTGCCGATCTTGGCGTTGCCGCCCTTCTCGCGCGCCGCTTCGCGCGCCACGTCGATGGCCGCATGGAACGGCAGGATCATCGGGCACAGCTCGCTCACGCGCAGGCGCGAGCGCACTTCGACGCCGGCCTTTTCCAGGCCCGCCATCTCCTCGAACAGTTTGGCCACCGAGAGCACGACACCGTTGCCGATGTAGCACTTGACGCCCGCGCGCATGATGCCGCTCGGGATCAGGTGCAACGCCGTCTTGACGCCGTTGATCACCAGCGTATGGCCGGCGTTGTGCCCGCCCTGAAAGCGCACCACACCCTGCGCGCTCTCGGTCAGCCAGTCGACCAGCTTGCCCTTGCCCTCATCGCCCCACTGGGTGCCGACGACGACCACATTACGTCCTTTTGTTGCGTTCATTTCACTTTTCTCAGACAGCTTGCACGACCCACTGCCCCGCGCGCTCAATCAGCTCGCGATCGCAATGGAACTCATCTACTTCACTTTCGTGTCCGGGCAGGACACAGACCACGGTCTCGCCCTGCGCGCGCAGCGCCGCGATCGCGGCGCGCAATTCAGCCGCGTCACGCCAGGGCGCGCGGATGGCCGCGCGCAGGGGCCGCGCGGCGAGCACGCCGACCAGGCCCTTGACATCCAGGCTGAAACCGGTCGCCGGGCGATTGCGCCCGAAAACGGCACCGACCTCGTCGTAGCGGCCGCCGCGCACCAGCGCGTCGCTGGCGCCCGCGGCATAGATCGAAAAGCGCGCGCCGGTGTAATAGGCGTAGCCGCGCAGGTCGGCCAGGTCGAAGCTGACGCGCGCGCCATCGAGCCGGCTCGCCAGCCACTTCAGGCTGCGCAGCGCCTCTTGCACGGCCGGCAGCGCAGGCAGGACCTTTTGCGCCTCCAGCAAGACCTTTTCGTCGCCGTAGAGCTGCACCAGCGCGAGCAGGCCCTGGCGCGAGGCGCTTGGGAAATCGCGTGTCAGCACGGTCAGCTCGCTGGCGTCCTTGGCGGCCAGCGCCGCATGCAGCCGCTCCAGGGAATCGCCCGGCAGCGGCACGCCGGCGAGCAGCGCCTTGACGATGCGCGCATCGGCCATGTCGACACCCGGCGCGTCGACGCGCGCGACCTTGAGGCAATCGAGCGCGAGCAGCAGCGTTTCGAGGTCGGCCTCGAGGCCGGCATGGCCGTAGATTTCGGCGCCGAACTGCAGCGGTTCGCGCGTGGCGTGCGGGCTGCCCGGGCGCGTGTGCAGCACCGCGCCGCAGTAGCACAGGCGCGTGACGCCCTGGCGATTGAGCAGGTGCGCGTCGATGCGGGCCACCTGCGGCGTGCTGTCCGCGCGCAGGCCCAGCATGCGACCGGAGAGCTGGTCGACCAGCTTGAAGGTCAGCAGGTCGAGCGATTCTCCAGATCCGGTGAGCAGGGATTCCAGGTGCTCGAGCAGCGGCGGCATGACGAGCTCATAACCATAGCAGCGCGCAGCGTCGAGCAGGTCGCGGCGAAGTTCCTCGATGTGCCGCGCTTCGGACGGCAAGACATCGGCAATGTGATCCGGCAGGACCCAGGCGGACATGTGTTGGGAGGGGCTGTTAAAACTGCGATTTTACCGGGCGAAAGACCCGATTTCCTTCACTAG
>CAIKMZ010000043.1 GCA_903828665.1 uncultured beta proteobacterium
CCCAGGCCGAACAGTTCGCCGGTTGCGTCAGCAACGGTAGCGATGTTGTTGGTTGCGCGGATGTACGAAGCCTTGAAGTTGGCAGCGCCGAACGGAACGATCACACCGATCAGGTTGCTGTCGTTCTTCGGTGTAGCGCCCGTCAGAGCCATTTCTTCATGTGCGTAGGTGTAAACAACCTTGGCAGCGCCGAAGTCGTACGAAGCCGCCAATGAACGCAGCGTGTAGTCGCCGATGGCTGCTGTCGAAGCGTACTTGGTCTGTTGTTGACCCAAGGACACGAAGATCGGGCCCTTGGCGTACTGACCGGTCACCGAGTAGCCATTGCCGTCGTCGCTGTTGGCAGCGCCGCTGGTGTTCTCACCCATGAAATACTGAACGTTGGCAGAGAACCCGCCCATGTCCGGTGTGATGTAGGTGATCATGTTGGACGCATTGGTGATGGTCCGTGCACCCAGAGCAGCACCCAGAGTCAGCATCATTTGCGTCGAATCAGCAGGGCCGTTCGTGCCGTACGGATCCACAGCAGCTTGCACGCCGATAAACGTGTTGACGTATTCGCGACCCAGTTTCAGTTCACCGAAGTCGCCAACCAGACCGACGTACGAACGGCGTTGGAACACGATGCCTTGAGCGCCAGCAACTGCAGCAGCAGCGCCAGAAGCTTGGTTGTTGGTGTTGGTGCCCTTGCCGGCGCCATTGTCATTGGCCAGGCCAGCTTCGAGCCAGAACTTGGCCTTCAGACCGCCGCCCAGATCTTCCAGACCGCTGAAACCCAGCTTGCTGGAGCCCAGTTGCGAATTGCCCATGAAGGACTTGGTTTGGTTGCCGCTGGCCAGATCAGCGCTGGCATAGTTGTAGGAAGCGTCAACTGCGCCCCAGATGGACACGGAAGATTGTGCGAAGGCGCCGGTGGCAGCCAGGGCAGCCAGAGCTACGAGGGTTTTTTTCATATCAGAATTACTCCAAGGTTAAACATAGGGCTCCGGTTCGATAGGGTCTCGGGCCCCGGGCCAACCTCCTTTTCAGGAAGCTAGGCAGATTGAACCAGAGGCCGACAGGCTTGGCAAAGAAAACGTCGGTAAACTTAGGCAAAGCGGGCCTTTTCGTTGTGAGGCTGCAACATACGCTACAGGCCGCCATCAGCCTGTGATCGAGCCGCTCGCAAACCCTCGGGCCCGCAGGTCCAGCGGGCCCGGCGTTTTACAATCACCCGATGGACTCCCTACTAAGAACCGCCGACGCCGCCCTGCGCACTCTGTTTGCCACGCCGCGCGCCAGCCAGGCCTGCCCGACGCTGGCCGGCCAGAGCACCGAGCTGTCGGATGCCGAAAAGGCGCAATCGGGCGCGCTGATGCGCATCAACCATGTCGGCGAGGTCTGCGCCCAGGCGCTGTACACGGCACAGGCCTTTGCCACCCGCAATGAGACGTTGCGCGCCCATTTCACGCGCGCCAGCCACGAAGAAACGGATCACCTGGCCTGGACCGAACAGCGGCTGGCAGAACTGGGCCAGCGCAAGTCGCTGCTCAATCCGCTCTGGTATGGCGCTGCCTTCGGGCTCGGACTGCTGGCCGGCCGGCTCGGCGATCCGATCAGTCTGGGCTTTGTGGTGGAGACCGAAAACCAAGTCGAAGCGCATCTGGACAGTCACCTGACGTTATTGCCCGCCAATGACCACGCATCACGCGCCATCGTCGCGCAAATGAAGGATGACGAGGCACGCCACGCGCTGGACGCGCAAAAGGCCGGTGCGGCGGATCTGCCGCAGGCGGTCAAGGGCCTGATGACCATGGCCGCCAAGGTGATGACGACCGTCGCGCACCGGATCTAGTGGACTGTAACTATTGAATCGGTAGTAATGCGCCGTGATAGATCGCAGTATTTCCACTTCACGGGTTTTGGTTGCTCGTTGTATCGACGGATGTACTTCATGAGTTTTCTCTTTAGGTCGGGCAGTGATGTGAAAAC
>CAIKMZ010000044.1 GCA_903828665.1 uncultured beta proteobacterium
AAGCTGCGACCGACTGACACGTGGAGGGCTGACTCATGGTCTTCCATCCGCACAACCGGAGAATCGAATTGACCAAGCCTGTTGCTCTTGTCACAAACGCACTGCAGTTCGCCGGACCGCCTGCGGTCGAGTCCCTTCGCAAGGCTGGATTTCAGCTTGTCGTGCACGACGTTGCATTCGTTTCTTCCGTTGCGCAAGACGACTATCGAAGCGCCAATCCGGGAGTCGTGGTACTCGCTTGCCAGACGCCGGTGGAGATTGTCGAATCCGCCTGGGCCGTGAGCAACAGGCTGGACGTGTTGGTCAGCAATGATGCGTATCGACCGATCCTCGGCGCCATAGAGGACGCCGGGATGGAGGACCTTCAAGCCACGCTCGATCGCCTGGTCGTATTTCCGTTTGGGATTGCCAGGGCTGCCATCCCACTGCTGAAGGCCCAGCAGAAGGCGCGCATTGTCTTCATCTCGTCCAATCGCAATCGGCTTCCTGCGCGCGGCGGCTCGATTCCGGATATCGCAAGAGCGGGCGCCAATGCGCTGGTCAGGTCGCTCAGCATAGAACTCGCGCCGCACGGCATCCCGGTCAACGCCATCGCGCCGAACTACTTGTACAGCGAGACCTACTATCCGAAGGCGCGCTTCGTCGACGACGCGGCTGGCCGGGCGTTCATCAAGCAGACGGTGCCCGCGGGACGTCTGGCAGATCCTGAAGAGATCGGCGAACTCATTGGCTATCTGGCAACCATGCAGGGCACATTCATGACAGGATCGATCATCGATTTTTCCGGCGGCTGGCCGGTTGCGGCACAGCCGCCGACTTGATCACCCGTGTGGGCCAGCGATGATGCCTTGTTCTTCAGGGATTTGCCCCTGCAAGTCGGAAGGCAATCCATCGGCGTCCACCATCATTTGGCGCGGCCGATCCTGCCCAACTGTGAAATCAGTGCACGCCGTGTTGCCAGCTATTGCAACTGGGGGTTGCCATTGCTGTAACAGGCTGAATTGCTCACGGCAAGCGCACGTTGTATCAGATATTGGCCAGGAGTGCCCGATGCGGTTGGCAGCGTTACGTTGTAGTACGACGTATTGTTCGACGCAGCAATTAGATAGCCTCCGAACGTCCAGGCGCACATATCGCCATTCTCCGCACCTTTGGAGTTGTACCAGGCATTCAACATGGGATCGGTGACGGTCTCCTCCAGTTCATGCGCGATCACGGACACCATGGCATCGACTCCGGGGTTGTTGTTCGGAGAACTCGTCGTCTGAACAGCGCAGGCGGAGATGGACTTCGACGGATTTCCGATGAATCCGTACTTGACCGGCACCGAAGTTCCGCCGACCGTCATGGTGGCATAGGTGTGCCAACCGCAATACTTTGTGAGAAAGCCGGAAGTTTCAGAGACGTCCGACGAGGAAAGGACCAGATAGATCGCGTCGGCAACCGGTGTCCCACCGGAACATCCCGAGGTTGCCATCGCCTTGACCAGTTTCTGAACGTAAGCGTCCGACAGCCGCGTGCCGCCATAGGTCGACGAGGCGGCTTGCGAACACTCGACGAAGCCCGACGAAATCATGCCCACGGACCCGGTCGATGTCTGGGTATATTGACCTGCCCGTACTTGAATTCGTGGTGATGCCCGAATAGTTGGTATAGCCAGTAGTCGTTGCATCATTGGCCAGGCCATAGATGGCATTGCGAATGATCTGCTGCCCTTGGGGTGTATCGGTGCCGTTGCCCCGGTTCCAGTTTCCGTACCAGATGAGCACCACTTTGCTCAGCCCGGTCATCACAGGCCCGCCGTGGTACTGGATCGGGTACGCGTTGCTGCCGGTCGAACCCGCAGGGATGGCGTAGGTTTCCCGGATCGGTTTGCCTGCTCCAAAAGGACTGATCGTGGAAACCGGCTGCGGCGGTGCAATTCGATGAATGATCTTCTGGGGAATGACGCCCATGGCATCAGGCTCCGGCTCCTTGCCATCCCGAACATTCTCCTGAGGCGCCGCGTACGCGGTCAGGCAAAAGCTGTTTGCCAGCAACAACACGCAAACGCCGGTGCGCAGAGACTTGATGAATTTTTCCACGTTGACTCCTGAGAGTGGACTTGATTTCGGAACACGGCGGGTTTATCAGGAAATGATGATTTGCGCTCGCGATCCAGCCCGATAACCGTGTTGCCACAAGGGAAAAGGATGCTCGAAGCGGCTGATCGTCCCCGTGGCGCGCACGCAGAACGGGCCGTGCCTGCGGGAGGTCCGGCAGATCCTGAAGCGATAGGCGAATACATCTGCTGATCGGGCATCCGTGTGGACCAGCGATCACAACGTGTGCTTCAGGGATTTGGCCCTGAAAGGCCGAAGGGAATCAACCGGAGTCCACAATCATTCGGTGCCATCACCTTCAACGGGAGACATCGATGAAACCAGAGCCAATGGACGCAGCCGCGCAAAACTTTTTCGTCAGCCATCTGAACGAATCCGATTTCAAGGTCGGCGGGCTGCGCAGCTACTCAGCCTATCGGGACCTGGGCATCGCTGCGGCGACCCACGGATTGGCCACCGGTCATGTCATCCGCATGACGGCGCCATTCACGGACGAGCAACGCCAGAAGCACCATCACAACGTCAATTTTCAGCTGGTTTACGTTCTCAAGGGCTGGTTCAAGAACGAGTTTGAAGGTCAGGGTGTCCATGTCATGAAGCAGGGGTCATGCTGGATACAGCCCCCGGGCATTCGCCACAGTGTGCTCGGCTGGTCGGACGACTGCGAACTGCTGGAGATCATTCTCCCGGCGGAGCATGAAACGGTCAACGATGACTGAATGGCCAAAAGTCATTCGCAGCACCTGCGTTAGGTCGTGATTCCAGGGCAGCTAAACTGCCCTGCAGGGACACCATCATGCTGCCGCTCAAGACTCTCGTCATCAACACCGTCGTCGGACTGACACTGAGCCTGGCTTTCACGTATGGTGTCTTGCGCTCGCTCGGCCCGGCGGCTGCCATGCTGACGCTCATTGTTTCCCTGTTGATCCTGCGGCCGCTGGTGTGGCGTGCCTTGGGCGCAGGATGGCGAGGCGCCAAGTCCCGCGCGCTGGCTTCGGTGCAAGGTAGTTTCTACTCCTACCAGGGGGTGCAGGTCGGCGTTGTGGAAGACACAGACCATTGCCGCTGGGTATCGACCGAAGCGATCAGGAAGATCACGGGCAGTTCCCTGTCGGACCCGCTGCTCGCCCGGCTCTATCCCTCTGGTTGGCAGCTGTTCGGCAAACAAGGCTATCTGCGCGACGAGGCCCTGCTGGCGCACCTGGCTGCCGCCACGGATGCGAACGCCATCGGCTTCAAGGTATGGGTCCAGCGCAATATTGCCAAGCCCGCACAAACAGTTCGGCGACGGCTGGGTGTGCAAGATGCGCGGTGAATGACACAAGGCGAGGGCGGGGAAAACTCCTGACATTCCCCGGAAATATCAACCCTGTTGCCGTATCAACCAAGTTTGCACCTGCCGTTCCCCTTTTGAAATTTCGGAGTCGAATGTTGACGGTGGCTGGTCGCGCCTGCAGGCATCCCTCGGCCACAAACCCGCGATTTGCGGGCCCGTCAACCTGAAAGGATCACACATGGCGTACGGCATCGTTCATTACTTCCCGGGCGGCAACCAGGCGCAGTACGAGGCGTCGATCGCGGCGGTACATCCCGACAGAGACATTCCACCCACGGGGCAAATCTTCCACGCAGCCGGCCAATCGGAGGGTGGCTGGACCATCATGGTGGTGCACGACTCCAAGGCAAGCTGGGAGAAGTTCCGCGATGAGATTCTGATGCCCCGAATGCGACAGGGCATTGTCGGCGGCTTTCCCACCCCGCCCGAAGAGAAGACCTTTGAAGTCCACCACCTCTTGCAATAGCGGATGGTTCGGAGCCCCTCGCCTGCTGGTCGGTCAGGCCGGCAGATCGTCTTGACTGAAAAGAGAAAGTGGTGGAAGCAATGAAGCGAAAAGTCATCATCACCAATGGGGCCCAGATTACCCCGCTCGATGTCTTCGGCGAGAAGATAACCATCCTCGCCAACCACAATCAGACGGGCAGCTACGAGGTCTACGTGCACGACGCACCCGAAGGGGTTGGCCCGCCTGCGCACTCCCATCCGTGGGACGAGGCCTTCTACGTTGTGAATGGCGCAGTCGACTTTGTTTGCGGCGATGTCGCAAAGACGGTTGAAGCGGGTGGTTTTGTTCATGTCCCGGCCGGCACGATCCACACGTTTCGCTACGCCAGCCCGACCGCACGGGTGCTGGGTGTCACATCCGGGAACGGTGCAGCGGCCATGTTCACGGCCTTGGATCACGAGTGCGGCGTGACCCCTGCCATTGATAAGGCGCTTGCGGTGCTCAAACGCCACGATGTTGAAGTTGCCGTGCAGCCAGGATAGTCTGCGACGCAGGCGGATCCTGCCGCGCACAGCAGCGCGCTTTTCAAGACAAGCCATTGATGCTGTAATTCGGTATCAGGATTGCGGGGGCGATCTTCTTCATGGCTTGGGAGTGTTTCATGTGGAAAGTGAAGTACTTGCTGGTGGCGGCAATGCTGGTGACGGTGGCCAGTTGCGCCTCGTTGGATACCGCGACCCGCCAGCGCCAGGTGGCCTCGGTGCTCACGTACCTGTTTCCGGGTTCGGAGGCGGCGCCGCCGATCGCAGATGCTGTGGCGGTGATCAAGGTTCCATTCCGCATCGGGGTCGCCTTTGTGCCCGACAACGCGGATTCGCATTTCCGCCTGCCCGAGAGCGATCGACTTAAGCTCGCTGGCGAAGTGCGGGACGCGTTCTCCAGCTATCCGTTTGTCAGCGAGATCGTCGCCGTGCCGTCGATGTACCTTGAACCGGGGGGCGGATTCGGCAATCTCGATCGCATCGCGGCACTGCTCAAGCTTGATGTGATCGCGCTGATCTCGTTCGATCAGGTGCAGAACGCCGGCGCCACCGGCTGGTCGTTTCTCTACTGGACCGGTATCGGCGCCTATGTCGTCGACGGCGACCAGTACGACATCCTGACGTCGGTGGAGACGACGGTGTTCGACATCAAGAGCCGGCGCCTGCTCATGCGCGCCGGGGGTGTCTCGAACATCAAGGGCACCGCCACGATGGTGGGCTTTACCGAGCGCGCGCGCGAAGCCCGGACCCGTGGCTTCGATGACGCCGTCAAGGAGATGAACCGCAAGTTGCACGCCGAGGTCAAGAGCTTTCGGGAGCGTGCGCCGGCGGACCCCACGATCCGCTTGCTGCTGCCGCCGGGCTACAAGCCTGATGCGGTGCGCACGATGCCCTGAGGGTGAGCGATTAGCGGCCGATACCGGCTCAGGGCTTGGCCGGCTGCAGGTGCAGTCCCGCCAGCGCCTTGAGGTCCAGTTCCAGCGCCACGTCTTGGTCACCGCCACGGCCCTGCACGATCAGGCGCTGTGGCCCGGGCACCACCGGAAAGAACAGGCTGCCTTGAACGCTGGTGCCAGCGCCCAGCTCGAGCGGCAGCTTGAGCCGGCGGCTTTCAAACTGCTGCTCCACCGCGGTCTTATTCTTGCGGTCCAGCACCGACACCACAGCCACGGTTGACACCGCCACCACCGGGATTGCGATCATGATGCCGGAAGCGGCGCCGGTCAGACCGTAGGACAGGGATGGCAGCATTACCGAGCCGGCCACGCCGGCGGCGTCCAGGATGAGCAGTCCGACGCGCTCGTATTTCTTCCAGTTCGCTTCGCTGCGCTTTTCCAGTTCCCACGGCTCGGTTCCGGGAGTTTGCTGCACATCAAGCATGTCGACCAGGGCCGCTGACTCTATCCGCAGCGGCGCGGCACTGGTGTTGCGCAGGCTCAGCACATATTCGTCCCACAGCGCGGTTTCCTTCCACGAACCCGGCCCCTTGTTCACGATCACGCTGCCGAGTGTGAGCGCGAGGGCGTCCGTTCGGCTGCTGTAGTCGAGTGCTTGGGCCGGCGGCGCGCCATCCTTGGCCAGCCGGTAATTCGCCGATGTGGTGCAGGCGCACAGCGCGATGATCGAGAGCCCGGCCCCGGCCCGCAGCGCGCAGCGCAGGCCGTCGGCGAGCGTGGGGAGGAACTTCATTTCGGGCCCAGTATGACAACGGAGCGTGTTGTTGCCAAGCCCGACCCGGATCGTGCTACATCAGTAGATGCTCGCCGGCGTTGTCGCCGCCCAGCGTCACGTAGTTGACCTTGCGGATGTCCATCAGTTTCTTGCCGCCCGAGTAGCTGATGGAGCTTTGCACGTCCTGCTCCATTTCGATCAGGGTCTCGTTGAGCCGCCCCTTGATCGGCTCCAGGATGCGCTTGCCTTCGACGTGCTTGTACTCGCCCTTGTTGAAGTCGCTGGCCGAGCCGTAGTATTCCTTGTACAGCTTGCCGTCGACCTCGACCGTCTGGCCCGGGCTTTCCTCGTGGCCGGCCAGCATAGAGCCGATCATCACCATCGTCGCTCCGAAGCGGATCGACTTGGCGATGTCGCCGTGCTCGCGGATGCCGCCGTCGGCGATGATGGGTTTGGTCGCGACGCGGGCGCACCACTTAACGGCGCTGAGCTGCCAGCCGCCAGTGCCAAAACCGGTCTTTAGCTTGGTGATGCAGACCTTGCCCGGGCCGATGCCGACCTTGGTGGCGTCGGCGCCCCAGTTCTCCAGGTCAATCACGGCCTCGGGGGTTGCCACATTGCCGGCGATGACGAAGGCGGCGGGCATCTTCTGCTTGAGGTAGGCGATCATGTTCTTCACGCTGTCGGCGTGGCCGTGCGCGATGTCGATCGTGACGTATTCGGGCGTCAGACCTAGCGCCAGCAACTCATCCACCGTGGCGTAGTCGGGCGGCTTGACGCCGAGAGAGATCGACGCGTACAGGCCCTTGGCCTTCATGTCCTTGACGAACTGCACGTTGTCCAGGTCGAAGCGGTGCATCACGTAGAAGTAGCCGTTCTGCGCGAGCCAGACGCAGATCGATTCATCGACCACTGTCTTCATGTTGGCCGGCACCACCGGGATGCGAAAGCGCCGCGGGCCGAGCTCGACGCTGGCGTCGCATTCGGACCGGCTGTCAACACGGCACTTGCGTGGCAGCAGCAGGATGTTGTCGTAGTCAAAAATTTCCATGTCCGGGCTCCTGTACGTTTCGCGTTTGGATCAGAGCGCTTGGGAATTGCATCCGGCCAAAAAAAACCGGACCACAATTGCTTGGGCCCGGTGCTTGATTCTATCGGGTTTATTGCCGCACCACCGCATAGCGCTGCAGCGTTGCTGCACGCGCGGCGGCGTGCGCCACGATCGGCAGCGGGTAGTCCCGGCCCAGCGCCACGCCGGCTGCGGCCAGTTGCGCCGGGGTGGCGGTCCAGGGCGCGTGCAGCACTTTGTCGGGCAGGGCGGCGAGTTGCGGCAGGTAACGCCGGATGAACCTGCCTTCGCTGTCGAAGCGCTGGCTCTGGCTCACCGGGTTGAAGATCCGGAAATAGGGCTGGGCGTCGCAGCCGCTGGAGCTGACCCATTGCCAGCCGCCGTTGTTGGCCGCCAGGTCAAAGTCGTTGAGGTGCGCGGCAAAGTAGGCTTCGCCGCGGCGCCAGTCGATGCCCAGGTCTTTCACGAGGAAACTGCCGGCCACCATGCGCAGGCGGTTGTGCATGTAGCCGCTCTGGTTGATCTGCGCCATTGCGGCGTCCACCAGCGGGTAGCCGGTGCGGCCCTCGCACCAGGCCTGAAACAGGGCGTTGCCGTGCGCGCCCTTTTCCCATTGAATGGCGTCATAGGCGCGCTTGAAGGCTCCCTGCGCCACGTGCGGGAAGTTGGCCAGGATCTGGAAATAGAAGTCGCGCCAGATCAGCTCGCCAAGCCAGACCGCCGCGCCGTGGCTGCCGGCGATCTCGCCCTGCCAGGCGGCGCCCACCAGTTGGCGGATCGACATCGTGCCAAAGCGCAGGTGGATGCCGAGGTAGCTCGGGCCTTTGACGGCAGGGAAATCGCGCGTCTCGTGGTAGCGGTCCATGCGATCAAAGAAATCTTCGAACAAGGCTCGGGCACCCGACTCGCCGTAGCCGATCTTGAGCGCTTCCAGATTGGTCTTTTCAAAGCCGAGTTCGGCGAGCGTCGGAACGGCCTGCTGCAAGCCGGCCGGTCGCGGCGCCAGCGCGCCAGCGCAGGGCGCTGCATCGTTCGAGCGCAGGTGCTGCGCGGTCAGGCTGGCCAGCCAGCGCTTCTTGTAGGGTGTGAAAACGCTGTAGGGCGTGCCGGTCTGCGTCAGCAGCTCGCGGCCCTCGAAGATGACGTGGTCCTTGCAGGTATGAAAGGCGATGCCGGCATCGGCCAGCTGGCCCAGCACGCGGGCGTCGCGCGCCTGCGCCTGCGGCTCGTAGTCATGCGCGGCGAACACCGCCTGCGCACGCAGCCGCCTGGCCAAGCTCACGATTTCCTCCGGCGCGACGCCGTGGCGCACGATCAGGCCGCCCTGCGCGTGGCCGCTGAGTTCGCGCAATTGCGCGTCGAGCTCGCACACCGACTCGCGGATGAATTCAACCCGCCTGTCGGCGTGCGCCAGGGGGTCCCGCAGCTCGCGGTCGAAAACAAAGACGCAATGCAGCTGGCGGCAGGAGCGCAGCGCCAGGCACAGCGCAGCGTTGTCGGTCACGCGCAAATCGCGGCGCAGCCAGAGTAGACCTGTGTCAAAAGGCTTGTTCATGATCGCCGGTAAAATATTTGCATGTCTGCGGATTTTGCCTCCACCAACCTGACGAATCATTTTTTGATCGCCATGCCCGGGTTGCGCGATGAGGTTTTCAGCCGCAGCGTGGTCTATGT
This sequence comes from uncultured beta proteobacterium, assembly GCA_903828665.1. Classification (GTDB taxonomy): domain Bacteria; phylum Pseudomonadota; class Gammaproteobacteria; order Burkholderiales; family Burkholderiaceae_C; genus Rhodoferax. The sequence continues at coordinate 8,843 of CAIKMZ010000044.1, forward strand.
CTGCGAGCATTCCGAGCGCGGCGCGCTGGGCCTGGTGATCAACAAGACCTGCGACATCGACCTGCGGCGCCTGTTCGAGAAGGTCGACCTGCCGCTGCGCCGCGCCGATCTCTCCAACGCCCCGGTCTTTCAGGGCGGCCCGGTGCAGACCGAACGGGGCTTTGTGCTGCATGAACACATCTGCCAGGACGCCGACCAGCCGGTCGAGACCGTGTATGCGTCAAGCCTGTCGATTCCCGGCGGTCTGGAGATGACGACCTCGAAAGACGTGCTCGAAGCGCTGGCCAGTGGCGCCGGGCCGCGCAAGGTGCTGGTGTCGCTGGGCTACGCCGCCTGGGGCGAGGGTCAGCTGGAGTCGGAGCTGTCGGACAACAGCTGGCTCACCGTGGCCGCCAGCAATAGCATCATTTTCGACACGCCGGTGGCTCAGCGCTATGACCAGGCCCTGCTCTTGTTGGGTTTCGAGTCGTGGATGCTTTCGCCTGACGCGGGGCATGCATGAGTGCGATGCCCGTGCTGGTCGACGCCGGGCTGCAGACTTTTTTGGCCCTTGATTTCGGCCTCAAGCGTACCGGCTTCGCCGTTGGCAACCGCTTGCTGCGCACGGCCCAGCCGCAGGGCACGATCGCGGCCGAGGGCGACGCCCGCTTCGTCAAGATTGCGCAGCGCATCGTCGAATGGCAGCCTGATGCGCTGGTGGTCGGCGTGCCGTTTCATCCGGATGGCGCCGAGCACGAAAACACCGTGCGGGCACGGCGCTTTGCGCGCCAGCTGCACGGCCGCTTCAAGCTGCCGGTGTTCGAAGTCGACGAGCGCTATAGCACGACCGAGGCCCTGCAAGCGGGCGCCAAGGATGCCGATGCGGCTGCGGCCTGCATCATTCTGGAACAGTTCTTAAGGAGTATTGAATGAGCACACTGACGCTCGATGCCGAGGCGCTCTATCTTGAGTTGCTTGCTGGCGTGCGCGCCTTGTTTCGGCCTGGCATGCGCCTGGTCGGCGTCACTTCGGGTGGTGTCTGGCTGGCCGAGCGCCTGCAGCGCGACCTCGGCTTGAGCGGGCGCTGCGGCGTCATTTCATCGAGCATGCACCGCGACGATTACGCGCGCCGGGGCATGACGGCGGGCGCGCAGACGCAGATCGATTTCGACGTCAACGAGGCGCAGATCCTGCTGCTCGACGATGTGCTCTACACCGGGCGCACGATCCGCGCTGTCATCAACGAGCTGTTCGACTTCGGCCGACCGGCCGGTGTCAAGCTCGCAGTGCTGGTCGACCGGGGCGGGCGCGAACTGCCGATCCAGGCCGACTGCTGCGCTGCGCGCGTCACGCTGCCGGCCACGCAGTCGCTGGCCCTGGCGCGCAGCGAGAGCGGCGTATTCAGTTTCAACTTGGAGGGCCGCTAAGCCATGCTGTACAAGCGAAATCCCCAGCTCAACAAAAACGGCGAGCTGATCCACCTGCTCTCGATCGAGGGCCTGCCCAAGAGCATCCTGACCCAGGTGCTCGACACCGCGACGAGTTTCGTCAGCGTCAACGACCGCGAGGTCAAGAAGGTGCCGCTGCTGCGCGGCAAGAGCGTGTTCAACCTGTTCTTCGAGAACTCCACGCGCACCCGCACCACCTTCGAGATCGCGGCCAAGCGCCTGAGCGCCGACGTCATCAACCTCGACATCGCGCGCTCCTCTGCCGCCAAGGGCGAGACCCTGCTCGACACCATCGCCAACCTGAGCGCGATGGCCGCCGACCTGTTCGTCGTGCGCCACAGCGAATCGGGCGCGCCCTACCTGATCGCGCAGCATGTGGCGCCGCATGTGCACGTGATCAATGCTGGCGACGGGCGTCATGCGCACCCGACGCAGGGCCTGCTCGACATGTACACGATCAGGCATTACAAGAAGGACTTCGCCAATCTGACCGTGGCCATCGTCGGCGACGTGCTGCACTCGCGCGTGGCGCGCTCCGACATCCACGCGCTGACCACCCTCGGCTGTGCCGAGGTGCGCGTGGTCGGACCCAAGACCTTGGTGCCGTCCGACATGGCGCCGATGGGCGTGCGCGTCTGCCACACGCTCGAAGAAGGCATTCGCGGCGCCGACGTCATCATCATGCTGCGCCTGCAGAACGAGCGCATGAGCGGTGCCCTGCTGCCCTCGACGCAGGAGTTCTTCAAGAGCTTCGGCCTGACGCCGGAGAAACTGCAGCTGGCCAAGCCCGACGCCATCGTGATGCACCCGGGGCCCATCAACCGCGGCGTGGAAATCGATTCTGAGGTAGTCGATGGCGGCCAGAGCGTGATCCTGCCGCAGGTGACGTTTGGCATCGCGGTGCGGATGGCTGCCATGAGCATCGTGGCGGGGAATGAGGCCTGATGTCAATCACCCCGCCCTAAAGGGTGAGGCTTGGAACTGAAAGGATCCAAGGCTAGGTTGACCAGGGAAAGTTCTTAAGAGAGAAATTCCGTAAGAACTACGTTGTGAGAAGGTACAAGATCGACGTTGGAATGCTTCTCCAGTTCCAACCTCTCGAAGTTGTGGTTGCAGACAAGCAACAGGGTACGTACGAAACGGACCACAACAAGGCAGCGTCTTCATCCCGCCGAAGCCTAACTTACAACATTCCCGAGGAGAGCGAGATCCCAAAAGGGTCTCCGTCACAAGTCCTCGTAAGAGGAACTTTTAACAAAGTCAGCCCTGGCTGACTGAATTTGGAAGGCGATAAATGTCGGTCTTTGTGTTGGATAAGAGGAAACGGCAATTGATGCCGTGTAGCGAGAATCGAGCACGCAAGTTGCTCGATTCTGGCCGCGCGCGTGTTCACAAGCTGTTTCCGTTCTGTATCCGACTGACGGATCGGTTGATTGAGGATTCGGCGCTGCAGCCGATGCGTTTGTCTTTGGACCCGGGTAGCAAGGAAACAGGTTTGGCAGTATCACGAATCGCCGAAACGATTGATGTCAGAACTGGTGAGATTGCACCGGTGATGCACATCTGCTTCCTGATAGAGCTTGTACACCGTGGTGCAGCCATCAAGAAGTCGTTGGAAGCACGCGCAGCGATGCGCGGGCGCCGGCGCAGTGCCAACCTGCGGTACCGCGCACCACGCTTTGGCAATCGGCCGAGGGCCAAGGGTTGGCTGGCGCCGTCGCTGAAGCACCGAGTCGACACCACCTGTAGTTGGGTAAGACGTCTTACCTGCCTTGCGCCCATCACTCACCTGGCTAAAGAGCTGGTTCGCTTCGACATGCAGTTGATGCAAAACCCTGAAATCTGCGGTGTTGAGTACCAACAGGGAAGTCTTCAAGGTTACGAAGTGCGTGAGTACCTGTTGGAGAAGTTCCACCGGACTTGTGCTTACTGTGACGCTAAAGACATTCCCCTGCAGATGGAGCACATTCATCCGAAGGCCAATGGTGGATCGAATCGGGTTAGCAACTTGACACTGGCCTGTGGTCCGTGCAACTCGAAGAAGGCTGCACGAGACATCAAAGACTTTCTGGCCAAAGACTCGGTTCGCCTGAAACGCATTCTGGCACAGGCCAAAGCGCCGCTGCGGGACGCGGCCGCCGTCAACTCAACCCGCTGGGCCTTGTTCAACGCGCTCAAGGCCACGGGCCTTGCCGTGGAAACTGGCACCGGTGGCCAGACCAAATGGAACCGCAGTCGCCTGGGCATTGTTAAGACCCATGCGCTGGATGCGGCATGCGTTGGAACTGTTTACGACGTGCAAGGAGTCAACGCACCTGCACTACGAGTCACATGCACAGGACGTGGTTCACGCTGCAAAACCCGGCTGGATCAGTACGGATTCCCCAGAACCTACCTGTCGAAGCAGAAGACGGCCTTTGGATTCAAGACCGGCGACATGGTGATAGCCAATGTGACCAAAGGCATCAAGACCGGCGTACACAAAGGCCGATTGGCCATTCGATTGAGCGGTTCCTTCAACGTCCAGTCCGGACTTAAAGGAATTCCTGCTGTTCAAGGGATTTCGTACAAATATTGCCGTATCACTCAGCGAGCTGATGGGTACGGCTATTCACAACCAGAGCAACCAAAGAAAGGAAGCAGGGATCAGGGGCGTGCCTCGCACGCCGCGCTCTACCTCCCGGGCCTGAACGCCCAGGTTTCCCGCGCATTCTGATGAAGACACAAGCGAAGATATTGATCAAGGGCGGCCGCGTCATCGACCCGGCCAGCGGTTTCGACGAAATCGCCGATGTGGCACTGGCCGATGGTGTGGTGCAGGGCATCAAGACCATTGCGGCGGATTTCGTGCCGACGCAGACCATCGATGCCAGCGGTTGCATCGTCGCGCCCGGCCTGGTCGATCTGGCAGTGCGCCTGCGCGAGCCCGGTCATGAACACGAGCGCATGCTCGAATCCGAGATGGCCGCTGCCGTGGCCGGTGGCGTCACCAGCCTGGTCTGCCCGCCTGATACCGATCCGGTGCTCGATGAGCCGGGCCTGGTCGAGATGCTGCGCTACCGCGCCGAGAAACTGCAGCAGGCCCGCGTCTACCCGCTGGGCGCTTTGACGCGCGGCTTGGCGGGTGAGACCCTGACCGAGATGATGCAGCTGACCGAAGCCGGCTGCGTGGCCTTCAGCCAGGCCGAGGTGGCCCTGGCCAACACGCAGGTCCTGCAGCGTGCGTTCCAGTACGCCAGCACCTTCGGTTACGCGATCTGGTTGCGGCCGCAAGACCACTATCTGGGCCAGGGCGTGGCGGCCAGCGGCGCACTGGCCACGCGCATGGGCTTGAGCGGCGTGCCGGTGGCGGCCGAGACGATTGCCCTGCACACGATCTTCGAATTGATGCGTGCAACGTCCGCGCGCGTGCACATCTGTCGACTCAGCAGTGCCGCGGGTCTGGATCTGGTGCGCCAGGCCAGGCGCGATGGCTTAAACGTGACCTGCGATGTCAGCATCAACTCGCTACACCTGACGGATGTCGACATGGGCTACTTCGACAGTCGCGCACGCCTGAACCCGCCGCTGCGCCAGCAGCGCGACCGCGATGCGCTGCGTGTCGGGCTGGCTGACGGCAGCATCGACGCGCTGGTGTCGGACCACACGCCGGTCGACTCGGACGCCAAGGACCTGCCGTTTGCCGAGAGCGAGCCCGGTGCCACCGGTGTCGAACTTCTGCTGAGCCTGGGGCTCAAGTGGAGCGCGGATGGCGGCGTCAGCCTCGCGCGGGCCCTGGAGGTTATCAGTGCCGGACCGGCGCGCGTGCTTGGGGCCTCGCTCGGCAAGCGGCAGGACCGCGTCGGGCGCCTGCTGGTTGGCGGTGTCGCCGACCTGTGCGTGTTCGATGCCGCCGCATCATGGGTGGTCGAGCCCGGGGCCTTGCGCAGCCAGGGAAAGCACACGCCGTTCTCGGGCTACGAGTTGCCGGGTCGCGTGCGCTGCACGATTGTTGCCGGGCAGGTGGCCTACAGCGCTTAGTCCGGGCGAAAAAAATGGCTTGACTGCTATTGCGGCCAAGGCAAATACAAGATTCAGTGCAGCCGATGCCGGCGGCGCTGAATGGCGCCGCTAGCCGTGATGCCAGTTTCGATATTGATCCCATCCCGGTCCGGGCGTTGCAGGTCCCATCGGGGTTGCGGGGCAAGCGTCAAAAGCGGCCAACACAGCATCGCCAGCCTGCAGGCGATCCGCGCCATGGGCGTGAGCATAGCCATCGACGACTTCGGCACCGGTTTCTCCTCGCTCAGCTATCTGTCAAAGTCTTCGGTCGACACGCTCAAGATCGACCGCTCGTTCGTGATCGAGATGACTGACGCCCCGGAGGGGAGGGCGCTGGTAACCACCATCGTCAGCCTGGCGCACTCGCTCGAGCTCAACGTGGTGGCCGAGGGTGTCGAAACCGAGGAGCAAGCCCGATTGCTGCACTTGTTGAATTGCGATGAAATGCAGGGTCATTTATTCAGCAAACCGGTGCTGAGCGAGATATTCGAAGAAGCATCTCTGATCCCGCCTCCAGCCAAGTAACAAATGATGATGAAGATACTGATCGTGGACGACGCACAGATCGGTTGACAAGCAGCGTGTTCAAACGTCTGCTAAGGAATAAAATCGCCGGCGACCGCTCTTGGTCGGGTCCGACGATCGATGATGAAGCTGAACCGGATGGTGAAGTTTTATCAATCCCGGCTACTGCTTCAGCGATATCCCGTAGCGAATGGCTATGACCGCAACAGAGTGGCAAGCATTTTTAGCTGGATCTGTCGAATGTCAATTTTATCCACGTCGCCTGTTTCTCCTGGAACACAATCTGCGATGCCGTCCCGGGGACGGTGATAGAGTGGGCTCCATCCCTTGTTGGATCAGATAAGAAATAGAGGCGGCATGAACTTCCCAGTTTTGCGGTGGCGCTCGCTCAGGACCAGAATGGTCGTTTGGATGGTGGTCATCTTCTTGGCCAGCATCGGGTTGCTCGCAATCTACCTCAACAACATCCTGCGTCAGGACATGCAGCGGCTGCTCGGTGATCAGCAGTTATCCGCAGCGACTTTCGTGGCCAGTGACCTCAATGACGCTGTGGAAGGTCGGCTGCAGGCCCTGAAAGGGTTTGCAGATGGTTTGAATCCGGTGCTTCTCAATCGCAAGACAGACCTGCAGACCGTACTAGAGGGGCGGCCGTTTCTGCTGGACCTTTTCAATTACGGCGTTATTGTCGTCGACATGGACGGGCGCGTCGTTGCCGATATGCCGCTTTGGCGCGCGCGCACCGACCTCAATCTGCTGGACCGCGACTATATCGCCGCGGCGCTCCAGCAGGGCAAGCTGAGTGTGGGCCGGCCCGTTGTGGGCAAGCGATCAGGGGTTCCCTCCGTCAATATGGCAGCACCGATTCGTGACAAGCAGGGCAATATCATCGGCGCAGTGGCGGGTTTGACCAATCTGGGGCAACCCAGTTTCATGGACCATGTTTCCCGACACGGCTATGGCAGGAGCGGCGACGTGCTGGTGGCGACGCGCCAGGACCGAATCATCATCACCGGGTCGGACCAGCGGCGCGTGATGGAGCAACTACCTCAATCAGGCATCGACCCGGTGGTCGACGCGCGAGCGGCAGGTCGGATGGGCACGGAGGTCTTTGTCAATTCCCGGGGTGTTGAAGTGCTGAGTTCGGCCAGGGCCGTGCCCGCCGCCGACTGGTTTGTGGATATCTCGCTGCCGACTGAAGAAGCCTTTTCTCCGATCCGTGATGTTCAGCAGCGTCTGCTGCTCGCAGCACTGCTGCTGACGCTGCTGGCCGGCGTGATGAGCTGGTGGATGGTGCGACGCCAGCTTTGGCCGATGCTCGAAGCGGTGCGAGCCTTGGCTCAGGCGCGCGAGCCAGGTCGTCGCCGGCAAGCGCTCCCAATCCGACGCGACGATGAAATCGGCAAGTTGTTGCGCGCTTTCAATACCGTGACAGCGCGACTCGAACAGCGCGAGGCTCAGTGATGGCGCACCCGCATTGTGTCGCTGTCGGCTGAGTGCCCTTTGTATAGGTGCCCAAAGCAGGTGTTCCTGCATGGGTAAAGGGGAGCGATGCCGACATCGCAGGGGCCATATCAGGCTGGCGCCCAGATACGTCGCCCAGACACGTATCAAATTGGCGCTCCGACGGGAATCGAAGGATAGGCTGCAAGCCCCATTAATGCTATTGTTTTGCGGTTTCGGTTTTCAAAGTACCATCAAAAGTACCATCAAAAGTACCGTCATTTGCAAATGTGACTCCGCTCGCTGCTCGGTGCAGTGCCGCCGTCTAGTTGCCGTTTGTTGCTTGTCCGCAATCTTTCGCGGCCGGTTGCAACCCGCCATCCGCCCAAAAAAACCCGACTCAATAGCCGGGTAAAACACGTTCTGGGTGAAACGTGGACAGCAAGGGTGCCGTCAAGTCAATCGTAGGCGCGGCCTGTCATCGGCGGGCGTTGCTGGCGTAAAGAGTGGTGACAAGGCGTTAACCGGCTGGCTTCATCGGTTCTCAACACGCATACCGCAACAATCTGCTCGATTCCGAAGAAATCTATGCATTTGCCAAAGGTGCCTGTGACCAGCATCAAGCATACCGAAATAAGTCAATCACTTCGCCGCCGTCACGGCTAGAATCCGCGAGCCCAACAGGGCGACGAACTCAATAAGAATAGTGTTGGGGAGTATCAGAGTCAACCGACCTTTGGACTATTGCATGCAACCCGATTTCGAACCGACATACCCATCGCAATTTCATTCGATGGACGACGACCCCCAGCCGGAGCCGCCTAAGAAATCTCGGTTGGTCTGGAAGATTGCCCCAGTTGCTGCCGTTTTATTGCTCATGCTTTGGCGGCTTAGGTATTGAGCTTCGGCAACTCCACTACGTCAAAAAAACACCCAGCGGGTGAGGCTGGGTGAATCCGTGGTGTGATACGGAAGGGGGCAAGCCTGCCCCATTGGCAGAATACGCAACCAGGCCAAGGTTGCAGTTGAGAATTGTCATGTTCCGCTAATAAGCGATGTAAGAACCACGCGCGTTCTGTGCGGAAGCGTACGTAGCCTGACGTACAGCGAGCCGCACAATGAAGCCTGCCGATTACCCCCTGTGTTGGAAAATTGCTAGAAGCCAAATATGAGTGCACTGAAAAAGGGCTCCTTGACGAGCCTTTCTCAACTTGATGAATTCAACAAAGAGGTTTTGGCGTTCACCGACAGTGAGCTCGCTCAATATTTGAGCCAACGCTCGGAATCCATTGATACCGTGTCACCTGCCGAGATCGCCGCAATCGGAGACGAGACCACGACCGATACTGACAGCACTACTGGCCGCGGGCAAGTTGCTTGAAGGCAGGGCTCGTGCCCGTTCGCGTGACGCCACACTCTGCCCGCGCATACGCGCATTTGAGCCGATGACCCGGCCCGGGTTCAGGTCTGTGACCATAGATCGTTACTGCACTGCGGGGTTCAAGCCGGCGGCTAATGTCCCGGGTAGTGGTGTAAGTTTTTAACCGAGCTGCAAGGCGCGAAGGGCGTAGCCCGAAGCGGCTTGCAGCTCGGTCGGGCCATCTGTTTGGGGTGGCCATCGTGAGTCCGGATAAGGTTGAGGTGCGACCCACCAACCTGACCTTTAAGGAAATCACAATGACCACCGCTACTATCGCACTTGCCGAGCTTGCTGAG
>CAIKMZ010000045.1 GCA_903828665.1 uncultured beta proteobacterium
AGCAGTTGATTCAGCGCATCGACCAGTTTGTCACTCACCACAATGCCCACAGCCAACCCTTCCAATGGACGGCTACTGCAGATTCGATCCTGGAAAAGTTGCATCGACTTTGCTCACGTATCAGTGGGACAGGACACTAGACCTATCGAAGATCGAGGCCGAACGCCTGCAACTCGAAACGACCGACTTCCACTTGAGCGCCGTTCTGGACAACGTCGGCTCCATCATCACCGAGACCGTGCAAGCCAAGGGGCTTGCGCTCACGCTCGACACCGACTCGGTGCCGCTGTGGCTGCGCGGCGACCCGACGCGGCTGCGCCAGGCGCTGCTCAACTACGCGAGCAACGCCGTCAAGTTCACCGACCAGGGCTCGGTTGCGCTGCGCGCGAGGCTGCTGCAGGAAGACGCCGATGGCCTGCTGGTGCGATTCGAAGTGCAGGACAGCGGCATCGGCATCGCCCCGGCGCAGCAGGCCCGACTGTTCCAGACTTTCGAGCAGGCCGACAGTTCGACCACGCGCCGCTATGGCGGCACCGGCCTGGGGCTGGTGATCACGCGGCGCCTGGCGCAGCTGATGGGTGGTGAAGTGGGCCTTGACAGCACGCCTGGCCAGGGCAGCACCTTCTGGTTTACGGCCCGGTTGCAACACGGCCGCGGCGTCACGCCGGCCGTCCCGGGTGCCGACGTCGCCAACGCGGTGGAAGATGGCTTGCGCCGGCGCCAGGGCCGAGACCACCTGCTGCTCGTGGAAGACAACCCGATCAATCGCGAGGTGGCGCTGGAACTGCTGCACGGTGTCGGACTGGCCGTGGACACCGCCGCCGACGGCCTCGAGGCGCTGCAACAGGTGAAGCAACGGGACTATGACCTGATCCTGATGGACATCCAGATGCCGCGCATGAACGGACTGGAAGCCACGCGCGCCATCCGCGCCCTGCCCGGCTGGCAGAACAAGCCGATCCTGGCCATGACGGCCAACGCCTTCAGCGAGGACCGTGCAGCCTGCCGCGAAGCCGGCATGAGCGATTTTCTGAGCAAACCGGTGGAGCCCGATGCGCTCTATCGGATGCTGCAGCAATGGCTGCCGCCCGGCACCCAAGCGGCCCCGGGCGGCGAGGCAATGCCGACCGCCCCCGGCTCCCCAGCGCCAGCGGTCGCGGAGACGCAGTCCCTGAGCACACTGGCGCGCCTGGGCCGGGTGCCGGGACTCAAGCCGGAACGGGGGCTGGCAGCGGTGCGCGGCCACGCCGACAAGTACATCGAACTGCTGACGCGCTTCATCGAATGCAGCATCGAAGACATCATGAAGCTCGAACCGGGCGACCTCGTCGCCACGCGGCGCCTGGCGCATACGCTCAAGGGCACTGGCGCGACGCTCGGACTCGACCGGCTGGCTCTGGTCGCAAAGGGCCTGGAAGAACGACTGCACACCACGGCAGCCGAGGATCTGCAGGCCGGCGAAGTGCGGCGCGAGCTTGACGCCATCAACAGCCTGCTGGTCTCGTTGGCCGCGCTGCTGCCGCCGCCCTTGCGGCACGAGCGCGCGCGCGACACCGTGCCGCTCGATGCGAGCGCGCGCGGGGCTGTGCTGCAGCAGCTGCAGAGCCTGCTGACGCAGCACGACACGGCGGCGATTGCGCTGTTCGAGGACAACGCGGGTGCGCTGCGCGCGGCCTTCGGGGCGCCCATCGACGAGCTGGCCAAACAGCTGCGGCAGTTTGCCTTCGAGCCGGCACTGGAGCGCGTGCGCGCCCTGGATCAAACCGAAGCGATGCTTGACAGCACCGCCCAGCCATGACCCATCCGGAAGCCGCGACGATCCTGGTCATCGACGATTCGATCGAAAACCTCTACGTGCTCAGCGAATTGCTGCGCCCGCTGTACCGCGTGCTGGCGGCGACTTCGGGCGCCGAGGGTTTGAGCGTGGCGGCCAGGGAACCGCAGCCCGACCTGATCCTGCTTGACGTCATGATGCCCGACATGGACGGCTACCGCGTGCTGGCACAACTGCTGCAGAACCCGGCCACCTGCGGCATCCCGGTCATCTTCCTGACCGCGCTGACGACAGCCGACGACGAAGAGCATGGACTGCTGCTGGGCGCGGCCGACTTCATCACCAAGCCGATCCGCCCGGCGGTGGTCAACGCCCGTGTGCGCACGCAACTGCTGGCCAAGCAGGCGCGCGACGGCATGCGCGACCAGAACGCCGCGCTGGAGGTCGAGGTCGCGCGGCGCATGCGGGAAAACGACCTGACGCAAAAGGTCAGCATCCGCGCCCTGGCGCACCTGGCCGAGACGCGCGATCCCGAGACCGGCAACCACATCCGGCGCACGCAGGCCTATGTGCGGCGCCTGGCCAGCGCGCTGCAGCGCAATCCTGCCTACAGCGCAAGCCTGAGTGCGCGCGCCATCGACCTGCTGGCGCGCTCGGCACCGATGCACGACATCGGCAAGGTCGGCATCCCCGATCACATCTTGTTCAAGCCCGGCAAGCTCGACGCCGCCGAATGGGCCATCATGCAGACCCACGCCAAGCTCGGCAGCGACGCCATTGAGCAGGCCGAGCGCGACATCGAGATGCCGCTGCCATTCCTGGCACTGGCCAAGGAGATCGCGCACTGGCACCACGAGAAATGGGACGGCAGCGGCTATCCCGACGGCCTGGCCGGCGCCGCGATACCGCTGTCGGCGCGCCTGATGGCGGTGGCCGACGTCTTCGACGCGCTGATCACGCCGCGCAGCTACAAGTCCGCCATGTCGTACGCGCAGGCGCGCGACATCATTGCGGCGGCGAGCGGCACGCATTTCGACCCCGACGTGGTCGATGCCTTTCTGGACGGCTTTGACGACTTCGTGGCAATCGCCGGGCAGTACCTGGAGCCCGTCGCGCGGCCCTCGCCCCGCTTGACGGGCAATTGACGCTGCCGTCTGCCATGACCAAACGCGCGTATCCGCTGTCCAGGGTCTACGGCCTGCTCGAGCCCGGGCCGGTGCTGCTGCTGACGACGGCGCACAAGGGCAAGGCCAACGTGATGACGCTGTCCTGGCACACCATGATGGAATTCGAGCCGCCGTTGGTGGGCTGCATCGTCAGCAACCGCGACTTCAGCTTTGCCGCGCTCAAGGCAAGCCGGCAATGCGTGCTCAACATCCCGACGCGCGAACTCGCCGCGCAGGTCGTGGGCTGCGGCAACACAACGGGCCGCACGATCGACAAGTTCGAGACCTTCGCGCTGACGCGCGAGCCGGCCAGCCTGGTCGCGGCGCCGTTTATCAAGGAGTGCTACGCCCAGCTCGAATGCCGCGTCGTCGATACGCGCGCGTTGAACCGCTACGGCCTGTTCGTGCTGGAGGTCGTCAAGGCCTGGATCGACCCTGCTATCAAGGAACCCGCGACGCTGCACCACCAGGGACGCGGCGCGTTCCGCGTGGCCTGCGAAACCATCCGCTTGCCCTCGAAGATGAAATGAGCAGCGGCATTGCAAGTCTGCTCAGCGCGGCACCCGGCGTTCGTCGGCCCTGATCACCCGATGTTGCCGCAGCCCTGTCGGCTTCCGCAAACCGGGCATTGCTTCCAGCAGGCACAACCACTCTTTTGAAACGCCGTATCGATCTGCGGGACGCAAGGGGTACCCCTCTTCATGGTCACTGCCTCGACGCCGGACAGTTGTGCCAACTGGCGTGATTGAGGGACTTTGTGCGCTGCCGCACGGACAACCTGTCACGCGTTTTGGCATGCTGCAAATTGGACGTTGTCTGACAGGCTTGTGTTCTGCCAGACGCCGATATTGTTTAAACTTTAACTTGAAAGTTAACCATGACCACCACAAATACCGGCAAAACCGCCTTTGGAACCGCACTAGTCGCCGCGGCGCTTCTTTTCGGCACGAACATGTCGCAAGCGGCGTCCGACCAGACCACCGCAGCACCAACCAGGGCTGTCAACAAAGCAGAACGGGTCGTCTCCGATAGCTGGATCACTACCAAAGTAAAGTCGGAAATCCTTGCAAATAGCGCGTCCAAGGCATTCAAGGTGAGTGTAAAAACCAAGCACGGTGTGGTTTTGCTCAAGGGCAAATTGCCCAGCCAGGATGCCATTGACGTGGTGAAGATGACCGCCGAGAAGGTGAAGGGCGTCAAGAGCGTCGACGTGTCGGGCCTTGTGATCGGATCTTGAAATAATTCACCTTTCGGCTTCCAGCACCCTTGACCGAAGGCCGTCAAACCAATGAACCACGATTGACCCCATGAAACGCATGATATGTATCGGAGCACAGTCGATCCCTGTGACTGAAATGATGACCGCGCCGTCTAGCATTGAAATGTCGCGCAGCCCTGCTCGGCTTTGCACGACTTTCAGCGCCCCGCCAATTGATTTGCACTTGATTGTTCCAATGCAGGTCGCTCTTTCGGGGAACGTATCGCCGGGACCGGCAGGGCTTACCGCCGGAGCCGCTGCCATGATGCCGCTGCTGGCGCCGAAAATGGTGCCGAGTGGTCCGGCGGCAGCTTCCAACAGGATGGGCGCATCATGAAAGATTTTCCAGTTGTCTGCGTCGGTGGCTCGGCCGGGGGGCTCGATGCCTACATCCGGCTGCTGAAAAATCTTCCGGCCGACATGGGCGTTGCGATCGTGATCGTCAACCACATCACCATCATGCCGACGCAGCTGCATGAAGTCCTGCCGCGCTTCACACCGATGCCGGTGGAACTGATCACCGAGAACCTGCAGATCGAGCGCAACCATGTCTACATCATCCCGGCCAATCGCGATCTGCACGTCGATGGCGAAGAGTTTCACCTCAAGCCGATCTCGAAGCCACGCGGCTGGCCCGATGTGATCACCGTCTTTCTGCGCTCGCTGACGCAGTTCTGGGACGGCAAACTGATCGCCGTGATTGTCTCGGGTTACGACGGCGACGGTGCTGCTGCGATGTGCGGCATCAAGGAAGTCTGCGGCGTCACCATCGCACAAAGACCCGACACCGCGACCCAGCCCGACATGCCAGCGAGCGCCATTGCCAGCGGCTGCATTGATTTCATCCTGTCGCCGGAAGGCATCGCGAAAGAAATTCTGCACATCGCGCGGGTGCAAGAAACGATTGGTTCGACGGCGCCGTAACGCAAAAAAAACCCAGCGGGTCAGGCTGGGTCAAATCTCGAGCGAACCGCGACAAATGAACGAAGCGCGGGGGTCTTGGCACCCGCCCTCAATGTATTTCACATTCAGAACCGCGTCCGTTCGCCAACGCACGGTCCGGCGGCATCGCTGCTTGAGCCAACGGGCTCTCTCCAAGTTAGCTGGGGCACAGACGGCGACGCCTGCCATTGTTTCAATAGCCCCTTGAGCGTTTCTTCAGGCATCCTCTTCGAGGGCGGGAAACGCGATGGAGCTTCTTATGTATATCGGCGTCGGCACTCTCGTCATCATCATCATTCTGTTTCTCATCTTGCGCTAAGCAATTTACGCTTGAACCACCACGTCGTGGAGCCGGCGCGGACGACCGGTCTCCACGGTCGTGGCCATTGGTTTTGGATACGATGCAGGCCGCCACGAACGGCCTCTGGCGAGCAATGAATCGGGCAACCCGTTGGCTCACTGCCGTGACCGGCGGCAATGTGTCCAAGCCCGACCGCACCTGGACCGCCTCGCGTCGTCCGGCGCGCCGGGCGAGTCGGCTCAAATCCCTTGCTTGACCATGGCAACCAGTTGGTCCAGGGCGGCACCCCAGCCTGTCTCGAACCCCATGGCCGCGTGCTTTGCCCTTCCGGCTTCATCCGCGTGAATCACGGTCGCCGCATAGCGTGTGCCGTGTTCGTGGTCGGCCAGATCGATCACCGCGGTAAACATGAAGCCGGCGTCGTCAGTGCCGCATTTCTCGGTCACGAAGCTCGGCCTGAAGTCCGGCAACAGCGCGTTGGTCCAGACCAGTTTGTGCTCCGGGATCACTTCCAGATAGCAGCCGGTGTTGGGGAACTCCTTTCCTTCCGGCGACTGCATCGTGGTGCGAAAGATGCCGCCGGGCCGAAGGTCAATTTCACAATCAATCACTTTCCATGGCTGCGGGCAAAACCAGTGCATGAGCAGCTCGGGCTCGGCCCACGCGCGCCAGATGAGGTGTCTGGGCACGTCGACGATGCGCGTGAAGCTGAGGTCGAAACGGGCATTCGGTTGGTACGCGCTGGTCATGTTACTGTCCTGTGTTGTCGGCCGCGCTAAACGACCCATTGCCGCGAATGGCTTGCATGCCGGCCGTCATTCTCGCCGGGTACCGCATACCTTGAGACGCCAGTAGGGTTATTCACAGCGGCTCATTGCAAGCACCGGCGCAAGGCGCCAAATGCGGAACTCAAGCGGCCAATCCCGGTGCTTGAATCACGTTTCACAGCAAGGAAACACTATGTCGCAATGCATCGCCCAGTACGTATTCAAACCCAACCCCGGCGCCGACATGAGCAAGGTCATGGTCCATGTCAAACAGGCTGCGGGAATCTGGAAGCGCCACGGCGCCGACGTGTCGTTCTGGACCGTCTCGGCGGGTGAAATCGGCAACCTCGTGTTTGCCTGCCGCTTCGACAGCTTCACCGCCTACGGCAAGAGTTACGACGCTGTCACGGCCGATCCGGCTTTTCAAAAATGGAGCGCAGAGACCACCGCCTCCGGGCTGACATCCTGGGTCCGCAGCAATGTGGCGCGCGCGATCGCCCTGGACTGAGATTGAGCGGGGCTTCGGCCAGCCGGCAAGCGCTGGATTGTTAACGCGCACGCTGGTCAGCAAGCTGACGCGGGCTCGATGGCCACCGCGCAGTACTTGAATTCCGGGATCTTGCCAAATGGGTCGAGCGCGGCGTTGGTCAGCAGATTGGCCGCTGCCTCGCGGTAGGCAAAGGGCATGAAGACCGTGCCGTCGGGCGTGCCATCGTCGCGGCGCAAGGCGACTTCGAGCGAGCCGCGGCGCGAACGCAGGCAGACCGTGGCGCCGGCCTGCAATCCTAGGCGCGCAAGCTCGCGGCCGTTGAACGAGGCGCTCACCTGCGGCTCCAGCGCGTCGAGCACGCGCGAGCGCCGCGTCATGCTGCCGGTGTGCCAATGCTCCAGTTGGCGCCCAGTAATCAGGATCAATGGATAAGCCGGGTCCGGCTTCTCATCGGCTGCAATCAGGCTCGTTGGCACGAGGGTCGCCCTGCCGTCAACGGTGGCAAAGCGCTCCTTGAACACCGTCGGCTGCCCCGGATCGTCCGCGCTCAGACAGGGGTAGGTCACGCTGCCCTCGCGCTGCAGGCGCTCCCAGCTGATACCGCCGATCGCCGCCGCCATCGCCTGGCGCATTTCCTCGAAGACTTCAGCCACGCCGTCATCCTCGCCCGCGTAGTTCCAGCCCAGGTCGAAGCGCTTGGCAATCTGCTGGATGATCCACAGGTCCGGCATCGCCTGGCCCGGCGGGGCTATTGCCGCGCGCCCGAGCTGCAGCATGCGGTCGGTGTTGCTCACCGAGCCGGTCTTCTCCGGCCAGGCCGTGGCCGGCAGCACGACGTCGGCCAGCCACGCGGTCTCGGTCAGGAAGATGTCCTGCACCACCAGATGCGACAGCGCGGCGAGCGCCTGGCGCGCGTGGTTCAGATCGGGGTCGCTCATGGCCGGGTTCTCGCCCATGATGTACATGCCGCGCACCTTGTGCGGGTCGCTATCCACCACGAGCATCTTGTCCATGATCTCCACCACCGTGTAGCCCGGCCTGGCATCGAGCGCCGTGCCCCAGAACCGCTCGAACCAGGCGTGTGCCTGCGGGTCCGTCACGCGCTGGTAGTTCGGGAACATCATCGGGATCAGGCCGGCGTCGCTGGCGCCCTGCACGTTGTTCTGGCCGCGCAAGGGATGCAGGCCCGAGCCCGGCTTGCCGATCTGCCCGGTCACCAGGCACAAGGCCATGAGCGCGCGCACGTTGTCGGTGCCGTGCACATGCTGGCTGACCCCCATGCCCCACAGGATCATCGCCGCCTTGGCGCTGGCGTAGGCGCGCGCCACCTCGCGGACGGTCGCTGCGGCGATGCCGCAGACCGGTGCCATCGCCTCCGGGCTGAAGCCCTGCACGGCTTCGCGCACGGCCTCGAAGTTGCTGACGCGCGCGGCGATGAAGGCCGGGTCGGTCAGGCCCTCCTCGATCACCGTGTGGATCATGGCGTTGATCAGCGCCACATCGGTGTCGGCCTTGAAGCGCAGGCTGCGCCAGGCATGGCCTGCCAGATCAGTGCCGCGCGGATCGGCCACGACGATCTTCAAGCCGCGTTTCGCCGCGTTCTTCATCCAGGTCGCGGCCACCGGGTGGTTGCCCGACGTGTTGGAGCCGATCACCAGGATCAGCTCGGCCTGCGCCACATCGCCCACCTGGTTGCTGACCGCGCCGGAGCCGACGCCTTCGAGCAGCGCCGCCACGCTCGAGGCATGGCACAGGCGCGTGCAGTGGTCGACGTTGTTCGAGCCGAAGCCGGTGCGCACCAGCTTCTGGAACAGATACGCTTCCTCGTTGCTGCCCTTGGCCGAGCCGAAACCGGCCAGCGCCGTTGCGCCGAAGCGGTGGCGCAGGTCTGTCAGGCCGCCAGCCGCGTGCGCCAGCGCTTCCTCCCACGAGGCCTCGCGAAAGACACGGGCCCAATCAGCCGGATCGCGGGTGAGCAGCGCGGTGTCCTTGGGCGCGTCGCGGCGGCGGATCAGCGGTTTGGTCAGGCGATGCGCGTGATGCACGTAATCGAAACCGAAGCGGCCCTTGACACACAGGCGACCGTGATTGGCCGGACCGTCGCGCCCCTGCACGCCGACGATCGTGTTGTCGCGCACCTGGTAACGCAGCAGGCACCCGACGCCGCAGAACGGACAGACCGAATCGACCACCCGATCGAAGCGCTGTGATCCGATCAAGGTCTTCGCGCTCAGGGCGCCGGTTGGGCAGGCCTGCACGCACTCGCCGCAGGCCACGCAGCTGCTCTCGCCCATCGCGTCCCCGAGATCGAACACAATGGCGCTCTCGGCGCCGCGGCGGGCATAGCCGATGACGTCGTTGACCTGCAGGTCGCGGCAAGCGCGCAGGCAGCGCGTGCACTGGATGCAGGCGTCCAGGTTCACCGCGATGGCCGGATGCGACAAATCGGTGGGCGGTGGCGCGCGGCGCAAGGCGCTCAGTGCGGGGCGCGGCGTGACCGCGAGGCGCTGCGCCCAGTCGCTGAGCTCGCCATGCGGCAGCACGGCGTCATCACCGAGCCACTGGTAGCCGCGCTCGGGCATGTCGGAGAGCAGCAGCTCCAGCACCATGCGCTGGCTGGCGCGCGCGCGCGAGCTGTCGCTGTGCACCTGCATGCCAGGCGCGGGGCTGCGGCAGCAGCTCGCCGCCAGCGCGCGTTCGCCGGCGATCTCGACCACGCAGGCGCGGCAGTTGCCGCTGGCGGGCAGGCCGTCCTTGTGGCACAGATGGGGAATCCCGACCCCGTGGCGCTGCGCCGCCTGCAGGATGCTCTCGCCCTGCAGCGCCTCGACGGCAACGCCGTTCAAATGAAACGGGATGCCACTCACCTCAGCCCCCGATCTCGTGCGCAAAGTATTTCTGCACGCAGCGCACCGGGTTCGGCGCAGCCTGGCCCAGGCCGCAGATCGAGGCGTCCGCCATGACGGTGTTGAGATCATCGAGCGTTGCCTGATCCCAGACCGGCGCTTGCATCAACTGCAGCGCCTTGGCGGTGCCGACGCGGCACGGCGTGCACTGGCCGCAGCTCTCGGCGGCGAAAAAGCGCATGGCATTGAGCGCGGCGTCGCGCGCCCGGTCATGCTGACTGAGCACGACGATGGCAGCCGAGCCGATGAAGCAGCCATAGGGCTGCAGCGTGTCGAAGTCCAGCGGCAAATGACTCAGGCTGGCCGGCAGGATGCCGCCCGACGCGCCGCCCGGCAGGTAGGCATACAGGCTGTGCCCCTCGGACATGCCGCCGCAATATTCATCGATCAGTTGCTGCACCGAGATGCCGGCCGGCGCGCGCTTCACGCCCGGCTGCCGGACGCGGCCGCTGACGCTGAAGGAGCGCAGGCCGTGGCGGCCCTGGCGCCCGAAACTGCTGAACCAGGACGCGCCTTTCTCCAGGATCTCACGCAGCCAGTACAGGGTCTCGAAGTTGTGCACCAGCGTCGGCCGGCCAAACAGGCCGACTTCGGCCACGTAGGGCGGGCGCAGGCGCGGCTCGCCGCGCTTGCCCTCGATGCTCTCGAGCATGGCCGACTCTTCGCCGCAAACATAGGCGCCGGCGCCGCGGCGCAGTTCGATCTGCGGCAGCGGACAGGGCGGGTCGGACTGCAGCGCCTCGATCTCGCGCGAGAGCATGCGCCGCGCCGCGTGGTATTCGTCGCGCAAGTAGATGGTGCAGACCTCTGTGCCCGCCACCTGCGCCGCGATCAGCATGCCTTCGAGGAAACGATGCGGGTCGCGCTCCAGATAGGTGCGGTCCTTGAAGGTGCCGGGCTCGCCCTCGTCGAGGTTGACGACGAGCCTGCGCGGCGCGCTCTGTTCGCGCACGATGCGCCATTTGCGCGCCGCCGGGAAGCCGGCGCCGCCGAGTCCGCGCAGGCCCGAATCCTCGATGCAGCGCAGCACATCCTCGGCAGCCTCTTCGCCATTGACCACCGCCGCCGCCAGCGCGTAGCCGCCCTGCGCGCGATAGGCATCGAATCCCGCGAACGCGACATCCGCCAGCCCGTCGATGCGCGCGAGCGCCTGCTGCGGATCGTCGCTAAGTGCCTGCCGCACCGCCTGCTCCACCTGCGGGCAATCGGCCTGCGGCAAGGCGCGCTGGCCGACCAGCACGGCCGGCGCCTGCTCGCAACGGCCCAGACAGGGCGCGGCGATGACCCGCACGGACGGACCCAGCAGGACCGCAAGACGCGCCAGCAGATCGGCCGCGCCGGCCATGGCACAGCTCTGGCTGTCGCAGACGCGCACGGCAAGCGCCGGTGGCTGCTGGCCATCGCGCACGATCTCGAAGTCGTGGTAGAAGCTCGCGACTTCGTAGACCTCGGCCACGGGTCGACGCATGTCGCTGGCCAGCGCCACCAGATGGCGCTCGAACAGACCGTGGTAGCCATCATTGAGCTGGTGCAGGTACTCGATGAGCAGTTCGCGCGGCTGGCCGTCGGGTGGCGGCGCGCCGATCAGCGCGCGCACTTCCTGCAGCGAGCGCTCATCGGGTTGGCGGCCTTTGAGCTGCGCCAGACGGCGTGCACTGCGGCGCAGCAGGTCTGGCGTCAGCGGCATCTGCGGCGCAGGCGCTTCGACTCGTGGCAAGGTGATGGGAGACATGGCGGCCAAGCTTACCCAGTTGGCCGCAAATGGCAAGCCCCGACGCAACAAGCACCGCGACCTTCTGTGGCCAGCCTCGCACCGGGTCGTGCCCGCGTGCGCATCGGTGGCCGGATCTGCTCCCCATTTATGCCGTCTGTTCCACCGATCACGGGCACGCGAACGCTGTCATCATGCAGCGACCGCAGCCTTCAGCACGACGCGCAAAACATGACAACCGAGGTTCATTTGTGAAGCCCTGACATGGTGACGTTCATCTTCATCGGCGTGGCGCTGCTGCTGGCGGCTGTGGCGGTGCTGTTGCTCCGCACGCCGGCAACACCGGCCCGGCCCCAGGCCGCACCGCGGACGCCTGCGCCCGCATCCGCACCGGCATCCGCGCCCGTTCCCCTGCCCGTGCCCGGGCCCAACCAACCGCTCACCGTCAACGCAAGCGCAGTAACCGGCGCGCTTGGAGCCGGCGCGGCGCCGATCGCGCCACCCCCGGCTCTGGTTGCCCTTCGCTTTGTGCTGCAGGACGAACTCAGCCCCGACTACCGAAAGACCATGGTGGAGGAGCTTCGCCATATCCCGCAGCCGGCGCCGTCCCTGCAAAAGCTCGTTTCAAAGGACTTCATGACGCGCGCCACGACCAAGGAATTGGGTGAGTTGGTGATGAGCAATCCCCTGCTCGCGGCCAAGGTCCTGGCCACCGTAAACTCGCCTTTCTACGGTCTGCAAACGTAGGTGCTTAGCATGGGGCAGGCGATCACCTTCCTCGGCTTCAACACGGTGCGCTCAATCGGCCTGCGCTACATGTTGGGCGACCCCATCAAAGCCGGCAGCCCGGAGCTCACGCGCGTCTTCGACACCATCTGGACCGCCAGCGCGCTGGTCAGCGAACTGTGCCTGAAGTTGGCCCAGAAACTCAATCTGCCCGATCAGGGCGTACTGGCCACCCACATGGTGCTGGCCTTCATCGGCCAGTTGGCAAGCTGTTCGCTGATGCCCGAACATGTCGCCAGCGTCATGACCAAGCTTGGCATGCTGGAACGGACCCAGGGCGAGCAACTGCAATTGGGACTGGGGTCTACAGAAACCGGCAGCCTGCTGATGCAGGAGTGGGGCCTGCCGCGCGGCATCATCGACGATATCCGCGACATCGACCACATCCTGGTTACGCCGGCGCAAACGCCGCTCGAAGCGCAACGCGGCGCACGCCTGGCGCTGTGCTATCTGAGCGCGCGATTGGGCGAGCGGCTGGCCAAGGGGACGCTGAGCGAGCTCGCATCATTCGATCTCGGTGACGAGCAGGATCTCAACCTGTTCCATCTGCGAAGTTACCTGCAGGTACCGGCCTTGGCCCGGCTGCCCGATCACCTGCACTCGGACGAGGTACTTTCCGCCGTGCAGCGAATGCAGGAATCGATCCCTGCGCCGGGCTGATCAGTTGGCCTGCCTGGGCCGGTCTTCCTGGCGCCGGGGCCCGTCGCGCCCGTCTTCCGGCTCTTTGGACCGGCCTTCGGCGGGCGGCGCCTTGGCATCCTTCTGCTCGTCCTTCGGTCCCGCATGGACCGCGGCCGGCGCGGGCACCGGCCCTTTGGGCGCAGCGGCTGGCGCGCGGCTCTCGGGCGGCCGCGCCGGCGGGACCGGCGCAGCGGCCTGCGGCGTTGCAACTTGCGGCACGACGGCCTTCGATTCGGGCGGATGCGGTCGTTGCGGTGGCTGCGGCTGCACTTGCGGTTGCGCTGGTGGCGGCACCGGTGGCACGGGCTGAACCCGTGGCTGCGGCTGCACTTGCGGTTGTGCTTGTGGTTGACCCAATGGCGCTGGCTGAACCCGTGGCTGCGGCTGAAATTGCGGCTGCGGCCGGCCCTGCGGCGGTGGCAGCGCTTGCGCTGGCGGGCTCGACGCGGGTACGACGTTGACCGGCGCTCGCTGCGGCCCGTTGTCACGACCCTGCGGCCGCGCACGCGGCTCAATGACCGGTGCCGCAACCGGTGTTGGCACGCTCGGCTGCATGACCGGCGACGCATCGCGGCGCAGCGCCGGCACATGGCCCTGCGGCGCAATGCGGGTCACGGCGGGCCGCTCGAAAGCGCGCGGTGGCGGCAGGCTGGCAGCGGGTGCGGCAGCGCCGCGACGGCGCTCGTCCGGCGCCACCTGGGGCGCGGCCACCAGCGGCGCGCGGCCGAGCATCTCGGGCGCCATGCGAACGGCGGCACCGCTCACATGCTGCGAGTTGATGAAGGTGTTTCGCGGCACGGCGATCACGGCGCCGGGTATGCGACGATTCGCGTAGTCTCGGTCATCCCGGTCCCGCGTGTTGTAGCTGTTGTTGATCACGGTGGTGCTGATGACCGTGTTGCTGCGGTTGATGTTTTCAAAATAGCGCCGGCTGGCCACATAGGACGGCCGGTAGACCTCGCGCGGCGCCAGCGGGAACCAGCCGATGCCGCCGACATTGCCGCTGGCGATCGTCAGGCGGAAGTTGTCGCCACCGACGAAGGCCACCAGGGCGGGCGCGTAGTACGCGCTGGTGCGCACGGGGCCCGGAACCCAGGCCCAGCGACTGCCCAGGTTGGCCCAGCGGCCGTAATGGGATACGGCAAAACCCCAGGGTGCGTCATCGACCCAGGTCCAGCCCCAGGGCGCGATCCAGGTCCAGTGACCATCGCGGTACGGCGCCCAGTCGGATCCGACCTGATTCGGGTACCAGACATTGCCGTAGGTCGCATCGACGCGCCAGACGCCGTTCGCATCAAGGTCCTGGTAACCGATCACATCGGGCGAGACATAACGCGCCGAGGCGGAATTGTCGAACGCGCGGTCGCGCTCGCTGGCCCAGCGGTCGAACTCGTCGGGACGCGGCGCGGCCAGAAACTCGTTGTCGCGCAAGTCATTGCCGCGGAAGCGGTAGCGCTGCTGCGCATCGATGATGTAGGCGGCACCCGGTCCCGAGACTTCGGCCTGTCCGCTGCGCACGATGACGTCGGTCACGTTGCCGTCAGGGTCCACCGCGATGCGGTAGTCGCCGCGCTGTCGCAGCGTGAGCGCGAGCTGGGGCGTGTCAACCTCGACCACCTGGTTGGGCGCCAGGCGCCGCACCCGCAGATTCAGGCTGCCCTGCGTCAGCTGCAGCAGCGTGCTGCCCTCGTCGAGATTGAGAACGGAGATGCCGGTGCCGCCATGCAGGCGTATCACGGCGCCGCCGTCCTGGAGTTCAGCCCTTGCGCCATCTTCGACCCAGAGGCGGTCACCGATGGTCAGCGGCCGGTTCAGCGCAGCCTGGGACCACTCGTCCTCCCCCGCTGCTGAAAAAATGACCCCGCCCGACGCATAACCCAGGCGCGCAACGCGCGACGGCGGGTCGGCGCTCGCCGCAGCGCTGAAGCTCAGCGCTGCGGCCGCGACAAACAGGCCCAGAACCCGAAGAACGAAAGATTGCACTGGCATGATGACTCCTCGCGAAAGACAGCCCGTGCCGGAACAGGCGGGCCTGTCGCTACAACGCGCCAGACACCGGTTTCGACACCAAGCATTACGTTCTGTTGCAATGATGAAGCGTCACAGGATGCGCCGCGCAGCGGACTGGGTCTGTCCGCTGGCGCACGGTCAACCCGGCGCGGCTCAGGTGTCTTTGGAGATCTTGATCGACGGGAACTTGGACGAGAAGTCCTTGTTCTTGGCGGCGATGGCCAGCGCCACCTTGCGCGCCACGGCCTTGTAGATGCCGGCCACGTCGCTGTCGGGATCGGCCACCACGGTGGGCTTGCCGCTGTCGGCCTGCAGACGGATCTGCAGGTCCAGCGGCAGCGCGCCGAGGTAATCCATGCCGTACTCGGCCGCCATCTTCTTGCCGCCGTCGGCGCCGAAAATATGCTCCACATGGCCGCAGTTGCTGCACACATGCACCGCCATGTTCTCGACGATGCCCAGGATCGGCACGCCGACCTTCTCGAACATCTTGATGCCTTTCTTGGCGTCGAGCAGCGCGATGTCCTGCGGCGTGGTCACGATCACGGCGCCCGTCATGGGCACGCGCTGCGACAGCGTCAACTGGATGTCGCCGGTGCCGGGCGGCATGTCCACCACGAGGTAATCGAGGTCACGCCAGTTGGTCTGGCGCAGCAGTTGTTCGAGCGCCTGCGTGGCCATCGGGCCGCGCCAGATCATGGCTTCGTCCTGCGCCACCAGAAAACCGATCGACATCACCTGCACGCCGTAGTTCTCCAGCGGCTCCATGGTCTGGCCATCGGTGCTCTCGGGCTGGCCGGTGATGCCCATCATCATCGGGATGCTCGGGCCGTAGATGTCGGCATCGAGCAGGCCGACGCTGGCGCCCTCGGCCGCCAGGGCCAGCGCCAGATTGACGGCGGTGGTGCTCTTGCCGACGCCGCCCTTGCCGGAGGCCACGCCCACGATGTTCTTCACCTTGGGCAGCAGCTGCACGCCGCGCTGCACGGCGTGCGCCGCGATCTTCGTGACGACGTTGACGGACACGTTGTTGACACCGGCCACCGTCCTGGCGGCGGCGATCAGGGCCGTGCGAAAGCCCGCGATCTGGCTTCTGGCCGGGTAGCCGAGTTCGACGTCGAAGGCCACGTCACCGTCGGCGATGGTCAGGTTCCTGATGGCTTTGGAGGACACGAAATCGTGCCCGGTATTGGGATCGACCACACCCTTGAGTGCGTCCATCACTTGCTGTTGCGTCACGGTCATTGATTGATTCTCCTGAGGGCGATAGTCTAGCGAAGAAAAATTTAACCTTAAGCCCTGCTGAAGATCCGGGTTTACCCCGGCCGCTCGCGCATCAGCGCCAGCTCGATAATGTTTTCATGCCAAACGACATGCCAGCGCCGTCCCCGACCGGGCTCATGCTCGGCGGCGGCGGTGCGCGCGCGGCCTACCAGGTCGGGGTGCTTGAAGCCATCGCCGACATCCGCAAGGCGGCCGGCGCGCTGCATGGGCTCAACCCGTTCCCGATCATCACCGGCACCTCGGCCGGCGCCATCAATGCCGCCGCGCTGGCCTGCGGTGCCGATGATTTCGATGGCGCCGTGCTCCGCATCGTCGATATCTGGAGGGACATCCATGCCGATCAGGTCTACCGCGCGGACAGCTTCAGCATGCTGCGCTCGGGCGCGTCGCTGATGGGCTTGCTGGCCCTGGGCTGGCTGCTGGCGAAGTGGCAGCACAAGACGCCGCACTCGCTGCTCAACAACGCGCCGCTGCAGCGCCTGCCGGAACTGATCGCCCAGGGCCACATGCAGGCGCTGGCGGTCACGGCATCGAGCTACAGCACCGGGGACCACATCACCTTCTTCGAAGGGGCGGCGCACCTGGCGCCCTGGATCCGC
The DNA here is from genome assembly GCA_903828665.1 of uncultured beta proteobacterium. Classification (GTDB taxonomy): domain Bacteria; phylum Pseudomonadota; class Gammaproteobacteria; order Burkholderiales; family Burkholderiaceae_C; genus Rhodoferax. The sequence goes on from CAIKMZ010000045.1 coordinate 16,676, forward strand.
ATGCAGCGCCGCGCCGTGCACGATCGCATCACCTATTCGCACCTGCTGGCGTCCTCGGCCATTCCCTTCGTCTTTCCGGCCACGCAGCTCGCGCTGGCCCGGCAGATGCAGTACTTCGGCGACGGCTCGATGCGCCAGTCGGCGCCGATCGCCCCCGCCATCCATATCGGCGCCAGCCGCATCCTGGTGGTCGGCGCCGGGCGCATGGTCGAGCCCAAGGAGGAAGCGCATCTGCACACCAGCCTGAGCTACCCCTCGCTGGCGCAGATCGCCGGGCATGCGCTGTCGAGCATCTTTCTCGATTCGCTGGCAGTGGACCTGGAGCGCATGCGCCGCATCAACCAGACCATGGCGCTGGTGCCGCCCGAGGCGCGCAGCGCCAGCGCACTGCACCACATCGACCTGCTGATGATCGCGCCCTCGCAGCGCCTGGACAGCATTGCCGCGCGCCACATCGGCGACCTGCCGCCGGCGGTGCGCACCATGCTCGGCGGCGTCGGCGTGTCAACCAAGGCATCCGACGTCAAGGGCGCGGCGCTGGCGAGCTACCTGCTGTTTGAATCGAACTACACACGCGAGCTGATGGCGCTGGGCTACGCCGACGCGCAGCGCCAGCGCGCGGAAATCTGCACCTTCTTCGGCTGGGTCGATCGCGAAGCCGACGCATCAGCACGCACTAGCGCGATGCCCGAGCGCCGGGTCGATCCGCTGCGGCTGCATTGAGGGAACGAAACAGCCCTGGAGGTCAGGAACCCGGTCTTGTCATTACGGGCTTGACCCGCAATCCACACAACGCATGCCACTGGATGCCGGATCGAGTCCGGCATGACAAGCCGATGGATCGCCGCGTCGCTACGCTCCTCGCAATGACGGCCAACGTGGCAATCAAACGCCGGTCTTGAAGCGCGCCGCCAAGGCGCTGCTGTGGCGGGCCAGCAGGTTGCTGTCCAGGCCGACGGCGACGAACAGGCCACCGAGGTCGATGTAGCGCCGCGCCAGCGCTTCGTCGGCCATCAGGATGCCGGGCGCCTTGCCGGCGCGCAGGATGCGCTCGAACGCGTCCTCCATGGCGGCGCGCACCTGCGGGTGGTCCTGTTGGCCGATGAAGCCTATCGACGCCGACAGATCGGCCGGGCCGATGAAGACACCATCGACACCGTCGACCGCCACGATGGCGTCGAGGTTGTCGAGCGCGGTCTGCGTTTCGGCCTGCACCAGCACGCAGATCTGCTCGTTGGCCTGATGACCGTAGTCCGCAACGCGGCCCCAGCGCGAGGCCCGTGCCCCCCCCATGCCGCGGATGCCCTGCGGCGGATAGCGCGTGGCCTGCACCACGGCGCGCGCCTGCTCGGCCGTGTCGACCATCGGCACCAGAATCGTCTGCACGCCGAGGTCGAGGTACTGCTTGATCAGCGCAGCGCCAACGTGGCCATGCCCGACCGGCACGCGCGCGATCGCGTGCGAAGCCGGATAGCCCGCGATCACCTGCAACTGCGCCAGGATGGTGTTGAGATCATTGGGCGCGTGCTCGCCGTCGATCAGCAGCCAGTCAAAGCCGGCGCCGGCGCAGATCTCGGTCGTGTACGAATTCGCCAGACCGAGCCACAAGCCGATCTGCAGTTCTTTCTGCGCCAGTGCGCGCTTGAACGGATTGACCGGATTTTTCATACTGCACCGTAGCGCTGCCGCGCCAGCGCGGCGCCGGCCGCCAGCGCCGCGAGTTTCTTCTCGGCCACAGCGCGGCTCATCGGCGCCAGGCCGCAGTTGGTGCAGGGAAACAGGCGGTTCTTCGGCACGAACTGCAGCGCTTTGCCGATGGTGTCGGCCACCTGCTCGGGCGTTTCGATCGCGTCACTGGCGACATCGATCACGCCGACCATCACGTCCTTGCCCGCCAGCAGCGCCATCAGATCGGGCGGCACGTGCGAGTGGTAGCACTCGAGGCTGACCTGCTGGATGCTGCTCGCCGCCAGCGCCGGGAAGATCGCCTCGTACTGGCGCCATTCGTTGCCCAGCGTTTCCTTCCAGTCGACATTGGCCTTGATGCCGTAGCCGTAGCAAATGTGAACGGCCGTCGTGCAGGTCAGGCCCTGCGCCGCGCGCTCGAGCGCCTTGACGCCCCAGTCCGCCGCGTCCTTCAGGTAAACATTGAAAGCCGGTTCGTCGAACTGGATGATGTCGACGCCGTCGGCCTGCAGCGCCAGCGCCTCCTGGTTGAGCAGCTCGGCAAACGCGAAAGCCATCTTGACCTTGTCGCCGTAGAAGCGGTCGGCCACGGTGTCGACGATCGTCAGCGGTCCGGGCAGCGTGAACTTGAGCCTCTTCTTCGTGTGCGCGCGCGCCAGTTGCGCTTCGATCGCGTGGACCCGGCCCTTGAGGCGCAGCGGCGCAATGACCTGCGGCACCTGCGCGTCGTAGCGGCCGTTGCGGATGCCCATGGTGACCTTGTGCTCAAAGTCGATGCCTTCGACCTGTTCCAGAAAACCGTGCACGAAGTGCTGGCGCGACTGCTCGCCGTCGCCGATGATGTCCAGGCCCGCATCCTCCTGCTCCTTGATCCACAGCAGCGTCGCGTCCGCCTTGGCCTGCTGCAGTTCGGCGCCCTGCGCCTTCCACTGCGGCCAGAGTTTTTCGGTCTCGGACAGCCAGGCCGGTTTGGGAAGGCTGCCGGCGATGGCGGTTTGAAACAGTTCGGTCGATTGCGGCATGAGGATTCCAATCAAGAAAAAGGATAGCGCTGGTGCAGGCTTCGCGCATTGAGCAGCAGGCCCGACACTAGGGTGAACAAGGCAACCGCACCCAGGATGACGGCGGCGGTCGTCCAGGGCCTGCCCATTTGCTGGCGCATCTGCACCAGCTCCAGCGCGGCAGCCAGCCAAACCAGACTCGCCGCGTACGCCGCGCACTGCAGCACGATCAGGCTCCAGCGTTTCCTGTAGAACAGGAGCAGCGGCAAGGCCATGCAAAGGGCAACCAGCGCATAGCTGCCGGCGCGGAAGAAGTGCGCGCCGATCAGGGCCGCGGAGATGATGAACAGGGTGATGCGAGGAATCATGGGACGAGGTGCGAAGGGTCGCCGGATTCTGCCACGAGTCCCCGATAATGCAGAGCGTCGCTGCGACCGCAATACCCGCTCTGGTAGCATGGCCACCCATACCAAGAAACGATCCGCCGGTGGGCGCAACGTTCGCTCATCTACAGGAAAACCATGAAGACAGTTCCGTTTTTTCTCACTCTGATATGCGGCCTGGGTGCAGCCTCGCTCATCGGCTGCGGCGGCAAGGCCGACGGCGCGGGCCCGGCTGCGCCAGCCAGTGCGGCGGCGGCATCGAGCACCGGCCCGGCCATCACGGTCAGCACCGTGCGCGCGCTCAAGCGCGATTTGCGCGTCCTGCTCGAAGCCGCCGGCACCGTCACGCCGCTGACCAGTGTCGATGTGCGCTCCCAGGTGACCAGCATCGTGAGCAAGGTCCATATCAAGGATGGCCAGTTCGTCAAAACCGGCGAGCTGCTGTTCACGCTCGACGCCCGCACGGATGAGGCCAATGTCGCGAAGGCGCAGGCGCAACTGGCCAAGGACAACGCCGCGCTAGCCGACGCCCAGCGCCAGTGGGCGCGTTCCCAGCAGCTGCTGGCGCAGAATTTCATTTCGCAGGGCGCCGTTGATACGACGCGGGCACTGGTCGATTCGCAGCTCGCCGCAGTGGCAGCCGACCAGGCCGCGATCGACGCGGCGCGCGTCGCGCTGTCCTACTCCCGCATCACGGCACCCAACGCCGGACGCGCCGGCACCGTGGCCGTCTCCGCCGGAAACGCGGTGCAGGCCAATCTCACGCCGCTGGTGACGATCACGCAACTCGATCCAATCGCGGTGGCCTTCAGCATTCCACAGCGCAACCTGAGCGATGCGCTGGCGGCGCTCAAGAATGGCGGCGCCGAGGTCACGGCCGAACTGGGCGACCAGGGCGGGCGCTTCAGCGGACGCCTGAAGTTCGTGGACAACGCGGTCGATGCCAACTCGGGCTCGGTCAAGGTCAAGGCCGTGTTCGACAACCCGGATGGCAAGCTCTGGCCCGGCGCTTTTGTCCAGGTGTCGCAGACCGTGAGCACGCTCAAGGACGTGGTCGTGATCCCGCAGGCCTCCATTATCCAGAGCGCGCGCGGCGCCATTGTCTACGTCGTGCAGGACGGCAAGGCGATCCTCAAACCGGTGCAGGTTTTGAACGCCCAAGGTGAGGACGCGGCAGTCAGCGGCGTCACCGCCGGCGAATCGGTGGTGCTGGTCGGCAAGCAGAATCTGCGGCCCGGCTCGGCGGTGGTCGAGCGCGCTAAGGGCGACGCCGCCAACCCGGCCGCGAGCAAGCAACCGGCCAAGCCATGAACCTGTCCGAACTTTTCATCCGCCGTCCGGTGATGACGATGCTGCTCAACGCAGCGATCGTGCTGGCCGGCGTGCTCGGCTATCGCAACATCCCGGTGGCGGCTTTGCCGAGCTACGACACGCCGGTTATCAACGTTTCGGCAGATCTGGCAGGCGCCAATCCGGAAACCATGGCGAGCTCGGTGGCACTGATGCTGGAGAAGCAGTTCCAGACCGTGCCCGGACTCAAGACCATCAGTTCCACCAGCACGCTGGGCAACACCTCTCTGACGCTGGAATTCGAGGAAGGCCGCAACATCGACGCCGCCGCGGTTGACGTGCAGGCGGCGCTGCTGCGTGCCCAGCGCTCGCTGCCGGTCGACATGACGGCAACGCCGGCCTACCGCAAGGTCAATCCGGCCGATGCGCCCATCCTGCTGATCGCACTGACCTCGCCCTCGGTCAACCCGTCGGATCTGCAGGACTACGCCGAACACCTGATCTCGCCGACGCTGACCACCATCGACGGCGTGGCCCAGGTCAGCATCTTCGGCTCCAAGCGTTACGCGGTGCGGGTGCGCGTCAAGCCCGAGGCGCTCGCGGTGCGCAACATCGGCCTGGACGAATTGAGCTCGGCGCTCAAGGCCGCCAACGTCAATACCCCGGTGGGCACCTTTGACGGCCCGAACCAGACCCTGACGCTGCAGGCCAACCGGCAGCTCAAAAGCGCGGCCGATTTTGCCGACCTGATCGTCAGCACGCGCGGCGGCAACCCGGTGTGGCTCAGGGATGTGGCGCAGGTCGAGGACAGCCTGGAGACGCTCAAGAGCTGGGCCACGCTCAATGGCGAGAACTCGATCACAATCGCCGTGCAGCGCCAGCCCGGCGCCAACACGGTCAAGGTGGTCGACGCGGTGCGCGCCACCCTGCCAAAGCTGCAAAGCCAGATGCCGCAGTCGGTCGCGATGACGCCGATCAATGACCGCTCGGTCTCGGTGCGCGAGGCGCTGCACGACGTCTCGCTCACGCTGCTGGGCACCATCGCCCTGGTGGTGCTGGTGATCTTCCTGTTCCTGCGCCGCTTTGTCGCCACCCTGATTCCGACGCTGTCGCTGCCGGTCTCCCTGATCGGCGCCGTCGCGCTGCTGTGGGGCTTCTCCTACAGCCTGGACAACATCTCGCTGCTCGGACTGACGCTGGCCGTCGGGCTGGTGGTGGACGACGCGATCGTGGTGCTGGAAAACATCATCCGCCACGTCGAGAACGGCGTGCCGCCGTTTTCCGCCGCCATGCGCGGCGCGCGCGAAGTGGGCTTCACCATCATCGCGATTTCGACCTCGCTGATCGCCGTCTTCATCCCGATCTTCTTCATGCCGGGCGTGATCGGGTTGCTGTTCCACGAGTTCGCCGTGGTCGTCGGTCTGGCCATCGTGGTCTCGGCTTTCGTCTCGCTCACGCTGGTGCCGATGCTGGCGAGCCGCTTCCTGTCGGACGAGGCGCACAAGAAGCCGCCCGGCGCCCTGGTGCGCTCTTTCGAACGCGGCTTCAACGCGGTGCTTGCTGTCTACACGCGCATGCTCGACGTCGCCCTGCGCCACCGCAAGTTAGTGCTGCTGATCGCCCTGGCCACGTTTGTCGCGACCGCCTGGCTGATGGTCATCATTCCAAAGGGTTTCTTCCCGGAAGAGGACATCGGCCAGATTTCGGTCTCGACGGAAGCCTCCGAAGACACCTCCTTTCCGGCCATGGTCACGCTGCAGGAACGCGTGGCCGCGGTCTTTCGCGCCGACCCGAACGTGGCGGCCGTGAGCTCCTTCAACGGCGGCAGCGGCGCGCAGAACACCGGACGCATGTTCATCACGCTCAAACCCGGCGGCCAGCGCCAGCCGATGGCCAAGGTGGTCGAGGGCCTGCGGCGCAAGCTGCGCGGTGTCGCCGGCATTGCGGTCTTCATGCGCCCGATCCAGAACCTGCAGCTCGGCGGGCGCCAGAGCAAGGCGCAGTACCAGTACATCCTGCAAAGCGTGCGCGCCGACGAACTCAACGCCTGGGCCACCAAACTGCAGGACCAGTTCCGCGCCGACCCGATCTTCCGCGATGTGACCAGCGACGCGCAATTGCGCGGGCTGCAGGCGCAGCTCAAGATCGACCGCGATCGCGCCAACACGCTGGGCGTCTCGATCGACGCCATCCGCACCGCCCTGTTCAGCGCCTTCGGCGAGCGCCAGGTCTCGACCATCTACCTGCCGACTGACAGCTACCAGGTGATCATGGAAGTCGCGCCCGAAGGCAAGCTCGACGAGCACGCCCTGGGCGGCATCTACGTGCGCTCGACCAATGGCGCGATGGTGGCACTCTCGAGCTTCACCACGGTGGAGCGCACCGTCGGCCCGATGTCGATCAACCATGTCGGCCAGCTGCAGGCGGTGACGATCTCGTTCAACCTGGCGCCGGGCGCGGCGCTGGGCGATGCCACGGCCAAGATCGATGCGGCGCGCGGCGCGATCCAGATGCCGACCTCCATCATCACCAGCTATGGCGGCGACGCGGCGGTGTTCAAGAGCTCGCAGGGCAGCCAGGCGATCCTGATCGTGGCGGCCCTGCTCGTGATCTACGTGCTGCTCGGCGTGCTGTACGAGAGTTACATCCACCCGATCACGATTCTGGCCGGCTTGCCGTCAGCGGCGGTCGGCGCGCTGGCGACGCTGATGCTATTCGATCAGGACCTGACGCTGATCGCCACCATCGGCATCGTGCTGCTGATCGGCATCGTGAAGAAGAACGCCATCATGATGATCGACTTTGCGCTCGATGCGCAGCGCCATCAGGGCATGACGCCGGCGATGGCGATCCGCGAAGCCTGCATCCTGCGCTTCCGCCCGATCATGATGACGACGCTGGCCGCGCTGATGGGCGCGCTGCCGATCGCCATCGGCATCGGCGCCGGCGCCGAACTGCGCCAGCCGCTGGGCCTGGCCGTGGTCGGCGGCCTGGTGTTCTCGCAGGCCATCACGCTCTTCATCACCCCGGTGATCTACCTCGCCCTGGACCGATTCAGCGGCCATGGGCCGGTGCTGACGCCGGAAGTGGCGACGAGCTGAACAAGACATGGATGCCGGATCAGGTCCGGCATGAAGAATCCGGGCTGTCGTTGCGGACCCCGACCCGCAATCCATGGCCCGCACCGCCTGGATGCCGGATCGAGTCCGGGATGACAACCGGGTGCGGCGACTAAAATCACGCTTCCCCCTCGAAAGCCACAGCTCCCATGCCACGCCAACTCTTCGTCACCACCGCCCTGCCCTACGCCAACGGCAACTTCCACATCGGCCACATCATGGAGTACATCCAAGCCGACATCTGGGTGCGCTACCAGCGGATGATGGGCAACGTGGTGCACTTTGTCTGCGCCGACGACGCGCACGGCGCGCCGATCATGATCGCGGCCGAAAAGGTCGGCAAGACGCCGCAGCAGTTCGTGGCCGACATCGCGGCCGGTCGCAAGCCGTATCTGGACGGCTTTCACATCGGCTTTGACAACTGGCATTCGACCGATGGCGCGGAGAACCATGCGCTGGCGCAGGCGATCTACCGCGACCTGAAGGCCAACGGGCTGATCGCAACGCGCGTCATCGCGCAGTTCTTCGACACCGAGAAGAACATGTTCCTGCCGGACCGCTTCATCAAGGGCGAATGCCCGAAGTGCGGCGCCAAGGACCAGTACGGCGACAACTGCGAAGTCTGCGGCGCCGTCTACAGCCCGACCGAACTCAAGAACCCCTATTCTGCGCTGACCGGCGTGACACCCGTGCTGCGCGACTCGGAGCATTACTTCTTCAAGCTCTCCGACCCGCGCTGCGCCGCGTTCCTGGAGAAGTGGACGCAGGGCAGCAATGCGCGCGGCCAGACCCACCTGCAAAGCGAGGTCTACAACAAGATCAAGGAATGGCTGCTGCCCGACGAGAACGGCAAGCGCGACCTCGGCGACTGGGACATCAGCCGTGACGCGCCCTACTTCGGCATCGAGATCCCGGACGCGCCGGGCAAGTACTTCTACGTCTGGCTCGATGCGCCGATCGGCTACCTGGCCTCGCTCGAGAACCGCTTCGTCAAGCTCGCCGGCGACGCCGAGACCGGATCGCAGGCCTACCACGCCTTCATGGCCGACCCGGCGACCGAGCAGTACCACTTCATCGGCAAGGACATCATCACCTTCCACACGCTGTTCTGGCCCGCCATGCTGCATTTCAGCGGGCGCAAGACGCCCAACGCGGTGTTCGTGCACGGTTTCCTGACCGTCAACAGCGAGAAGATGAGCAAGAGCCGCGGCACCGGCCTGGACCCGCTCAAATACCTGAGCCTGGGAATGAACCCGGAATGGCTGCGCTACTACATCGCGGCCAAGCTCAACGGCCGCAACGAAGACGTCGAATTCAGCCCGGAAGACTTCATGGCGCGCGTCAACAGCGACCTGGTCGGCAAGTACATCAACATCGCGTCCCGCGCCGCCGGCTTCATCGCCAAGCGCTTCGACGGCCGGCTCGGCGAGATCACGGCCGACGGCAGCGCGCTGCTGACGCTGCTGCGCGCGCAGCGGCTCGCGATCGAGGAACTGTTCGAAGACCGCGAGTACGCCAAGGCGCTGCGCGAAACCATGCTGCTGGCCGATCGCGTCAACGAATATGTGGACGCCAACAAGCCCTGGGAACTGGCCAAGCAGGCGGGCATGGACGCGCGATTGCACGATGTCTGCACCGTCTGCATCGAAGCCTTCGCCATGCTCACGGCCTACCTCAAGCCCGTGCTGCCCATGCTCGCGTCGCAGGTCGAGGGCTTCCTCGCCGTTGCACCGCTGAGCTTCGCCAGTGTCGAGCAGGAACTCGGCACCGGCCACCGCATCGGCAGCTACCAGCACCTGATGCAGCGCGTCGACATCAAACAACTCGAAGCGCTGTTCGAGGCGCCCGCCGTTGCCGAACCGGAGAAGCTGCTGCCCGGCGGCGAACCAGTCGCCCACACGGTCGGCGCTGTCGCGTCCTCCCTGCCCCCCGAGGGGGCCGTCCTCGCCTTGGGGCGGCCCGGCGGCGAGGCGATTGCTGGTCCCATCGGCATCGAGGACTTCAGCAAGATCGACCTGCGCATCGCCCGCATCGTGAACTGCGAGCCGGTCGAAGGCTCGACCAAGCTGCTGCGCCTGACCCTGGACGCCGGCGAGGGCCGCACGCGCAACGTCTTCAGCGGCATCGCCGGCTCGTGCAAGCCGGCCGACCTGATCGGCAAGCTCACCGTGCTGGTGGCGAACCTGGCGCCGCGCAAGATGAAGTTCGGCATCAGCGAAGGGATGGTGCTCGCCGCCAGCCACGCCGACGAAATAGCCAACCCCGGCATCTACGTTCTCGAACCCACCGACGGCGCGCAGCCCGGCATGCGGGTTCACTAGTTCCGCCAAGCCCCTCCGGTCCATTTCCTGCACTCTGGCCGATACCCAGGGTGTCTTGTCGCGTCTGAACAAACATCTTGTAAGCAAGTGTGATTACAATAACATTATCATGAAAGACACATCATGGAACTAAAAACCGCGCGACTGACTGTTCTGGTGGATCCGGCCAAGAAGAAGGCTTTCGAGGCGCTGTGCGCGAGCCAGGACCTGACGCCGTCGCAGGTCGTGCGCCGCCTGATCCGCGACTACCTCGTGCATTACGGCGTGGAGTTCGTCCCCAGCGGCCTGAGCGCGGCAGACGACGCCGCTGCCGACCCGACGCAAAAGCCCTGAGAGCCGGCGACCCGAAGTCATGATCCAGCTGATCTGGGCCGTTCTCGTGCTGTTGCTCGGCGCTGGGCTATGCTTGGCCCCGCTGGGCAACCGCACGCGCGCCGGCATCGGCGTCGCCTCGCAACTGCTTGCCACGGCGCTGGTCTGGCACACGCTGGCGCCGGTGCTGTTCGGCGGTGCCACGGTCCGCGGCGAACTGGCCTGGTCCTATCCGGTGGGAACGCTGCGCATCGAGCTCGACGCGCTGGGCGCCTTCTTCCTGGCCTGGGCCATGCCGATGACGCTGCTCGGCAGCGTCTACGCGCTGGGCTACATGCGGCCCTTCTTCGATTCCACACGCCACCTCGGAGTGCACTACGCGCTGCTGAACCTGACCTCGCTGTCCTTCGTGCTGGTCTACACGGCGCAGCACGCGCTGGTCTTCCTGCTCGGCTGGGAGATCGCGGCACTCGCCGCCTGGCTGCTCGTGATCTGGGACTTCACGAACCAGAAAGTGCGATTCGCCGGCTTCAACTACCTGGTCTCGACGCACCTGGGCCTGATCTTTCTGGTGGCGGCCTTCATGATCCTGTACGCGCATTCGGCTTCCTGGGACCTGGCGCAGTTCGGGCGCTGGCTGCAGGACAACACCGGCTCCGAGCGCGACCTGGTGTTCCTTCTGCTGGTGGCGAGCTTCGGTCTTAAATCCGCGTTCTTCCCCTTTCACTCCTGGCTGCCGCGCGCCCACGCTGCCGCGCCGGCCCACGTCTCGGCGCTGATGTCGGGCGTCATCCACAAGGCCGGCCTGTACGCGCTGGTGCGCTTCGTGTTCCTGATCGGGCGACCGGACGAATGGATGGGCTGGTTCCTAATCGGCTTCTCCGCGCTCTCGGCGCTGGTCGGGGCGCTCTACACGGTCGGGCAGCGCGACTTGAAGCGCCTGCTCGGCTACTCGTCGACCGAGAACGTCGGCATTGCCGGCATCGGATTTGGCGTGGGCTGCCTGGGCCTGAGCTGGAACCAGCCGGCGCTGGTGGCGCTGGGCTTTGCCGGCGGCCTGATGCACGTGCTCAACCATGCCTTCTTCAAGTGCCAGTTGTTCTACGCCGCGGGCGCCGTCTACCAGGCCAGCCATACCGTGGACATGGAGCGCCTGGGCGGCCTCTCACGCCTGATGCCGTGGACGGCGCTGAGCTTTCTGCTCGGCGGTGTGGCGATCTCGGGACTGCCGCCGCTCAACGGCTTCACCGGCGAGTTCGTGATCTATTCGGCCCTCTTCAACAGCGCGGCAATCGGCGTCTGGGCCAAGGTCGCGCTGTGCGCGGCCGGCGCGCTGCTGGCCTTTGTCGGCGCCGTCTCGGCGCTGAGCATCACGCGCGCCTTCGGCGTCGTCTTCCTCGGAAAGGCGCGCGATGCCAGCGTGCACGCGCCGGGCGAGATCAGCCGCTGGATGCTGCTGCCGATGGGCTTGCACGGCGTGGGCGTCGTCGTGCTCGGCGTCGCGCCGGTGCTGGGCTTCATGCTGGTGCAGCGAGCGACCGCCATCGCGCTGGCCCTGCTGCCGGCCTCGCGCATCGATGTGCTGCAACCGATCGCCGATACGCTGGGCCGGGTCGGCCTCATTTCCGCCGCGCTCGCGCTTGTCATTGCGCTGCTGTGGTGGCTGCGTCCGCGCGTGCCGTCCGCGCCTACGGCGCAGCGCCCGACCTGGGGCTGCGGCTACATCGCGCCGAATGCGCGCATGCAGTACACGGGCTCAGGCTTCTCGTGGGATTTCAGCGCGCGCTTTCGCGGCGTGCTGCTGATGCTGCAGCGGCAAAAGGCGCCGGCGGGCTATTTCCCGAGCGACAGTTACGTCGTCACCGATTGCGTCGATGCCGTGGAGCGGCGCGTCTTCTCGGTCGTCGCCAACGGCGATCTCTCGGCCAAGACTTGGTCGCGCTGGCTGCGCGAGGATGACCCGCGCATTGCCTTCGGCGTGGCGCTGGTCGCCATCGTCGCCATCGCCGGCCTGGTGGTCCTGAGCACGGGAGCGCTGCCGTGAGCCCGATGCTGATCCTGACGCTCGCCCACGTGCTGATCGCGCTGGCCATGCCGGTGCTGCTGCCCGGCCTCGTGAACCGCACCAAGTCGCTGTGGGCCGGACGCAAGGGTCCGGGCCTGCTGCAGCCGCTGTGGGACCTGCTGCGCCTGCTGCACAAGCGGCCGGTCTACAGCGCGGTGACAACGCCGCTGTTTCGCGCCGGGCCCTGGGTGGTGCTGGCGGGCAGCGTGCTCGCCGCCCTGATCGCCCCGATCCTGGGCGCGCTCGCGCCGCTGCAGTTCAGCCACGACTTCATTTTCTTCGCCTACACGCTGGGCCTGGCGCGCCTGTTCCTGATGCTCTCGGCGCTCGACGTCGGCAGTTCCTTCGAAGGCATGGGCGCGGCGCGCGAGGCCTCGTTCACGAGCTACATCGAGCCCGCGCTGTTCCTTCTGATCGGCTCGGCCCTGGTCGCGGGCGGCGGCAGCAGCTTTGCCGAGCTGATCGGCGGCCTGCAGCGCAGCGACGCCTTCGTCTGGCTGGCGCCGCCAACGGTCCTCGTGCTGTTGGTTCTGCTGCAGGCCGAGGCCGCCCGCGTGCCGGTGGACGACCCGCTGACGCACCTCGAACTGACCATGATCCACGAAGTCATGATCCTCGACCACAGCGGCCCCGAGCTGGCCGCCATGCAGTACGCGGCCGGCCTGAAGATGACAATCTACGCCGGCCTGATCGCGGCGCTGCTCAATCCCTTCGATGTTGCCACCGCGCCGCTGGCCGCCGTGCCCGCTGCGCTGCTCATCATGGCGCTGGTGGCCGTCGCTGTGGGCTGCGTCGAATCCCTGACGGCTCGCCTCCGCATGAGCCTGGTGCCGCGCTACCTGATGCTGGCGAGCCTGCTCGCGGCGCTGTGCCTGGGCGGCGCCGGCTGGCTGGTGAGGTCCTGATGACGCTGCCGCTGATCGTCTTTCTGCTAGCTGCCGTGATCCCGGTCTTCTTCAGCAAGATCCGCGCGGCGCCGCTCTGGCTTGCCGTGCAGGCGCTGGCGCTGGGCTGGAACGCGGTCAACCACCACGGGCTGGATTCGCTGCATGCGCTGATCGCGCTGCTGGAGCTGCTGCTGCTGCGCGCTGCCATCGCACCGCTGCTGCTACGACGCGCCATCCAACAGCGGGCCTGGCCGAATCGGGACCTGATGCCGTCGAACCTCTTCACCTGGGTTGTCGCCATCGCGCTGGTCGTGCTGGCGTTCAAGTTCGGCGCGCCGAGCATGGGCGACTACCAGGCCATCACGCTGGGCGTCGTCGGCGCCACGGTGGCGGTCGCCCTGCTGCTGCTGGCCACCAACGACGCGCCGCCGGCGCAGCTGGTGGCCATGCTGTTCATGGAAAACGCGCTGGCGCTGTTCGAGTCGCTGTTTCCCGAGCCCTGGCCACTGCCGGTGCACGGGGCCCTGAGCGCCATCTACCTGCTGACGATCTTCGTCGGAACCTGGCTTATCGGCACGCCCGATGCGCCGGTCGCGCAGGAGCACGCATGAGCGAAGACATGAACGCCATGAGCGCCGCGCTGGGCCACCCAGAACAAGCCATCGCACCGACGCGCCACCTCTGGATCGGACCGGCGCTGGTGGCCGTGGCGCTGGCCACGCTGCTGCTGTGGATCGGCGTTTTCGTGCAGACGCCGCTGGCCGAGATGCCGCGCTACTACGTACAGCGCTACTTCGTGCTCGACGCCACCTCGATGCTATTCCTGCTCGTGATCAACAGCGTGTTCCTGGGCATCAGCGTCTACATGTCCTCGCGCGTCAAGACCTCGCAGATCCTGTCGGACAACATGCTCTCGCGCAGCGCGCTGACGCTGGCCTTCATGCTCGCGATGAACCTGGGCGTGATGGCCAACAACCTGCTGCTGCTGTGGGCCTTCATCGAGCTCACCACACTGTGCGCCGCGCCGCTGGTGGCGCAGGGCGACGCCGGCCGCGCGCGGCACGTGGCCTGGAACTACCTGCTGTATTCGAGCATCTCGCTGGCGCTGACCTTCCTGGGCATCATGTGCCTGACGCGCTCGGCGCAATTGCAGGGCCTGGAGCTGAACTTCGCGCTCGACCAGATGGGGCGCCACATCGCCGTGACCGGCGACAGCTGGCAGCGCCTGGGTCTGGCGCTGATGCTGTTCGGCCTGGGCAGCAAACTCGGCCTGGCGCCGCTCTACAACTGGATGCCCGAGACCTACGAAGCCGCGCCGAGCAGCACCAGCGCGCTGCTGGCGGCCGTGCAGTTCAACATCAGCGTGGTGGCCGTGTTTCGCATCCTGCACGTGTTTCGCGGCCAGGACCCGGCCTTCCTGTCGCACGAGCTGCTGTTCATGGGCTGCCTGTCCCTGCTGGTGGCGGCGGTCCAGGTGATGGCGGCGCACAGCTACAAGCGCCTGGTGGCCTATGCCTGCGTCAGCTCCTCGGGTGTGATCGCGATCGGCCTCTCGGTGGGCAAGCTCGCCGCCTACGGCGTGCTGCTCTACATCGTGAGCAACGCGTTCGTCAAGGCGCTGCTCTTCCTGACCGCAGGGCGCCTGCGCGCGATCTACCACAGCAACGAGATCAAGTCGCTCAGCGGCGTGATCCGCGTGCTGCCGTTCTCGGGCCTGCTGTTCGCGGTGGGCATCTTCGCGCTGCTGGGCTTTCCGCCCTTCGGCAGCTTTCTGGCCGAAATGCTGATCCTCTCGGGCATCGTGCAGTCGGGCAACCTGATCGCCTTCACGCTGATGTGCACCATGCTGACCATCATCTTCGTCGCCACCGGGCGCTCGATCTTCCCGATGCTCTGGGGACCGTCGAACTGGCAGGGCCCGACCGTCCATGAAACCTGGGTCACGACCGTGCCCAAGCTCGGCTTCGTGCTGGTGCTGCTCGTGCTCGGCCTGTACACGCCGGCCGCGCTGAGCCAGTTGCTGGTGCAGGTGGCGCAATCGATCGGAGGCTGACGATGACACCCCATCCGCCCCTGCTGCTGATCGCCACGCGCGAACTGGAGACGCTCACGCTCGACGCATGGGCCGCGCGCTGCGCGCAGTACCTCGGCGCCGGCGCGCGCCTGCTGACGCTGTTCGGCCGCTCGACCGACGGCGACCAGGCCATCACCACCGCGCTGCTGCAGGATTCGGACGGCGCGCTGCGCGTGCTGCGCGGCAGCGGCGCACGCGGACAGTTCTTCGCCTCGCTCACGCCGCAATTCCCGGCCGCCCAGATGGCCGAGCGCGAGCTGTGGGAGCAGACCGGCCTGGTGCCGCGCGGCCACCGCTGGCTGAAACCCGTGCGCTACGAGGGCGCGCGCCAGCAGCGCATGCACGAACACCTCTTCTTCACGGTGCGCGGCCAGGAGGTGCACGAGGTCGGCGTCGGCCCGATCCATGCCAGCGTGATCGAGCCCGGCCATTTCCGCTTCATGTGCCACGGTGAGAAGGTTCATCACCTCGAAATCCAGCTCGGTTACCAGCACCGCGGCATCGAGGCGCAGCTGCTGCGCCGCCCCGCGCTGTCGCTCTCGCCGCTGGTCGAGTCGATCGTCGGCGACAGCAGCGTCGCCTACGCCTGGGGCTATTGCGCTGCGGTGGAAGCGCTCAGCCGCACCGGCGTGAGCGCGGGGGCGCAGGCGCAGCGCGGCGTCGCGCTGGAGATGGAGCGCATCGCCATGCACCTGGCCACCCTCAATGGCCTGGCGACCGACATCGCCTTCCTGCAGGGCGGCGCCAGCTACGGGCGATTGCGCACCGCCATCATCAACGCCAGCATGCGCGTCTGCGGCAGCCGCTTCGGCCGCGGCTGGCTGCGCCCGGGCGGCGTGCGCAGCGCGATCGACGACGCCCTGCGGCAGGACCTGCTCGCGACCCTTTCCGACTTTGCGCGCGACCTCGCGCAGGTCAACACGCTGATGCTCGAATCACGCAGCGTGCAATCGCGCTTCCAGGGCACCGGCATCGTCAGCCAGAAGGCGGCGCAGGACATCGGCCTGAGCGGCGTGGTGGCGCGCGCCAGCGGCGTGGCGTTCGATACGCGCGTCGGCTTGGCCGCAACGCCCTACGAAGCGCAGCCGGTGACGCTGCTGACCGAGAGCAGCGGCGACTGCTGGGCGCGCATGCAGCTGCGCATGCGCGAGATCGACGAATCGGTGCGCTGGCTGCAATCCGTATTGCAGACGGCGCCGCACGCCGAGGCAATCGCACTGCCGCTGGCCGCGCCGCTCGCGCCGGACCATTTGTGCCTCTCGATCGTCGAGGGTTTTCGCGGGCCGGTGATCCAGGCGCTGGAGACCGGTGCCGATGGCCGACTCGTGCATTACAAGCTGCAGGACCCCTCGCTGCAGAACTGGTTCGGCCTGGCGCTCGCCGTGCGCGACAACGAGATTTCTGATTTTCCGATCTGCAACAAGAGCTTTGACCTGTCCTACTGCGGCAACGATCTTTAGCAAGACACCCCCATGCTCAATTCCATCAAGGTCCGCATCGCACAAGGGTCGCAGTACATCCCTGATCCGCGCCAGGCCAGTCCGGCCGGGCTGCGCGGCAAGCCCGTCATCGGTGCGGCCGACTGCGCGTCAGGCTGCGACGCCTGCGTGAGCGTGTGCCCGACGCAGGCGATCACGCTCGCGCCGCTGCAGATCGACCTCGCGCGCTGCGTGCTGTGCGGCGAGTGCGCGCCGGTCTGCCCGGGACGCAAGCTCTCGTTCACGAATGATTTCCGGATCGCCTGCACGACGCGCGAAGGCCTGCTGCTCAGCGAGAGCCGGCCCACACCCGATCCGGTCCAGGTATCGGCCGCGCTGCACAAACGCTTCGGCCGATCCCTCAAACTGCGCTCGGTGTCGGCCGGCGGCTGCAACGGCTGCGAGCTCGAAGTCAACGCCCTGTCGAACGTCAACTTCGACCTCGGGCGCTACGGCATCGACATCGTGGCCTCGCCGCGCCATGCCGACGGCCTGATGCTGACCGGCCCCATCACGCGCAACATGACGGCGGCCCTGCAACTGTGCTGGGACGCCATGCCCGAGCCCAAGCTCGTGATCGCCGTGGGCGCCTGCGCGATCTCGGGCGGCCTGTTCGCCGACAGCGACAGCATCGACCGCGAATTCCTGGACCGCTTCAAGCCCTCGCTCTACCTGCCGGGCTGCCCGACGCATCCGCTGACCATCGTCTGCGGCATCCTGGACCTGCTGGGCATTGCAAGTTAAGTGGATTGTCATCCCGGACTCGATCCGGGATCCATGCCTTCTGCCCCGTGGATTGCGGGTTCCTGAATCAAGTTCAAGACAGGCTCCGCCCGCCATGACAGCCTTGGCGTCGATAATCGAGCCATGAATTTGACGCGCCAAGCAAGCATGCCCCCGACCGACCCGCACCCGACCCCCGAAACAAAGCACAACTTCAGTCCCTGGCTGGGCGAAATGGACGCATGGCTGCTGCGCGAAGGCAAGCACCTGCGTCCTTGGCAGAAGCTCGGCGGGCATCCGACCCGGATCGACGACGTCGATGGCGTCGCCTTTGCAGTCTGGGCGCCCAACGCACAGCGGGTGTCGGTGGTGGGCGACTTCAACCAGTGGGACGGACGGCGCGACCTGATGCACTGGCGCGGCGATTGCGCGGTCTGGGAAGTCTTTGTGCCCGGCGTGCGCCCCGGCGCCCTGTACAAGTTTGAAATCATCGACGTGCACGGCCACCTCAGCCTCAAGACCGACCCCTACGCGCTGCGCAGCGAAGGCCCGCCCGGCAACGCGGCGCTGGTCTGCGACGGGCCGCCGGCCGCCGACGCCGCAGCAGCCCCGGCGCCAACCGACGCCGGCAATCCGCTGTCGACTCCGATGGCCATCTACGAGGTCCACGCCGGCTCCTGGCGCCGCCCCGGCGGCCAGATGCCGGATTGGGACTTTCTGGCCGGCACACTCGTGCCCTACGCGGTCGAGCTCGGCTTCACCCACATCGAGCTGCTGCCCGTCACCGAGCACCCGTTCTACGGTTCTTGGGGCTACCAGCCCACCGGGCTGTACGCGCCGACCGCGCGCTACGGCTCGCCCGATGCGCTGCGCCGCTTCATCGCCGCGGCGCATGGCGCCGGGCTCAAGCTGATCCTCGACTGGGTGCCGGGCCACTTCCCCTCCGACGCCCACGCGCTGGCGCGTTTCGACGGCACGGCCCTGTACGAGCACGCCGATCCGCGCGAAGGCTTTCACCAGGACTGGAACACGCTGATCTACAACTTCGGCCGCAACGAGGTGCGCAACTTCCTGGTCGGCAGCGCGCTGTTCTGGATCGAGCAGTACGCGGTGGACGGCCTGCGCGTCGACGCCGTGGCCTCCATGCTGTACCGCGACTACAGCCGCGCCGCCGGGCAGTGGCTGCCCAACCGCGACGGCGGGCGCGAGAACTACGAGGCGATCGACTTCCTGCAGCAAACCAACCAGACCCTGCACCAGGAGGCGCCGGGCGTGCTGACCCTGGCCGAAGAATCGACCGCTTTTCCGCGCGTCACCGGCGCCACGGGAGCGGGCGGCCTGGGCTTTGACTTCAAGTGGAACATGGGCTGGATGAACGACACCCTGTCCTATTTCGCGCTCGACCCGGTGCACCGCCGCTGGCACCACCACCGCATCACGTTCGCGCTGACCTATGCCTGGAGCGAGCACTACGTGCTGCCGCTGTCGCACGACGAGGTGGTGCACGGCAAGGGCTCGCTGCTGGGCAAGATGTGGGGCGACCCCTGGCAGAAGCGCGCCAACCTGCGCGCGCTGTATGCGCTGATGTACGCCTTCCCGGGCAAGAAGCTGATGTTCATGGGCAACGAACTGGCCGCGCCGGCCGAGTGGAACCACGACACCGAACTCGATTGGGGCCTGCTGCAGGACCCGGCGCACGCCGGCGTGCAGCGCCTGGTGCGCGACCTCAACCAGATCTACCGCAGCCGGCCAAGCCTGCACGCGCGCGACTCCGACGCCGCTGGCTTTCGCTGGATCGAAGCCGACGACGCCGACCACTCGGTCTACAGCTTCATGCGCCTGGGCGCGCAGCCGCAACAGCAACTGCTGGCCGTGTGCAACCTGACGCCGGTGCCGCGCTCCGGCTGGCGCATCGGCGTGCCGCAGGGCGGCCTGTGGCGCGAAGTGCTCAACACCGATTCCGCGCACTACGGCGGCAGCAACGTCGGCAACCACGGTGGCGTCAAGACCGAGCCGGTGCCGATGCACGGCCAGGCCCAGTCGGTGAGCCTGAATCTGCCGCCGCTCGCCGTGGTCTGGTTTGAACTGGAGAGCGCGCCGTGATCGAGCCCGGGCAAGCTGCCTGCGCGCCGGGTCGGCCCTGGCCGATGGGTGTCACCGCCGCCGTCTGCGAGGGCGTGAGCGGGCTCAATGTGGCGATCTATGCGCGCCACGCGAGCGCGGTCGAACTCTGCCTGTTCGACGCCACGGGTGAGCTGGAGACCGCGCGCATCGGCCTGCCGGCACGCAGCGACGGTGTCTGGCACGGCTTTGTGCCGGGCCTGGGCGTTGGCCAGCACTACGGTCTGCGCGCGCACGGACCGTGGGCGCCGCAATCCGGCCACCGCTTCAATCCGGCGCGCCTGCTGATTGACCCCTGGGCGCGCTCGCTGTGCGGACCGCTCGCCAGGCTGGCGCTGCAAACCGGCTACCGCGCCAACGCGCCGGATCAGCCTGACCCCGAGGACAACGCCCACGACATGCCCAAGGCCTGCGTGCTCGATCTGGCCGCCGAGCTGCGCGCCGGCGCCGCGATCACGCCAGGGCCGCAAACCGCGCTCGACAAGACCGTGCTCCTGGAGGCGCAGGTCAAGGCGCTGACCGCGCTGCACCCGGACGTACCGGAGCCGCAGCGCGGCACCTTCGCCGGCGTGGCCAGTGACGCCATGCTCGCGCACTACGCGCGCCTGGGCATCACGGCGCTGTGCCTGCTGCCGGTGCACCTTCACCAGGCCGAGCGCCATCTGATCGAGCGCGGCCTGTCCAACCACTGGGGCTACAACACCCTGTCCTTCTTCGTGCCCGACGCCCGCTTCGCCACGCCGGCGGCGCGCACCCAGGCACACGACGCCGCCGTGCGCGCCGAGTTCCGCTCCATGGTGGAGCGACTGCACCGCCACGGCCTCGAAGTCATCCTCGATGTCGTCTACAACCACACGGCCGAAGGCGACGCGCTCGGGCCGACACTGTGCTGGCGCGGCCTGGACAACGCGAGCTGGTACGCGCTCGATGGCCAGGGCGGCTACCTGAACCCGAGCGGCTGCGGCAACACGCTCAACATGGGCGAGCCGCGCGTCGTGCAGATGGTGATGGACAGCCTGCGCTGGTGGGTTCAGGCCTTCGGCGTCGACGGCTTTCGCTTCGACCTGGCCGTGGCGCTGGGGCGCAGCGGCGGGCCCGAGGCACGTTTTGATCCGAGAGCGCCCTTGTTTGCGGCGATCGCGCAGGACCCGGTGCTGGCGCACGTCAAGCTGATCGCCGAACCCTGGGACCTGGGACCGCAGGGCTACCAGATCGGGCGCTTCCATGCGCCCTGGGCCGAGTGGAACGACCAGTTCCGCGACACGGCGCGCGCCTGGTGGCTGGGCCATCCCTGCACGCCGGGCCAGATGGCGCGGCGCCTGACGGGATCGAGCGACCTGTTCCATACCGGTGCACGCACGCCGCTGGCCAGCATCAACCTGATCACGGCGCACGACGGCTTCACGCTGGCCGACCTGACCGCCTATGCGCACAAGCACAATGAGGCCAACGGCGAGGACAACCGCGACGGCCATGACCACAACCTGAGCGCCAATGCCGGCCACGAAGGACCGACCGACGATACAGCCGTGCTGCGCCGGCGCGGCCACTGGCGCCGCGCCCTGCTGGCAACGCTGCTGTGCGCGCAGGGCACGCCGCAACTGCTCTCCGGCGATGAGCTGGGCAGCAGCCAGCGCGGCAACAACAACGCCTACTGCCAGGACAACGCCCTCACCTGGCTCGACTGGGCGCAAGCCGATCAGGGGCTGGACTCCTTTGTGGCCAAAGTGGTGCGTCTGCGCCGGCGTTACCCGGCCCTGCGCCATCCGCGCTGGTTTACCGGCTCGGCGTCGGTTGGCGCCGCCTGGCCCGACATCGAATGGCGCACTGCCAGCGGCCAGGCGCCCGACGCCGCCGATTGGGAGCAGCGCGACCCGCGCCTGCTGGTCTGCGTCATCAGCGTCGGCGAAGGAGCGCAAGCGGCGCGCGAACGGCTGCTGCTGGTGCTGTACGCGGATCCGGCTTCGCTGGAGGTCTGCCTGCCAGAGGGACCCTGGCGGCTGCTGTTGTCAAGCGCAGACGCATACGCTGCGGACGCGGATGGCACAACCGGGGCCGACATGGCATCACCCTTGCATGTGTCCGGTCCAACGCTGCTGCTGCTGGTGCAAGACCTGGCGCCGGCGAACCAGGCGACTTCATGAAGGACCATCCACACCCTCTGCTCGCGCGCCGTACCAGCGGTGTGCTGCTGCACCTGACCTGCCTGCCCGGACCGCACGGCTCGGGTGACCTCGGCGAGTCCGCGCGCCATTTTGTCGACTGGCTGGTCTCGGCCGGACAAACCATCTGGCAGGTGCTGCCGCTGACGCCACCGGGCCCGGGCCATTCGCCCTACCAGAGCCCGTCGGCCTTCGCCGGCAGCCCGTGGCTGGTCGATCTCGATGACCTGGTGCGCCATGGCTGGCTGGTCACACCGCCGGTGCCGGACTTCGATGCGCAGCGCTGCGATTTCGAGCGCGTGCTGCCCTACCGCCTGGCCGCGCTGCGCCTGGCCTGGCGCGGCTTCTGCAAGAAGGCCAGCAAGGCCGAGCAAAGCCGGCTGGCCGACTTTGCGCAGCGGCACAGCGCCTGGCTTGACGACTACGCCCTGTTCATGGTGTTGCAGGAGCGCCATGGCGAGCCCTGGACCGCCTGGCCCGGGCCTTATGCGCGCCACGACCCCGAGGCCTTGCAGGCACTCACGCAGGAGGCGCGCACCGAGGTCGATTTCTGGCGCTTCGTGCAATGGCGCTTTCACGTGCAATGGGCGAGCCTGCGCGAGCATGCCCATGGCCGCGGCATCCACATCGCCGGCGACGCCCCGATCTTCGTGGCGCATCACAGCGCCGATGTCTGGGCCAACGCCGGCCAGTACCTGCTCGACGAGGCGGGCGAGCCCAGCGTCGTCGCCGGCGTTCCGCCCGACTACTTCAGCGCCACCGGACAGCGCTGGGGCAATCCCCTGTACCGCTGGGACGCCATGGCCGGTGACGGCTACCACTGGTGGAAGCAGCGCATGAGGCACCTGATGTCGCAGGTGGACCTGGTGCGCCTGGACCATTTCCGCGGCTTCGAGTCCTACTGGGAAATCCCCGCCACATCGTCCACCGCGTCCGAGGGCGAATGGAAATGCGGCCCGGGGCTGGCGTTCTTCCAGTCGCTCGAAGACACGCTCGGCGTGCTGCCGATCATCGCCGAGGACCTGGGCATCATCACCGATGCGGTGCGGACGTTGCGCAGCGAATGCGAGTTTCCGGGCATGCGCGTGCTGCAGTTCGCCTTTGGCGACTCGGCGCGCAATCCCTACCTGCCGCACAACTACGAGCCGCAGACCGTGGCCTACACCGGCACCCACGACAACGACACCAGCGTCGGCTGGTGGCAGCAGGCGCAGCCGCAGGAACGCGCGGCGGCGTACGACTACCTGGGCCCCCTGGCCGAGCGCGAAATCCACTGGGCCATGATCGGCGCGCTCTCGCAGTCGGTGGCGCGCACGCTGCTGGTCCCGCTGCAGGACGTGCTCGGCCTCGACACGGCGCACCGCATGAACACGCCGGGCCAGGCCAGCGGCTGCTGGACCTGGCGCTTTGAGTGGTCGCAGATCAGCTCGGCGCCCGCGCACCGGCTCAAAGCCATGGCCATCGCGCACGGCCGCAGCGGGTGCTGACCGACATCACCATTGACCCAACCAGTCGAAAAAGGAGGTTCCCATGGATACCAGCTCACCCCAATGGCTCGCACGCCACACCGTCGCCCTGGTGCTCGCGGGCGGCCGCGGCTCGCGGCTGCAGGCGCTGACCGACCAGCGCACCAAACCGGCGGTCTATTTCGGCGGCAAGTTCCGCATCATCGATTTCGCCCTGTCCAACTGCCTGAACTCGGGCGTGCGCCGCATCGGCGTCGTGACGCAGTACAAATCGCACAGCCTGCTGCGCCATCTGCAGCGCGGCTGGTCCTTCCTGCGCAGCGAATTCAACGAGTTCATCAACCTGCTGCCGGCGCAGCAGCGCATCGATGAATTGTCCTGGTACCGGGGCACGGCAGACGCGGTCTACCAGAACCTCGACATCCTGCGCGCCGACCGGCCCCAGTACATCCTGATCCTGGCGGGCGACCACATCTACAAGATGGACTACGCGAACCTGATCGCCGACCATGTGGCCCAGGGCAAGCCCTGCACTGTGGCCTGCATTGAAGTGCCGCTGGCCGAGGCCAACGCGTTTGGCGTCATGGCCATCGACGACAAGCGCCGCATCAAGCGCTTCGACGAGAAGCCCGAGCACCCGACGCCGATGCCCGGCAAGAGCGACCATGCGCTGGCCAGCATGGGCATCTACGTTTTCGACGCCGAGTACCTGTACGCGGCGCTGAAGGCCGACGCCGACCTGGCGGGGTCGAGCCGCGACTTCGGCAAGGACCTGATTCCGGCCATCGTGGCACGCGGCGAGGCCGTCGCCCATCCGTTCGGGCTGTCCTGCGTCAAGAGCACGCCCGAGGCGCCCGCCTACTGGCGTGACGTCGGCACCATCGACGCCTACTGGGCCGCCAACCTCGACCTGACCCGCACCATCCCCGAGCTTGACATGTACGACCGCGAGTGGCCGATCTGGACCCACCAGGAGCAGCTGCCGCCCGCCAAGTTCGTCTTCAACGATGACGGCCGGCGCGGCATGGCGGTCGATTCGCTGGTCTCCGGCGGCTGCATCATTTCGGGCACGCTGGTGCGGCGCTCCGTGCTGTTCTCCAAGGTGCGCCTGCATTCCTACAGCACCGTCGAGGAAGCGGTGCTGCTGCCGGAAGTCGAGGTCGGCCGGCGCTGCCATCTGCGCAAGGTGGTGATCGACAAGGGCTGCCATATCCCCCCGGGCATGCAAATCGGGCTGGACCCTGTCGAGGATGCGCGCCGCTTCTACCGTACCGACCAGGGTGTGGTGCTGGTGACACGCGCCATGCTGGAGCGTGTGGCACAGGAAGCCGGCGCCGGGGGCGCCTCAGCGTGAAGATTCTTTACGTTTGTACCGAGCTCTATCCGCTGCTCAAGACGGGCGGCCTGGCCGACGTCGGCGCAGCGCTGCCGGCCGCGCTGCAGGCCGCGGGTTGTCATGTCCGGCTGCTGCTGCCGGCGTTCGCGGCGATTGCCGCCGGTGTGCGCGCCGACGGACCGGCCGTGCCTCTGCCGGCCGCCGGCGGACCGCAGGTGCTGCGCACGCTGCAGCCGGCACCGCGGCTGATCCCCGGCCATGTGATCGAAAGCGGGCAGCCGGTCTATCTTCTCGATGCCCCGGCGCTGTACCAGCGCGAGGGCGGACCGTACCAGGATGCGGCCGGTCAGGATTGGAGCGACAACGCGGCGCGCTTTGCGCTGCTGGGCTGGGCCGCTGCCGCGCTCGCCTACGGCGCCGACCCGCACTGGCAGCCCGATCTGGTGCATGCGCACGACTGGCATGCCGGTCTGGCCCCGCTCTACCTCAAGCTGCAGGCCAACGGCCGGCCGGCCAAGCCCAGCGTCTTCACGGTCCACAACCTGGCCTTCCAGGGGCTGTTTCCGGCGAGCAGCTGCGCCGAGCTCGGACTGCCTCAGTCGTTGTTCACGATTGACGGCCTCGAATACCACGGTCTGTTGTCGTTCATGAAGGCCGGCCTGCAGTTTGCCGACACCATCACCACGGTGAGCCCGCGCTACGCGCAGGAGATCACGACGAGCGAGCAGGGCTGCGGCCTGGACGGCGCGCTGCGCTCGCGCAGCGAACACCTGAGCGGCATCCTCAACGGCGTTGACTATGAGCTCTGGAATCCGGCCACGGACCCGCTGCTCAACGCCCATTTTGACGGCAAGCGCATGACCGGCAAGGCCCGCGTCAAACGCGCCCTGCAGCGCCTGCTGGGCCTGGAGGAGCGGCCCGACGCGCTGCTGTTCGCTGCCGTGACGCGCCTGACCGAACAAAAGGGCCTGCATCTGCTGCCGCCGATCCTGCCGGAGCTGGTCGAGCGCGGCGGCCAGGTGGTGATACTGGGCAGCGGCGACGACGCGATCGAGACCGCCCTGCGCGACGCGCTGGAGCGCCACCCGGGGCAAGCCGCCCTGCGCATCGGCTACGACGAAGCGCTGGCGCACCGCATCATCGCCGCCGCCGATGTGGTGCTCGTGCCCTCGCGCTTCGAGCCCTGCGGGTTGACCCAGCTGTACGGCCTGCGCTATGGCGCGCTGCCGCTGGTGCACGCGGTCGGCGGCCTGGCCGACACCGTCACCGACTGCAGCCTCGAAGCCATCGATGACGGCAGCGCCAGCGGCTTTGTGTTCCATGAATTCAGCAGCGACGCGCTGCGCGGCGCCGTGCGCCGCGCCTTCGCGCTGCGCCGGCGCAGCGCCGACTGGAACGCCGTGCAACGCCACGCCATGCATCAGCGCTTTGACTGGCAGGAGCCCGCGCACGCCTACCGCGCGCTGTACCAGCGCCTGCTTTCGATTCCTGTCTGAAACTCTTTGTCCCCGGAGATTGTTAATGCCCACCGTTGTGCCGTTTCAGTTTGATCAACCCACCAACTCGGTCGACGCGCTGCGTCGTTCCATCTCCAATCGGCTGGTGTACCAGGTCGGCAAGGATGTGCGCTCGGCAACGCGGCGCGACTGGCTGTTCGCCATCTTCTGCGCGGTGCGCGACCGCACCATGGACCGCTGGCGCACCAGCCTGAATGCGGCCGAGGACCAGGACGTCAAGCGCGTCTACTACCTCTCGATGGAGTTCCTGCCCGGGCGCATGCTGACCAACGCGCTGATGGCCCTGGGCATCTACGACGAAACCCGCACGGCCTGCTCGCAGCTCGGCGCCGACTTCGATTCCATCATCGACTTCGAAGCCGATCCGGGGCTGGGCAACGGCGGCCTGGGCCGCCTGGCGGCCTGCTTTCTGGACTCGATCGCCAGCGTCGGCCTGCCGGGCATGGGCTACGGCATTCGCTACGACTATGGCATGTTCGCGCAGCGAATCGTGGACGGCCGGCAGGTGGAAGAGCCCGATGGCTGGCTGGTCAATGGCAACCCGTGGGAATTCATGCGGCCTGAATTCAGCCACACGGTGCGCTTCGGCGGGCGCCTGACGACGGAGAACGGCGTCGTGCACTGGGTCGACACCGACGACGTCATCGCCACCGCCTACGACAGCGGCGTGCCGGGCTACGAGCTGACCTCGGTCTCGACGCTGCGCCTGTGGTCGGCGCGCGCCACAAGCGTGATCAACCTGGACGCCTTCAACAAGGGCGACTACATGCGCGCGGTGGAGGCCAAGAACGAATCGGAAAACGTCTCGCGCGTGCTGTACCCGGACGACAGCACGGAGCACGGCAAGGAGTTGCGCCTGCGCCAGGAGTACTTCTTCGTCAGCGCCTCGCTGCAGGACATGCTGCGCCGCTACCTGCGGCGCCACAGCAGCTTCGACGCGCTGGCCGACAAGGTGGCCATCCACCTCAACGACACGCATCCCGCGCTGGCCGTGCCGGAGCTGATGCGGCTGCTGGTGGACGAGCATCGCCTGGAATGGGATCAGGCCTGGTCGCTGTGTTGCCGCATCTTCAGCTACACCAACCACACGCTGATGCACGAGGCGCTGGAGACCTGGTCGGTGGAGCTGATGGGCAAACTGCTGCCACGCCACCTGCGCATCATCTATGACCTCAATGCCCGCTTCCTGGCCAGCCTGCACGAGAGCTACCCGGGCGACCCGGACCTGCTGCGCCGCGTCTCGCTGATCGAGGAGAACGGACACCGGCGCGTGCGCATGGCCTACTTGTGCCTGCTCGCCAGCCACAAGATCAACGGCGTCTCGGCCCTGCACAGCGATCTGATGGTGCAGACCATCTTCGCCGATTTCGCGCGCCTGTTTCCCGAGCGCTTCTGCAACAAGACCAACGGCATCACACCGCGGCGCTGGCTGGCGCAGGCGAACCAGCCGCTGGCCCGGCTGATCGATGACCGGATCGGGCCGAACTGGCGCCGCCATCTGGGCCAGCTCGCGCAGCTGCGCGATCTCGCCAGCGAACCGGCCTTCAACAACGCCGTGCGCCTGGCCAAGCAGCAGAACAAGCGCCGCTTGGCCGACTACATCGCGCGCGAGCTCGGCATCCGCGTCAACCCGGAGAGCCTGTTCGATGTGCAGGTCAAGCGCATGCACGAGTACAAGCGCCAGCTGCTCAACCTGCTGCACGTGATCAGCCGCTACCACCAGATCCTAGCCAATCCACAGGGCAACTGGGTGCCGCGCACGGTGATCTTCGCCGGCAAAGCGGCCTCCGCTTACTACATGGCTAAGCAGATCATCCGCCTCATCAACGACGTGGCCGCGGTCATCAACGCCGACCCGCATGTCGGCGACCGGCTCAAGGTCGTGTTCATTCCGAACTACCGCGTGACGCTGGCCGAGCTGATCATCCCGGCGGCCGACCTCTCGGAGCAGATCTCGATGGCCGGCACCGAGGCCTCGGGCACCGGCAACATGAAGTTCGCGCTCAATGGCGCGCTGACCATCGGCACCTGGGACGGCGCCAACATCGAGATCGCCGAGAACGTCGGCCTGGACAACATCTTCATCTTCGGCAACCGCACGCAACAGGTCAGCGAACTGCGCGCGCACGGCTACCAGCCGCGCCGCTATTACGACAACAACTACGAGCTCAAGACCGCGATCGACCGCATCGCCGACGGCGCGTTCTCGCCCGAGGAGCCGCAGCGCTACCAGGACATCACACGCACCCTGCTGGAGTCGGACTACTACCAGCTGCTGG
Source organism: uncultured beta proteobacterium (assembly GCA_903828665.1). Classification (GTDB taxonomy): domain Bacteria; phylum Pseudomonadota; class Gammaproteobacteria; order Burkholderiales; family Burkholderiaceae_C; genus Rhodoferax. The sequence continues at coordinate 44,896 of CAIKMZ010000045.1, forward strand.
CGGATTTTCCGGACTACCTGGCAGCGCAGCAGCGCGTCGATGCGCTCTACCGCCGCCCGTCCGAATGGACACGCCAGGCGATCCTCAACATCGCCGCCATGGGTCCGTTCTCGTCCGACCGCACGATCGGCGAATACGCCAGCGAGATCTGGAACGTGCAGCCCCTTTTCGGTGAACCGGTGCCGGCCAGCACCGCTTGAGGCAGCACCGTGCGACGCGGCTTTGCGGCAAGCCTTTGGGGTTGCGCAACGCTTGGCATGCGTCGGGTCGCACAGCCGGCGCATCGCTGCGCCTGACCTTTCTTGAGTCACTTCAGTGCAGGAGCGGTCGAGTCCGAACACTAGTGTGGCCAATGGCTCTACTGTGCGCCTGCCGGTCAGCCAGGGCTGGACGAAGCAGTCATCCAACGTGGTGCCGAGAATCAGCAAGCCGGCATCCGTTGTCGCAGAGCAGCTTCTGCTGACTGTGCTGCACCTATGCAGCGTGAGCCGACCGTCACGATAGGTTGGTTACTGGAAGTCCAGCTTGACGGTTTTTCGTTACATCACCTAACGGTTCGTCATAGCCACCGCCATACAAGCAGGGCACAGCGTGTAAGTACAGGTTTCATCATGCGCCACCAGTGCGCAGTAGCGTAAGGCATCGATGCCCATGTCTTCGCAGCAGCACTCACTTGATCTCCCTTGCCGGCTGCTTGGCGAATGAGTACACAGGGGACATGACGTTCTTTCGCTCATCGAAAGTATCAGCAATTCTCAACTCGCGGCGTGAATCATCAATGCGTATGGCCTCGGAGTGTTCCCGGCGGATTTGCTCCTCGGTGCAGTGGTGGCCGGTTGTTGCCCAATGACCTAGCCACATGATGCGCCAGCGGTATTGAATTTCGGTCTTACTCATAAGTCAGTAATTTAGCGGACATTTATTGCCAATTTCAGATTTTTGCTTTATGCTATGCGGCATGAAGCGAGATGGACGTACTTTGGCTCACAACACGCTCGAAGAGATGCGGGGTCTGGCAGTTCAACGCAT
>CAIKMZ010000046.1 GCA_903828665.1 uncultured beta proteobacterium
CACGAGTTCGTGCGCCTGGCCGAGCAGCACGGCCTGCCGCGCGTGGCGACGGTGCAGAACAGCTACAGCCTGCTCAACCGCAGCGTGGAGAACGGGCTCGACGAGACCATGCATCGCCTGGATGTGTCGCTGCTGGCCTATTCGCCGCTGGCCTACAGCCTGCTCACCGGCAAGTACGACGCATCGGGCCTGACGGGGCCGCAGGCACCCGCGGGCGGGCGCCTGAATCGGTTCGAATCGACGCGCAAGCAGCGCTGGGGCCGCCCCGAGGCGCTGGCCGCAGCGCGGCGCTACAGCGCGCTGGCGCGCGAACACGGACTGACGCCGACGCAAATGGCGCTGGCCTTTTGTTACACCAAGTGGCAGGTCGCGAGCACCATCATCGGCGTGACCTCGGTGGCGCAGCTCGATGAGAACCTGGACATCTGGGGTTTGAAGCTGTCGCCCGAACTGCTCAAGGCCATCGACGCCATCCGCTGGGAACTGCGCGACCCGGCGATCTGACCATCGTGTCGTCCCAAGCTGGGGTTGTCATCCCGGACTCCGATCCGGGATCCATGCCACGCGAGCCATGGATTGCGGGTCAAGCCCGCAATGACAATTCCAAGTAATGACAATGCGCAGAATTTCAATCATGAGTAAACACATCAGCGAAACCCCGGCCACGCAGTTGCTCAAGGCGCGCAAGGTGGCGTTCACCGAGCATGCCTACGAGTACCTGGAGCACGGCGGCGCGCTGCACAGCGCCGAGGTGCTGGGCTTCGATTCGTTCATGGTCGTCAAGACGCTGATCATGCAGGACCAGACGGCGCGGCCGCTGGTGGTGCTGATGCACGGCAACCGCAAGGTATCGACCAAGAAGCTGGCGCGCCAGATTGGCGCCAAGTCGGTCGAGCCCTGCGCGCCCGACGTTGCGAACCGGCACAGCGGTTACCTGGTCGGGGGCACGTCGCCGTTCGGCACGCGCAAGGCGATGCCGGTCTACATCGAGGCGTCGATCCTGGAACTGCGCCGGATCCTCATCAACGGCGGGCGGCGCGGCTACCTGGTCGGCATCGATCCGAAAGTCTGCGTCGACCTGCTGGCGGCCACAGCGGTGCAGTGCGCGCTCGATGATTGAAACGCCGCGCCGGCGGGCTGGCAGAATAGACGCCTGATGTCCCGGCACGGGGCGCAGCAGCAGGAGAATTTTCTTGGAATCCATGACACCATTTTTTCCCTGGTTGGCCGTTCTCGCGGGCTACCTGATCGGGTCGCTGTCGTTTGCCGTCATCGTGAGCCGCGCCATGGGCTTGAGCGACCCGCGCACCTTCGGCAGCAAGAACCCGGGTGCCACCAACGTGCTGCGCTCGGGCAACAAGAGCGCGGCGGTGATCACGCTGTTGCTCGACGCCGCCAAGGGCTGGCTGCCGGTGGTGCTGGTCAAGTGGTACGGCCCCGCGTACGGCCTGGGCGAAGGCACGATGGCCATGGCCGGGCTGGCCGCTTTCGTCGGCCACCTCTACCCGGTGTTTTTCAAATTCAAGGGCGGCAAGGGCGTGGCCACGGCGGCCGGTGTGCTACTGGGCATCAGTCCGCTGCTCGGGCTGGCCGCTGGTGCCACCTGGCTGATCATGGCGTACTTCTTCCGCTTTTCGTCGCTGGCCTCGCTGACGGCGGCGGTGTTCGCGCCGGTCTATTACATCTTCGGCGATGGCGTGGCCTGGTACCTGAACAAGGGTGTCGTGCTGGCGCTGTCGCTGATGTCAATACTGCTGATCTATCGCCACGTCGAGAACATCGGCAAGCTGCTCAAGGGCACGGAATCGCGCCTCGGCCACAAAGCCAAACACTGAGGATCAGGGCGGGCGCGCCAGCCAGTCCTGCACGCGCCGGTAACTGTTCCAGGCCCACCAGGCACGGCTGCCCCAGGCCAGCGCGCGCTTGGGCCGCAGCAGCAAAACCAGTGTCAAGGCGCCGATTGACCAGGCCGGGTTGCGGTAAAGCCATTGCAGGCCGCTTTGCGCGGCGTCGGCCAGGGCCAGCGGCCGCTTGAGGACCTCGGTCTGGTGCGCGAGCGACAGCCGCAATTGCGCGCTGCGCACCAGCAGGGCCTGCTGGCGCTGGATCAATTCAGCGTCATTCATGGCGGGTCTCGCTGGTCAGTCCGGCCTGATCGCGTTTGAGTTCGGCCAGGCTGCTGCCAAACATGCCTTCCGGGCTGCGCAGACGTTGTTGCGCCTGGCGCAGCAGCAGCAGGCCGCCACCCAGAAACAGAAGCGCCATCACGCCCAGCGCCGGCAGGCGGTAGCCTTCCGAAAACAGGAGGATGACAAAGGCGCACAGCAGAACGAGGCCGGTTGCCAGCACCAGGACGGCCATCGCGACCCAGAACAGCGCGTCGAAGAGTCGGCGCTTCTCCAGTTCGACTTCGGTGCCGAGCAATGCGAGCCGGACCTCGGCGATTTCAAGGACAGTGCCCAGCAAGCGGCGCAGCGATGCAAACAGGCCGCCAGCTTGGTTCGGTCCAGTCATGGGGCGGCGCTTAGCGGCGGCTGATCAGCAGGCCGATCACCATGCCGATGCCAGCGGCAACGCCGATCGATTTCCAAGGGTTGTCATGGACGTACTCATCGGCGGCGTGACCGGCGGCCTTGGCCTTGGCCACGGCGGCTTCCTGCAGGCTGGCCAGATCGATCCTGGCTTGGCTCAGACGTGCCTGCACGCGGCTGCGCACATCGGCAGCGGTATCGCCGGCCTGATCGGCCGTCATGCGCAGCAGTTCTTCCGCATCGGCGATGACGACCCGCAGATCGCTCATCAGTTTTTCCTTTTGAACGGCATTCATGTCAGTCATGGTGGTCCTCCATCTTTCGAGTTAATGGGTGCATGGTATGCCCTATCACCCTTGCCGTGGTGACAATAGTCAACAAAGCCCCGTTTACTGCTCACAAAAGGGTCGCGCTGCGTGCGGTGGCGCACAGTAGTCCGCTCAATGCCGCCGCGATGGCCGGCGCCATGCTGGCGGCGTTGCTGGCATGCGCGATGCAGTCGGTGCTCCAGATCTCGCCCACGCCCGCGTCCCGCAACACCTGCAATGCGTCGCCCGCGAACAGCGCATGCGTGACGGCGACGTCGACCGAGGCCGCACCGGCGGTCAGCAGCAAGCGCGTGGCCGCGGCGACGGTCTGTCCGGTGCTGGCCACATCGTCGAGCAGGACCACTTGGCGGCCTGCGATCGCCATGTCCGGCAGCTCGAGCTGCACCGAGTGGTCGCCGTGGCGCACTTTCTGGCACACCGCGTGATCGAAGCCGTGGCGCATGGCCGCCAGCGCGACCCACTGCGCGGACTCGGCGTCTGGCCCCACGAGCAGCGGCCGCAGGCGCCGCTCGGCGATCAGGTCTGACAGCAGCGGCGCACCACTGAGCACGATCGCCTCGCGCACCGGCACGGCCTCCTGCAAGCTGGCCACCCGGTGCAGGTGCGGGTCGACCGTGATCACGGCATCGAACAGCGTGGCCAGAAAACGTCCGACCACGCGCTGGCTCACCGCCTCGCCCGGCTGGAAAGCGATGTCCTGGCGCATATAGGCCAGGTAGGGCGCCACCAGCGTCAGGTGCCGGGCGCCGAGTTCGCGTGCGGTCTGCGCTGCCAGCAGCAACTCGACCAGTTTTTCGTTCGGGTTGTCGAGCGTGCGCAGAAGCACGACCCGCTCCGGCAGCCTGGGGGGCAGGCGCAGCTTCAGTTCGCCGTCGGGGAAGCGATGGCGCTCGATCCGGAACAAATCCATTTCGGCGGCCTGCGCGATGCGTTCGGCGCCGTGCTGTTCGTCCTCGAAATTCAGCAACACGGGTCGGGCGAGGGTGTCGGGCTTCATCAAAATTCCACAAAGACCTGCGGCACCTGCTCCGGGCTGCCGATCATGAAACCGGTCGACTTGTCGCAGGCCTGGCGTGCGAAGTCGAGGTCGCTCGGAAACTCGGCGTGCACGCGGTACAGGATGTCGCCCGCCGCCACCGTGTCGCCGAGCTTGTGCATCAGGTCGACGCCGGCGTTGATCACCTTGGGCGCGCCGGCCAGTCGGGCCACGCGCGCGATCTGCAGGTTGTCGATGCCGACGACCACGCCGGGCGCGCCGGCGCGCACATCGAGCGTCAATTTGCCCAGGTGCGGATCGTTGTGGTTGAAGCCCTTGCTGCCCTGCGCGGCGATGATGGCGTTCATCTTGCTCAGGGCCCGGCCCGAGTCGAGGATGTCGCGAGCGATGGCAAAACCATCGCCGCCGCGCACATCGGGGCTGAATTCGATCAGGCGGCCGGCGAGCCGCAGGCACTTCTGCCGCAGGTCGACCGGCGCGCGCGGGTCGTTCTCGAGCACGCGCATGACGTCGCGCGCCTCAAGCACCGGTCCGATGCCGTTGCCGATCGGCTGGCGCCCGTCGGTGATGACGACATCGAGCGAGAGGTTCATGCGCTGCGCCACATACTCGAATAATCGGCGCAGGCGCTGCGCATCGGGCATGGTGCGCACTTTCGCCGTCGGCCCGATCGGGATGTCGAGCACCAGATGGGTCGAGCCGGCCGAGATCTTCTTCGACAGGATCGAGGCCACCATCTGCCCCGGCGAGTCCAGCGAGAGTGGGCGCTCGACCGAGATCAGCACATCGTCGGCCGGCGATAGCTCGGCCGTGCCGCCCCAGGCCAGGCAGGCGTGGTGGTCGCGCACGATCTTCGCCAGCTGCTCGAACGGCAGTTCCACGTTGGCCAGCACCTCCATCGTGTCGGCCGTGCCGGCGGGCGAGGTGATGGCGCGCGACGAGGTCTTGGGGCACAGCATGCCGTGCGCCGCCACGATGGGCACGATCAGCATCGAGGTGCGGTTGCCGGGGATGCCGCCGATGCAGTGCTTGTCGACGACCAGGTGTTCGTGCCAGTCGAACTTGCGGCCGCAGTCGACCATGCCCTCGGTCAGGAAATAAACCTCCTCGCGATCCAGCTCGTTGCGGTTGGTGGCGACGACGAAGGCGGACAGTTCGATCTTCGAGTAGCGGTGGGCGGCGATGTCGCGCACGATGCCGGCAAAATCCTCGCGGTCCAGGCGTTCGCCGTTGATCTTTCGGTGCAGGGCTTCGATCGATTTCGGCGCTTCAGCCTGGGATATCAGGACGGTGTGGCCATGGGCGACATCGAGTTGCAGGAAGGCATCTTCCGACAGGCCGAGTTCGTGGCAGCCCACGATGCGCAGATCGTCGACGACGTTCAGCGTGGCCAGGATGCGCCGACCGTTGGCGCGCACCTCGACCTTGGCCAGCGCCTGGAAGCCCTCGGCCCGGTAGACGTCGCAGTCGCGGTGCAGGTAGACGACGTTTTCACGGTAGGTGTCGATGCCGACCCGGCGCACGGCCAGGCTGTAGGGCGTTGAGGATTTGGCAGGCGGCGTGTCGGGCGCCAACACGGGTTCAGGTGCAGTGCTCATGACGCTAGCCTACACCCGTTTTGCCGCCCTGCGCCTTGACGGCGGCGCAAGCCGTGGCGTGAAACGGATCGAGTAGGGTGAGGGGTTGCCCCCTCAGCCCTCTCACACCACCGTACGTGCGGCTCCGCATACGGCGGTTCAAATGGGACGCTGGAGTTGCTGATGAGTTACCACCAGCGAGACCAGCCCGAGTTGTGTGAAGTACC
>CAIKMZ010000047.1 GCA_903828665.1 uncultured beta proteobacterium
GCGACCTGGATGCCGCCAACGCCTTGAATGTGGCCAGGCTTAAACTGTTCGACTTGTTCAACCGACGATCCAAACCCGCAGCCTGAGTCATCCCCTCAAGTCACCCTCGCTCAGGCTCATACCTGATTTGGAAAATACTGCGATTGCCTAAATAATAGGCAATAAAAAAGAAGCCCAAACTGTGTAAGTTTGGGCTAACTTAAGTTTTATGCCTTACCGGGTAGCGTTTGCGTCAGCTACGGTCAAGGCTGTCATGTTCACAAGCCGGCGCACCGTGGCACTTGCGGTCATGATATGGACCGGCTTTGCTGCGCCAAGCAGGACCGGGCCGATGGCAATATTGCCGCCGGCTGCCGTCTTGAGCAGGTTGTAGGCAATATTGGCGGCGTCAATGTTAGGCAGAATCAGCAGATTGGCATCGCCTTTGAGTGTGCTGTTTGGCATCAGAGCGGCGCGCATATTGCCGTCCAAGGCAACGTCACCGTGCATCTCGCCGTCGACTTCAAGCCAGGGGGCTTTGATGCGCAACAGTTCGAGAGCTTGGCGCATCTTGAGTGCACTGGGCTGGCTGCTGCTGCCGAAGTTGGAATGAGACAGCAGGGCAGCCTTGGGCCGGATACCGAAGCGCATCATTTCCTCGGCCGCCATGGTTGTGATTTCAACTAGTTGTTCCGCAGTCGGGTCGTAATTGACATGGGTATCCACAACGAACAACTGGCGTTCCGGCAGCAACAGGCAATTCATGCAGGCATAGGTGTTCACGCCGGCGCGCTTGCCGATCACCTGGTCGATGTACTGCAGGTGCATCGAGGTTGTGCCCCAAGTGCCGCAGATCATGCCGTCCACGTCGCCCTTGTGCAGCAGCATGGCACTGATCAGCGTCAGGCGCCGGCGCATTTCGATCTTGGCGACCTGGGCTGTCATGCCCTTGCGCTCAGTCATGCGGTGATAAGTCTGCCAGAAGTCGCGGTAGCGATGGTCTTGCTCCACGTTGACGACGTTGTAATCTTCGCCCTCGCGCAGACGCAGGCCAAATTTCTCGATACGTTCCGCAATCACCTTGGGGCGACCGAGCAGGGTGGGCAGGGCCAGCCCTTCGTCGACCACAATCTGGGCCGCGCGCAGCACGCGCTCTTCTTCGCCTTCGGCGTAGACAACCCGCTTTTTCAGGGCCTTCTTGGCGGCGGTGAAGATCGGTTTCATCACGGTGCCCGACGCGTAGACAAAGCTTTGCAGCTTTTCACGGTACGCGTCCATGTCCTTGATCGGCCGAGTGGCCACGCCACTATCAAACGCCGCCTGCGCCACAGCCGGCGCAATCTTCATCATCAGCCGCGGATCAAACGGTTTGGGGATCAGGTACTCGGGTCCAAAAGCCAGTTGTTCGCCAGCGTAGGCAGCCGCAACCACCTCGCTTTGTTCAGCCTGCGCCAGCTCGGCAATGGCGTGGACCGCGGCGATCTCCATCTCAATGGTGATGGTCGATGCACCCGCATCGAGTGCGCCGCGGAAAATATAGGGGAAGCACAGGACGTTGTTGACCTGATTCGGGTAGTCGGAGCGACCGGTTGCCATGATCGCGTCGTCGCGCACGGCCTTGACCTCTTCGGGAGAGATCTCCGGCGTCGGGTTGGCCAATGCAAAGACCAAGGGCCGGGCGGCCATTTTCCTGACCATGTCTTGCTTGAGAACGCCGCCGGCCGACAGGCCGAGGAAGACGTCCGCGCCTTCGATGACCTCGCCCAGCGTACGTGCGGATGTCTTCTGGGCATAAACAATCTTGTCTTCGTCCATCAACTCGGTGCGGCCGTCGTAAACCACACCGGCCAGATCGGTCACAAAGATGTTCTCGCGCCTCAGACCCAACTTGAGCAGCAGTCCCAGACAGGCCAGCGCTGCCGCACCGGCACCAGAGGTCACCAGTTTGACCTTGGCCGGATCTTTGCCCGCCACCTTCAGTCCATTGAGAATCGCCGCGCCCACGGTGATAGCTGTGCCGTGCTGGTCATCATGAAACACCGGGATCTTCATGCGCTCGCGTAGTTTGCGTTCGACATAGAAGCAGTCGGGTGCCTTGATGTCTTCCAGATTGATGCCGCCGAAGGTCGGCTCCAGTGAAGCAATGATGTCCACCAGCTTGTCGAGGTCGTGCTTTTCATTGATCTCGATGTCGAATACGTCGATGCCGGCGAACTTCTTGAACAGCACGCCCTTGCCTTCCATCACGGGCTTGGCCGCCAGTGGGCCGATATCGCCCAGGCCCAGCACGGCGGTGCCGTTGGTGATAACCGCAACCAGGTTGCCGCGGCTGGTGTATCGGAAAGCGTTATTCGGGTCCTTGACAATTTCTTCGCAGGGTGAAGCCACGCCCGGCGAGTAGGCCAGGCCCAGATCATGCTGATTGATCAGTTGTTTGGTCGCGGCAATGGCAATCTTGCCGGGTGTCGGGAATTCGTGATATTCGAGCGCGGCACGGCGCATCACTGCGCGCTTGTCTTCGGGCGAGGTAAGGGGCATGGTTGTTGTCTCCAGCTGTCTTCGGTGTGACCGGAACGCCGGCCTGTCAGCGTCTAGGGGTGGGGAATTGTAGACCCTGTCACTTAGCGGACTCGATTGCGACGCGACGTGCATTGGCACGGGCGGGTGCGCTGGACGTTGCCGCTTGCACAAGCCAGGCCACGAAGCGCGTCATTACCGGTCGTGTATCGGCCCGCTCAGGCGTAACCAGGTAGTAGGCGCGCTCGCCCTGCAACACCTGTTCGCACGCCACAACCAGTTCGCCGCCTGCCAACTCCGCCTCGATCAACAGCCGCGGCACCAGTGCCAGTCCGAGACCCTGCGCCGCTGCGGCCGCCGTCATGGAGAACAATTCGTAGCGCGGACCGGACAAGGCCAGCGGGGCTGTGACGCTCGCGGCCGCAAACCATTGCCGCCAGCCGTCCGGGCGCGTGCTTTGCTGCAACAGTGGCAACTGCGCGATGTCGTCAGGCGTCAACGCCGTCCGGGAACCGAGGAATCCGGGGCTGCAGACAGGAACCATGTCCTCGGAGAGCAGACGCAGGCATCGGGTGCCGGCCCAATGACTGATCTGCTCCGGTGTGCCGGCGTACAAGGCCGCATCGAACGCGGTATCGGCGAACATGAAGGGCCGGGTGCGGGTCTCGATGTGAACCGTGATATCCGGGTGTTGTGCCTTGAGTTGCGACAGGCGCGGAATCAGCCAGCGCGTCGCAAAAGTGGGGACCGCGGCCAGGTGGACGCTGCCGCCGCTATTCTGGCTGGACATGATTTCCAGCGTGTCCCGTTCCAGTCCCTGCAGGCGTGGCGCCACCTGCGCAGCGTATTCGGTACCGCGTTCGGTTAATGCCACGCCGTGACGGGTGCGGCGAAACAGGGCAACGCCGACAAATTCTTCCAGCGCCGTAATTTGCCTAGATACCGCGCCCTGGGTCAGTGCCAGTTCCTGCGCAGCGCGCGTGTAACTTTCGTGGCGGGCGGCCGCTTCAAAACAGGCCAGAGCCTGCAGGGATGGGATTTTTCTTCGCATGATGTGCGTGATTTACATAATTTGGAGGTATCGCAAAGAGCAAGACTCAATCATCTTGACCATCATGTTAAGGATGTAAGTAATCGTAAAACCAAAATTTTCGTTGGAATCTTTGCATGAATCCCGCAATTAAGATATTAATAAAATGCATGACTGGATGAATATAACTCGTTTGCTTGCTTGCCGGGTCCTCCGCTACCATGCGGAACCCGTTGCCGATCCAGCCCAGGATTGGCCCCTGCATTTTCATTCGGAGATTATTCATGGCCCACGCAGCATTCAACTGGCAAGATCCCTTTCTGCTCGAACAGCAACTCACAGATGAGGAACGCATGGTGCGCGCCGCCGCCGCCGCCTACTGCCAGGACAAATTGCAGCCGCGCGTGATCGAAGCCTTTCGCGCCGAAAGAACCGACGCCGCGATCTTCCGTGAAATGGGTGAGCTCGGTTTGCTCGGCCCCACCATTCCCGAAGCCTATGGCGGCCCCGGCCTTAACTATGTCGCGTACGGCCTGATTGCGCGCGAAGTGGAGCGCGTCGATTCCGGCTATCGCTCGATGATGAGCGTGCAAAGTTCACTGGTCATGGTGCCGATTTTTGAATTCGGCACCGAGGCGCAAAAGCAGAAATACCTGCCCAAACTGGCCACCGGTGAATGGATCGGCTGCTTCGGTCTTACCGAGCCCGATCACGGCTCCGACCCCGGTTCCATGGCCAGTCGGGCGCACAAGGTGCCCGGTGGTTACAAGCTCAGCGGCAGCAAGATGTGGATTTCCAACAGTCCGATCGCCGACGTTTTTGTGGTCTGGGCCAAAGAGGTCAGTGAAAGCGGCCAGGTCGGACCGATCCGCGGTTTTGTGCTGAACAAGGGTGACAAGGGCTTGAGCGCCCCTGCGATTCACGGCAAGGTCGGCCTGCGGGCTTCGATTACAGGTGAAATCGTGATGGACGGCGTCTTCTGCCCGGAAGAAAACGCTTTCCCCGAAGTACAGGGCCTGAAAGGTCCGTTCACCTGCCTGAACTCGGCGCGCTATGGCATTGCCTGGGGTGCCTTGGGCGCTGCCGAGGACTGCTGGCACCGCGCGCGCCAGTATGTGCTGGACCGCAAGCAGTTTGGTCGTCCGCTCGCAGCCAATCAACTGATCCAGAAGAAACTGGCCGATATGCAAACCGAGATCGCGCTTGGCCTGCAGGGCTGTCTGCGCCTGGGGCGCATGAAGGACGAAGGCACGGCTTCGGTCGAAATCACCTCCATCCTGAAGCGCAACTCCTGCGGCAAGGCGCTCGACGTGGCGCGCCTGGCGCGCGACATGATGGGCGGCAACGGCATCTCCGACGAATTTGGGGTTGCCCGCCATCTGGTGAACCTCGAAGTGGTCAACACCTACGAAGGCACACATGACATCCACGCCCTGATCCTGGGTCGGGCTCAAACCGGGATTGCGGCGTTCGGTAATTGAAGGCGTCCGGATTCTGTTCGTTTTGCGCATAGACGTGGTGGCATCGGTCGGGGCAGAGGGCTCCGCCTCATGGTGCCAAGTGCGCACAAGTCGGCGGGCCTCACTGCCCCGACCGATGCGGCGGACGCTTGGGTATGCTGAAAATAATGGATACCCAAATCGTCAGTTGTCCTGATTTGTAGCGAGAAGCCAAACAATGAACGAAAAACCTGCAGCGCTGGGACACATCAAGGTCTTGGACCTGTCCCGCGTCCTGGCCGGCCCCTGGTGCACCCAGATGCTGGCGGATCTGGGTGCCGACGTGATCAAGGTCGAGCGTCCCGGCGCCGGCGACGACACACGCCACTGGGGGCCCCCCTTCCTCAAGGATGGTGATGGCAATGACACCGATCAGGCCAGCTATTTCACCGCCTGCAATCGCAACAAGCGATCGGTCACTATCGACATGTCTAGCGCGCAGGGTCAGGCGCTGATCCGTCAGATGGCAGCGCAGAGCGACATAGTGGTCGAGAACTTCAAGGTCGGCGGTCTGGCGCATTACGGGCTGGACTACGAGAGCCTCAAAGCCGTCAACCCTCGACTGATCTATTGTTCTGTGACCGGTTTCGGGCAGGACGGACCCTACGCCGAACGTGCCGGCTACGACCTGATGATCCAGGCCATGACCGGCATGATGAGCATCACGGGACGCCCCGACAGCGTGCCCGGAGGTGGACCGCAACGCGTCGGTGTGGCACTGATCGACTTGTTCACCGGCGTCTACGCTTGCAGCGCCATCCTGGCAGCGCTTGAGGTGCGGCATCGAACGGGGGTCGGCCAGTTCATTGACATGGCACTGCTTGATGTCGGCATGGCGATCCTGGCGAATCAGGCGGCCGGGTTTCTCAACACCGGTCAGGTGCCGCAGCGCCAGGGCAACAGTCACCCGAGTCTGGCGCCGTACCAGGATTTTCCGACGCAAGACGGCTCCATGCTGCTGGCGGTTGGCAACGATGGCCAGTTTGCCCGCTTTTGTGAGGCGGCGGACCATCCCGAGTGGGCTGCTGACCCTCGCTTTGCCAGCAACACGCTGCGCGTGAAGAACCGCGAACAACTGATTCCCGCGATGCAGGAATTGACCCTCACACGCAGCACGGCGCAGTGGATTGCGCTGCTGGAAGACAAGGCCGTTCCCTGTGGCCCGATCAATGACATGGGCCAGGCTTTTGCCGACGCACAGGTTGCAGCGCGTGGTCTGATTGTCAAACAGGCGGTAGCGCAGGCGACGACCCTGCAAACTGCAGTCGAATCGATCGCGACGGTGGCCAGTCCGCTGCGGCTGATGGACACGCCGCCAGTATTGCGTCGCGCTCCGCCGGCGCTCGGTGAGCATACCGACGAAGTGCTGGCCGAATTGGGGCTGGGTGCCGACGCGATTGCAGCGTTGCGGCGAGACGCTGTGCTGTAAAGCGAGGGCCTAGGGGGCCGCCTTGCGGTTGACCAGCATGATGCCGGCCGCCACCATGGCCAGCGAGATGATCAGATTGATCGTCACCGGCTCATGCAGCCAGAGCGAACCAAAGAGCAGGGCAAAGACGGGCGTCAGGAAGACGAAGGCTGAAATCCTGGTCGCCGGGTAGCGCCCGAGCATCCACATCCAGGCTAGGTAACTGGCGAAGGCGCCGACAACCGTTTGCGTCGCCAGGGAAATTCCGGCAAAGACGCTGAAAGTCCAGACCCAGTGCTCACCCAGCAGCAGCGACAGGAACGGCAGCACGACAGCGCTGACGCCGACCTGGTAAAAGAGGAGTTTCTCGGGTGAAACCCGTGTCAACCCGGTGCTGCGCATGACGACCGTGGTCAGGCCCCAGAAACCGCCAGCGGCCAGCGCCAAAAGGTCACCTCGCCATTGGTCAGGCGGGCTGGCCGAACCCCAGGCATCGCGCAGCGCAAACCCGACGGCTGCAAAGGCCAGCCCCAAGCCCAGCCATTGCAGTGAGCGCAATCTTTCGGACGGCACAAAGAACGGCAGCAGAACCGCCACCCAGAACGGCGCGGTGTACAGAAAAACGGTCAAACGCGAGGCCGACGAAAATTGCAGTCCGGTATACAGACAGGCGAACTCCAGGGCAAACAGGCAGCCCGCTGCCAGACCCGGAACGAGCGAACCGTCACGCTCGAACAGGCGCACGCTACGCCACAGGCACCACAGCCAGAGCAGGACCGTCGCGCCGATGAAACGCAGACAAGCCTGAAAGACAGGCGGCAAGTCCGGGATGGTGGCCTTGACCAGCACCTGCTGAAAACCCCAAAACAGGCAGCACCCCAGCAGCAGGCTGACCGCCAGGGTATCGAGGTGATCTTTTCGGCTTGTCATGAATGCAGGCTTGTTTGATAGATGTGCCGCCAATTTGGGCGAGCAACCGGCACGCCAGGATTGTCGCTGGCGCTGGGCTAATTACAACGGGTGCTCGGTATAGAACTTGCCGCCGTGGAACAACAAGGGTGACGCACCGGCGCGGTACGAGCAGCGCTCGACTTCGCCGACAAAGATGACATGGTCGCCTTCGAAGTAGCGACTGCGGTTGAAGCATTCAAACGTCGCGGCCGCGCCGGCCAGTATGGGCGCGCCGCCAGCGCCTTCTTCGAACGCGACGTCGGCAAAGCGGTCAATGCCCTTGGCGGCAAACCGTTTTGCCAAAGCCTGTTGATCAGCCGCCAGGATGTTGATCGCGTAATGCGAGCCCGTGCTGAAGGCGGGCAGCGAGGCGGCGGCCTGCGCCAGACTCCAGAGCACCAGCGGTGGCGCCAGCGACACCGAATTGAACGAGTTCGCTGTCAGCCCCACCAGCGCACCTTCGGCGGTACGCGCGGTCACGATCGTCACGCCGGTAGCGAACATCGCCAGTGATTGACGGAATTCGGAAGGTGAAAAATTGGGGGCTTGCGCTCGGAGGGTCAGATCGGACAAAGACATGCGCGCAATTTACCCGAGTTTTCCGTTTACCACGGTCATAACGGTTACTCGGTCCAGGCGGGAGTGCCAATCCTCAACTGTCATCGCGCGGCTTCGAACTGCCAGATTGCCGCCGACACTTTGTCTGATCCGTGTTTTTCGCCGCAAAACGGACTGAACGCACCCGATCGAACGCAAAAAGGCCCGCAACGCGGGCCTTTGTCAGAAGTGCCGATGCGGCCTCCCTCTATTGGCGGATGTGATCAGCCGAGCAGGCTGTCCGCGCTGACATAGGTGTAGCCGAGATCACGCGCCACGGCTTCGTAAGTGACCTGGCCGTTCGCAACGTTGAGACCGTTCTTCAGATGCTCGTTGTCCTTGAGTGCTTGCTTCCAGCCCTTGTCGGCGAGCGCCACGGCATGGCCGATGGTTGCATTATTGAGGGCAAAGGTCGAAGTGCGAGCCACAGCGCCGGGCATGTTGGCCACGCAATAGTGGACCACGCCGTCGACGACGTAAGTCGGATCTGCATGGGTCGTGGCGTGCGAGGTCTCGAAGCAGCCGCCTTGGTCGATTGCGACGTCGACCACGACCGCGCCTTTCTTCATGCGCGAAATCATGCTGCGCGTCACCAATTTTGGTGCTGCCGCGCCCGGAACCAGTACACCGCCGATGACCAGATCGGCGTCCAGCACGGCGTCTTCCACACTCTGCGCGTTCGAATAGACCGTGCTGATGCGGTTGCCAAAGATCAGGTCAAGCTGGCGCAGGCGGTCCACGCTCTTGTCGAGCACCGTGACCCGCGCCCCGACGCCGACTGCCATCTGCAGCGCATGCGTGCCGACGACGCCAGCGCCAATGATTGCGACGTGGGCTGCCGGTACGCCGGGCACGCCACCCAGCAGGATACCCATGCCACCCTTGGATTTCTCCAGGTGCGCTGCGCCAGCCTGCACTGCCATGCGACCCGCCACCTCGCTCATCGGTGCCAGCAAAGGCAGGCCGCCGCCAGGGCCGGTGATGGTTTCGTAGGCGATGCAGATCGCGCCGGACTTGACCAGCGCTGCGGTCTGTTCAGGGTCCGGTGCCAGATGCAGGTAGGTGTACAGTATTTGGCCTGGACGCAACATGGCGCATTCTTGCGGCTGCGGTTCCTTGACCTTGACGATCATGTCGGCCTTGGCGAACACCTCCGTGGCATCGGCCACCAGTATCGCGCCGGCGGCCTTGTATTGCTCGTCGCTCAGGCCGATGGCGGCGCCAGCGCCAGCTTGCACCAGAACCTGGTGCTTGTGTGCGACCAACTCGCGGACACTGGCAGGGGTGAGACCGACGCGGTATTCGTGGTTCTTGATTTCCTTGGGGCATCCGATCAGCATGCTGTTCTCCTGAGATAGCTGTGAAAGGACGCAGTGTCTTGCATGAACCGATGTCTGAGAACAATAATTAATATCTCAGCCGCTTCATTCGCATAACTAATAGCCAGGTCTGCCCCTGGTTTGTGGTGGGCTCCCCATCAAGTCAGCGCAATGGGGCCGATTCAACCGGCCCCATGCAAGGTCCCGCGTAGCGCTTCAGGACGGCTGCCTTTGTGTTGGAAGCACGGATTCCTTGGCAAGCCAGAGGCACGCCACTGAGATGGCGACAGCCAAAAAGCCGGCGCCGGCATAGCCGAAGTCTTGGGAGAAACCGCGCAGAAGCGCGAAGCCGATCAGAAAGGCGAGTACCCCGATGACCAGGTTGACGATGCTGAAAAAGTTCTTCATGGAAATTCCTGATTTGAAGTCAAACGAATGATCAAGGAGGCAGGACGCGCCACAGCGCTGTCTGCGGACGTTTGGTGTTGTGGATGCTTCGGAATAGCTTCATGCACCAGTTCCAGCCGGCGGAAATCATCAGTCCCAAGTCCTGGCTGCGCTGCTGGCGCGCCTGGCGAACGAGGTCTTCAATAACAAGATAATTGGGTTCCATGGGTTCGGATCTTTCTTTTGAATTGGCTTCTTTTGAAAGCACGCCGCAACGATAATGGAGATGTTGCATCGCAGCAAACGATGAATTCTCATCTGGCACTGAAGAAAAACTCATCCATGTCCTATCGACTGCCACCGCTGAATGCCCTGCGCGCTTTCGAAGCGGCCGCGCGTCACCTGAGCTTCAAGAAAGCGGCGAATGAGCTGTCGGTGACGCCCACCGCTGTGAGCCACCAGATCAAATCGCTTGAAGAGTTTCTTGATCTGCCGCTATTTCGTCGTTTGCCGCGCGCATTGGAGCTGACATCACAAGGGCAGGCCATGCTGCCCAAGGTGCGCGAGGGCCTGGAGTGCTTTGCCGTCGCCGTAGAAAGTGCTCATGAGCATGCTGCCACCGGTCGCTTGCTGGTGGTTGCACCATCCTCATTTGCAACCCGCTGGCTGGTGCCGCGATTGCGCCGCTTTACGTTAGCCCAGCCGGATGTGAATCTGCACATCATTCGCTCCCGCGACACCATTGATGCCGAACAGTCGGTGGCTGCACCGGTTTTCGACAGTGTTGACCTGCGCGAGGAAGACTCGCAGGTGGTCATACGCTTTGGTTCAGGAATTTATCCCGGTTTTCGAGTTGACCGTATGTTCGGGTCTGACTACATCGCCGTGTGCAGTCCGAAGCTGTTGCATGCCAACACCCCTTTGCGCGAGCCAGCCGATCTAAGGAACCAAGTACTGCTTCACGATGATTCGATTGCCAACGAACGCGCACGGCCGAGCTGGGCAGAGTGGCTCCGGCTGGCTGGCGTGAGCGGCGTAGACAGCAGCGCTGGCCCGCATTTCAGCGATTCCGGCCTGGCCTTTGTGGCGGCTGTGGACGGCCTCGGTATTGCCCTGGCGTCCAAACCGCTGGTCGCTGACGCGATTGCCCAGGGTCGGTTGGTCGCACCCTTTGACATTGTGCTGGAGCAGCAGAATGCCTACTACATCGTGACGCCCGAAGCGATCGCCAACCGACCGGCCGTTGAGGCCTTGCGCCACTGGCTGCTGGACGAAGCCAAGGCGGAAGAAAGCCGGCGTACTGCAGCCTGACAGGCGGCGGCGCTGCTTTAGCGGTTGGTCGGGAAGCTGAACACGGCGCCTTCGCGCACTCCGGCCGATGGCCAGCGCTGCGTGATGGTCTTTCGCTTGGTGTAAAAACGCACGGCGTCCGGGCCATAGGCGTGCAGATCCCCAAATACCGACCGCTTCCAGCCCCCAAACGAGTGGTAGGCCACTGGCACCGGCAGCGGCACATTGATGCCGACCATGCCGACCAGAATGTGGTCGCTAAAGTAGCGTGCTGCCTCACCGTCGCGCGTAAAGATGCAGGTGCCGTTGCCGTATTCGTGAGCGTTGATCAGGTCCATCGCCTCGCCCAGCGTCGCGACCCGCATCACGCCCAGCACGGGGCCGAAGATCTCTTCCTGGTAGATTTTCATGCCCGGCTTGACATGGTCGAACAGGCAGGCGCCCAGAAAGTAGCCGCTCTCATGCCCGGCCACCTTGACACCGCGGCCATCGACCACCAGCGTCGCGCCTTCGGCCACACCCTGATCGACATAGCCCTTGACCTTCTCGAAATGCGTTTGTGTCACCAGTGGCCCCATGTCACTGCTCGCATCGGTGCCGGGGCCGACCTTCATCTTGGCGATCTCGACCTTCAGACCTGCCACCACAGCGTCCGCCGTTGCATCGCCGATAGCCACCACGAGCGGAATCGCCATGCAGCGCTCGCCGCAGGAACCGTAGGCCGCTCCCATCAGGGCGCTGACCGCGTTCGGCACGTCGGCGTCGGGCATGACCACCGCGTGGTTCTTGGCGCCGCCAAGGGCCTGCACGCGCTTGCCGTGCGCGCAACCAGTGGCATAGATGTATTCGGCAATCGGGGTTGATCCGACAAAACTGATGGCCTGCACGCGCTTATCGGTCAGCAGTGTGTCCACCGCCTCCTTGTCGCCGTGAACCACGTTGAGAACGCCTGGCGGCAAGCCGGCCTGCAGCGCCAGCTCGGCCACCAGCAGCGCACTGCTGGGGTCGCGCTCAGACGGTTTGAGAATGAAGGTATTGCCGCAGACCACGGCCATGGGCCACATCCACAGCGGCACCATGACGGGAAAATTGAACGGTGTGATGCCGGCGGTGACGCCGAGCGCCTGAAACTCGCTCCACGAATCCATGCCGGGGCCGACGTTGCGGCTGTGCTCCCCTTTGAGCAGTTCGGGCGCGTAGCTCGCATACTCGACGTTTTCGATGCCGCGTTGCAGCTCGCCCAGAGAGTCGCTCAGAACCTTGCCGTGTTCGGCCGTGACCAGGGCGCAGATCTGGTCGGCGTTGTCCTCGAGCAAAGTCTTGAGCTTGCTCATGACGCGCGCGCGTTTCAGCGGTGGCGTTGCGCGCCAGGCAGGATAGGCAGCATGGGCCGAGGCAATGGCCTGTTCGACCGTCAGCCTGTCGGCCAGCAGGACACGTTTTTCAGCCATGCCGGTGGCCGGGTTGAAGACGTCTTGCGAGCGGCTGCCGCCAGCGACCAGCTGGCCGTCGATCAGGTGTTGAATCAGGGGAAGGTTTTGCATGGTGAGGTCTTCAAGCAGTCTGGTTGATGCATTCGCCCAGCGCATTGATCAGGCTGTCGATCTGCGCCGGTGTTGTGATGAAAGGGGGTGCGAGCTGGATGGTATCGCCACCGTAGCGCACGTAGAAGCCCTTCTTCAGCATCGCCATGGCAATGTCATAAGGTCGGCGTGCTGGCTCTCCCGGCAGGGCAGCGATGGTCAGGCCGGCGGCCAGTCCGAAGTTGCGGATGTCGGTGACGTGCTTGGCACCCTTGAGGCTGTGCACCGCATTCTCGAAGTGGGGCGCGAGAGCCTTGACCCTGTCGACCATGTTTTCCTTGACCAGCAGGTCCAGCGTGGCCAGTCCGACGGCGCACGGAACCGGATGGGCCGAGTAGGTGTAGCCGTGCGCGAATTCGAGCATGTAGTCAGGACCACCCTGCGCCATGAAGGTGTCGTAGATTTCCTTCTTGGCCAGCACGGCGCCCATCGGCTGCGCGCCGTTGGTAATCTGCTTGGCGATGTTCATGATGTCGGGTGTCACGCCGAATGCTTCAGCGCCGGTGTAGGCGCCAGCTCGGCCGAACCCGGTGATCACTTCGTCAAAGATCAGCAGGATGTTGTTGGCGGTGCAAATGTCGCGCAGGCGCTGCAGATAGCCCTTGGGCGGAATCACGACGCCGGCCGATCCGGAGAAGGGCTCGACGATCACGGCTGCGATATTGCTGGCGTCGTGCAGCGCAATCAGCTTGAGCAGGTCGTCCGCGAGTTCGGCACCCTTGTCGGGCATGCCGCGCGAGAAGGCGTTGCTGGCCAGTTGCGTGTGCGGCAAATGATCGGCTTCGATGCCCTGGCCGAAGGTCTTGCGGTTGCCGACGATGCCACCGACCGAGATGCCGCCGAAGTTGACGCCGTGGTAACCCTTTTCGCGCCCGATCAGGCGTGTCTTGCTGGCCTGCCCTTTGGCCCTCCAGTAGGCACGCGCCATCTTGAGCGAGGTGTCGGCCGATTCCGAACCTGAACCGGTAAAGAACACATAGTCGAGCCCGGCCGGCGTCAGTTCTTTGAGCTTGTTCGCCAGGGCAAAGGACAGCGGGTGCCCGAACTGGAAGGCCGGCGAGTAGTCAAGCGTGGCGAGTTGGCGTGTCGCCGCTTCAGTGAGCTCCGCGCGCCCGTGACCAAGGCCACAACACCAGAGACCGGACAGGCCGTCGAAGATCTGTTTGCCGTGGTTGTCGGTGTAATAACAGCCCTTGGCGCTCACCATCATGCGCGGAGCAGCCTTGAACTCGCGGTTGGCGGTAAAAGGCATCCAGTGCGCGTCCAGCCAAGCGGCGTCGGTGCGGGATGTGCCCAGGTGTTGTGCGTCGTTCATGTCCATGCTGTCTCCTGAGAGGGGGGGTACGAATTGGCGATTCTGGGCCAGTCTGTTACTCTTATAAATGTATAAGTATCACTATTCAGTTGCAAATTTATGCAAGTAAAAAGTCGAGCCGCCCTGGGCCAGTTGAGTGACATGGACATCCGTCTGCTACGCGTCTTCAAGAGCGTGGTCGAATGCGGCGGCATGGCTGCAGCCGAACTCGAACTCAACATCGGTACTTCCACCATCAGCCGTCATGTTAAGGACCTGGAGACCCGCCTCGGTCTGAACCTCTGCCGCCGCGGTCGTGCCGGATTTGCCTTGACAGCCGAAGGCGAGCAGATCTACGCCGAAACACTGCGTCTGCTGGCTGGCGTTGATGCGTTTCGCGGGAGCGTCGATGAGATTCATCGCCGCATGGGCGGGCAACTCAATATTGCCGTGTTTGACAAGACGGCCAGCAACCCGGCCGCTCACATCGGTGCCGCCATTGCCCGGTTTTCCGAACTGGCACCGGAAGTCAGTCTGCACCTGCATGTCGCGCCTTTGAACACGATCGAGCGCGGCGTACTCGATGGGCAGTTTCAGATCGGTGTGATCCCCGGTCACCGCAGTTCGGACACGCTTTCCTACGACGAACTGTTCACCGAAACCATGTACCTGTACTGCGGCACGCAGCATGCCTTGTTTCAGGATGGGCACGCGGCGCAGGAGCCGAGTGATTGGGACGGGTTGCGTGCGCATGACTTTGCGGGCTTGGGTTACCACTCCCCGAACATGGAAATCAGCCAGCAGAAGCGGCTGCAACGCAAGGCCACCGGCTACGACCAGGAATCGATTGCCACCCTGATACTGTCGGGCAAGTACCTGGGCTTCTTGCCCGACCATTACGCGCAGGCCTTTGTCGCCTCCGGCCAGATGCGTGCCGTCAAGCCGGAGCTGTTTCGCTACCTGTGCAGTTTCTTCTGCATCGTGCGGCGCACGCCGCAGCCGTCACGGGCGACGCGCGCCTTTCAAGAATGCTTGCTGCAGGCGCACGCCCCCGATGTTTTGGTTTGATGACGACGGCGTGGGCATTGCGATCGCGCATGGCATCGGGCCTGATCTGTTCCTAGAATGAAGACACGCTGTGGCGCGGACACATGGGATCGTTTTCGATTCACCAAGGGGGTAGCGTATGGAAAGCGCGAAATTTCTTTCAGGTCTGTTGTTCTCGCTTGCGGTCCTGACGGCCTGTACGACGACCGGCATCGGCGGAGGCCAGATGTCGGGTGCGGGCGCAGCCGAAGAGCCGGTGAGCTTCAGCTGGACGAGCACCGATGGCGGCATCACCGGCAGCATGCAGGCCGTGTTGCCCGGTCAGATCTTTTTCGGGCGCTTCTTCCAGATCACGCAACAGACGCGCGCCGACATGCTCAACCCGCTGTGGACGCACTGGCGTTCGGGTTGGTATGACTGGCCGTACTGGGGTGGCTACGCTGGCGCAGCGTACCCGACAACCCAGTTCCTCACACATTATTCGGGCAAGGTTGTGGCGACACTGGAAGCGCCTGACCAGCAGCGCATGCGTTGTCGTTTCCATCTCGTTGAACCGGCGCAGGGCATGGCGGGCGGCGGTGAGGGCGAATGCCAGTTGTCGGCCGGCCGGCTGGTGCGCGCCGTGTTTCCCGGCAAGTGACGCCGCGATGTCATCGGGTATTGCCAGCGCAGCAAGCTTCAGGCTTGCCCTGCCGGCGGTTGTTTGCCCAGGTTGACGCGGTATTCCTCCAGCCTGGCGTGGTAGTCGGCGGCATCGCCATAACCCAGGAAGCGGGCATAGCGCGAGTGCTTGCCCAGCACCTTGCGCGCATGTTTGATCGGACAGAAATACTCCTCGGTGCGTCCGATGATCTCGGCGATGTAGGCAATCAGGCCGTTGCCATAGGCACAGTAGGTGCAATGAAACTTTTCAATGAAGTTGAGGTAGCCGAGCTGTTGGCGGTCAAACACGATGTAGTCGCCGCGGCGCACCTTGGTGATTCCGTAAATCGGGAAACAGGTGGCCTGGTAAAAGCTCACGCACAGGTCGAGCATCAGCAGCGGCAAGATCATGCCGTAGATGATGGGCCCGGTGATGAGGTTTTGCGGCCGGTTCGTCACCAGCCAGCGGAAGAACCCCTGCTTGAGACGCCGGTGCGTGTCACGCACCGAGGCCTCGAACTCGATACGCTTGCCCCGGATTTCGAACAGCGCGCTGGCTTCCTGTTCCTGCACCGTGGCGCGCAGATCATCTTCCAACGCGGCGATCTGGTCGAGCAGATCACGGATCTTCTTGTTCATGGTGACTTCCATGGCGCCATAGGCAGCGCCGGTTTCCAAGCGGCCTATGCCAGCTTGGCTGACAGGTAGTCTGCCACGTTGTCCAGCGAACGGAGTTGCGCCTAGTCCGATTCCGGAATTTCGACCTGAAAGCGCTGGTGCAGGGCGACCAAGAAATTGAGCCGGTCCATTGAATCCAGATCTAGTTGCTGGCGCAGCGGACGCTCGGGCGCCAGCGTGTCGGCGTCAAGCTCGGGCGCGATGGCCTGGAGCAAATGGATGGACTCCTGGATCAGGGTGCTTCGGTCCGGTTTCATGGTGTCTTCTCCTGCGCAGCGGCGGGCGTGGGTACGGCCTCGGCCAGTGCCTGCGGCTCCTGCAGACGTTCGCGCAGTTCAATCAGGAACAGCGCTCCCTGGTGCCCATCCGAAACCCGGTGGTCGGCCGCCAGACTGGCGGTGAGCAGCGGCGCTGCGCACACGGCACCCGCCTCGACCCAGGGTCGAACGGTGATGGCGCCAAGACCAACGAGTGCGACCTGCGGTGGGTAGATCACGCCGAACACCGCCTGCGCGCCCTGCTCTCCCAGATTTGTGACGGTGATGCTCGGGTCTGACATTTCCGAACTGCGCAGCGAACCGGCGCGCGCCCGCTTCCGTGCCGTTCTTCAGCGCACCCAGTATCGCGATGTACAGGGCCGGCAGCCGTCCGGCCAGCACGAACAGGCGGTCGCCCTTGCCGATGCCGAGCTGTTGCAGGACGTTTGCGAAGCGGTTGCTCAAGGGCGCCAGTTCGCCATAGCTCAATTCGAGCGCGTCTGCGTCACGCGCGACAAAGCGCAAGGCGCAGTGCGCGCGCCGACGGCCCTGGGCATGACGATCCACCGCCTCGAAGCCGATGTTCAGTCCGCCACCGGGCAGGCCCTGCAAGGCACGTCGTGCCTCGCCCCAGACGTCTTGCTTTCGAGCGCCTTCATAGTCGGTCCAGTGAGGTCGCACGCGCAGGTCGGAAGCGGTCTTGTGAATGACAGGCGGAATGTCCATGGGCGACTCGGTGTGGGTCTGTGCGTGAGCGGTGGCTGCCTCAGGCCCGTTCCCGCACTTCGCGGTCCCTGGCGCCAGCGATGCCGCTGGTCAGGTTGGCCAGTTCGCGCGTCAGCAGCAGCAGCACGTCCTCCATGGTGACGATGCCTGCCAGCGCGCCGTTCTTGTCGGCAAGAACCAGTCGACGCAACCGGTTCGTCTTCATCAGTTGCACGGCGTCCATCGCATCCATCTCGGGGTCGGCCAGCACCAGATCGACCGACATGATGTCACCAGCGGTGAAGACCTCGGGGTCCAGGCCCTCGCTCATCAGTTCAAGCACCAAGTCGCGATCGGTAACGATGCCGATGGGCCGGTTCGTGCCGCCGGCCTCCACCACCACGAGCGCGCCGATGTGGTGCCGGCGCATGAGTCGGGACACGACCAGTGCCGAGGTCTCCGGCTCGACGACCGCGACCTGCGATGTGGCGAAGTCCTTCAGTCGCGTGGTCATGGCGACACCTAGGCCTCGACCGTCAATTCGTTGTTAACGCGGCTTACGCCTGGGGCCGACCACGTTGCGCCCTCGGCTGCGTTTTTTTCGGCCCAGGAATGCACGCGTCCGCGCAGCGTCACCACGCTGCCGTCCATCGAGATGTCGATGCGCCGCGCTTCGCGCGAGGCCTGGCGCACCAGCGCGTCCTGAATGCGGGTGGCGAGGTTGACCGGCACCGGCAAAGTCTTGAGCGTGATGTTGTCGGTGATGCCGACCACCCCCTTGAGCGGCCGCAGCATGCGTTCGACAGCTCGGCGCTGGAAATTCCAGTCGAGTTCGCCACTCAGTGTCACCCAGCTCTTTTCCACTGCCACCTTGACCCGGTCCTTGGGCACCGAGGCGTTCCAGCCCAGTGCGTGCTCGATGGCCAGCGCGATTTCGGTGTCGCTGCGCGCGTGGACACCCTGCGGGACAACTTCCATTTCGAGCGCGATCGCCTTCACGCCTGTCACACGTTCGACGGCGCGTTTGGCTGCGATCTTTTCCGCATAGGTATCGAGATGTCCGGTCAGTGTCACGACGCCGTCATGCACGGCTACGCCGACCTTGGCCTCCGGCACCACCGGATCCCAGGACAACTCGGTCAGCACGTCATTTTTCAGGTCTGCATCAGTTTTCATGTCGACTCCAAGGATGAACACCACGCCAAGCCATATGCTTTGGAGAATAGTCACCGACACCCGTGTCATGTTGCGATAAATCAAGTCGGTATCGGGTCGACAACCCAAACTGGGAACCCGACGCAGTGCACAAGGCCAAGGAGTTCAATCATGTTTTTCGACCGCGAAGACGCGGCCCGCCGACTGGCCGAGCGGCTCATGGCCTACTGGGGCCAGAACCCGCTGGTGCTGGCGATTCCGCGCGGCGCCGTGCGGATGGGGCGCATCATCGCCGAGCGACTCAAGGGTGAATTCGACGTGGTGCTGGTGCGCAAGCTGCGGGCGCCGCAGCAGCCGGAACTGGCGATTGGTTCGGTCAACGAAAGCGGCTGGACCTATCTGGCCGACTACGCGCAGGCCTATGGCGCCGACACGGCTTACATCGAGACTGAAAAACGCCGGCAATTGCAGACCATTGCCCGGCGTCGCGCCCAGTACACGCCGATCCGCGCGCCGCGCGACCCGGCCGGGCGCATCGTGATCGTGATCGACGACGGTCTGGCTACCGGTGCCACCATGATTTCAGCGCTGCATGGGCTGCGGGCGGACAAGCCTGCCCGGCTGATTTGCGCGGTGCCGGTGGCGCCGCCCGATACCGTGGCCAAGGTGGCGGCGCTGGCCGACGAGGTGGTGTGCCTGCAAACGCCCGAGTTCTTCCAGGCGGTGGGTCAGTTCTACCGTCATTTCGACCAGGTGGAAGACGAGGAGGTGATTGAACTGCTCAAGGGAGCGTGAGCGGCAGACTGTCAGCCTGCGGGCGCAGCCTTGAGGTAGCGGCTGAACCACACGCTCGCCTGGCTGGCCACCTGCTCCAATGTGCCAGCTTCCTCGAACAAATGCGTGGCGCCGGCAATGATGCTGAGCTCCTTGCTGCATTGCAGTTGCTCATAGGCCTCGCGGTTAAGTTCGAGCACCTCTTGGTCCCGCGATCCGACCAGCAGCAGCGTCGGCGATTTGACCTCGGCCAGATCGTGGCTGCCGGCCAGGTCCGGGCGGCCGCCGCGCGAGACCACGGCCTGAATCTCCTTGCCCCAGGCAGCTGCAGCTTGGAGCGCGGCCGCGGCCCCGGTGCTGGCGCCAAAGTAGCCGATGGCCAGATGCCGCGTCGAGGCCTGCAGCCGGACCCAGCAAGTGGCAACCAGCAGGCGGCGCGTCAGCAAGTCGATGTCGAAGCGGGTCTGGTAGTCGAGGTCTTCGGCGACCGTCAGCAGGTCCAGCAACAGCGTGCCGATGCCGGCTTCGTGCAGGACCCGCGCCACCCTGTTGTTGCGTGGACTATGGCGGCTGCTGCCGCTGCCGTGCGCGAACAGCACAATGCCCTGCGCGTTGGCCGGCAGTTCCAGCAGACCCTCGATAGCGGCTTCGTCGACCGGTATCAGGACCAGTTCCTTGCGGCTTGGGTTCATGGCAGAGCGCTCCCTGGGTTCACGCCGCGATCGAGACCGGTATGCGCCGGCGGCCGAAGTGCCCGGCCTGTGCGTCGAATCGCCCGGCCAGCGGCGCGCCGCAATCGGGACAGCAGGCGGCGGCGTCGAGCCGGTACTCCTTGATCAGATACCAGTCGCGCACGATCAGCGGCGCTGCGCAGTGCGGGCAGAACGTGGTGTCACCCTCGGCGTTGTGAACGTTGCCGGTATAGACATGTTGCAAGCCCTCCTTGCGCGCGATGTTGCGCGCGCGTACCAGCGTTGCCGGCGGCGTGGCGGGCACGTCGCGCATCCGGTGGTCGGGATGAAAAGCCGAGAAGTGCAGCGGCACTTCCGCGCCAAGGCGCTGGTGGACCCAGCGGCACAGCGCAGTGAGTTCGGCGTCCGAGTCATTGTGGCCCGGGATCAACAGCGTGGTGATCTCGAACCAGACCCCGGTCTCGTGGCGCAGATACACGAGCGTGTCGAGCACCGGCTGCAGATGCGAACCGGTGAGCTTGAAGTAGAAGTCGTCGCTGAATGCCTTCAGGTCCACGTTGGCGGCGTCGATCTTGGCGAAGAAATCGCGGCGTGCCGGCGCATGCAGGTAGCCTGCGGTCACCGCCACGGTCTGGATTCCGTGCGCGTGGCAGGCATCGGCCACGTCCATCGCATATTCGGCAAAGATCACCGGGTCGTTGTAGGTGAAGGCCACGCTCTTGCAGCCGTATTGGCGTGCCGCGTCGGCGATTGCGTCGGGCGTGGCCTGGTCCATCAGGCGGTCCATGTCGCGCGACTTGCTGATGTCCCAGTTCTGGCAGAACTTGCAGGCCAGATTGCAGCCGGCCGTGCCGAACGACAGCACGCTGCTGCCCGGGTAGAAGTGGTTCAGCGGCTTCTTTTCGATCGGATCGATGCAAAAGCCCGAGGAGCGGCCGTACGTGGTCAGCACCATCTGGTCGCCTTGGCGCGCGCGGACGAAGCAGGCGCCGCGCTGGCCTTCGTGGAGCTTGCAGTCGCGCGGACACAGGTCGCACTGCAGGCGGCCATCGTCGATCCGGTGCCAGTAGCGCGCCGGGTAGTGCGCGTCCTGCATCACGGGCCCGCCTTCCCGTAGTCGGCTTCTCGCCATTTGTCCACCGAGTAGCGCTGCAGGCGCACGCCCTGGGCCCAGAAATCGGCAGGCAGACCGGCCTTGTGCTTGAGATGGGCCATGAACTGCGGTGCCGAAGGCAACTGCTCCCAGACCTGCGGCAAAAAGGTGCTGCGGTACTGCTGGTATTCGAACAGCACACCGTCGATGCCGGGGCGCAATTGCGCCAGCGCCTGCGCCTCGCTGTCAAAGCGCATCGGCTGCATCGGCGACAGCACCGAGACTTCGATCTCGGTCTGCGTCAACTCGGCCGCCGTCAGCGGTGCGAAGCGCGGATCATGCATTGCCGCCGCGACCGCATTGGCCTTGATGTCGGACAGCAGCGAGCGGCGTGCCTCGAGCGAGCCGATACAGCCGCGCAACTGGCCGCTCTGGGTCAGCGTGACAAAGCTGGCGCCCGCCTGCTGCAGCCAGGGCGCATCTTCGGCGGCGGTCAGGGCCTGTCCCAGCGTGCGCGAGATCGCCGCGCGGGCAATCGGCAGCAGTGTTGCGCCGCGGTCGATGGCCTGGGTGCGGCCGTCATCCTGGCCTGCGACGAAGGCGAAGGCGGCATAGCCGACGACGCGGTCCTTGTCACCGGCCGTGTCACCCGAGTTGCACAGCCCCAGCAACTGGACCCGCAGGCCGTGTCGTTTGGCTGCCAGCAGCAGTCCGTTGACCGGCGTGCCGCCGCAGGCCTGCTCGTGCGTCAGTGCGCCATCGAAATTCATGATGTGCTGTACCGTATCACGGTCCAGCGTCTGGGCCGCGCCATACGGCAGGAAGTGCGACAGGTCGGTGCTGATCACGATCAGCGTCTCCGGTCCGCCCCAGAGCGCTTCGAGCACCTGCGCCACTTCCGCCGGTGTTGCGTTGCCGACGGCCAGCGGCACCAGTTTGAAATCATCGAGCACCGATTGCAGGAACGGCAATTGAACTTCCAACGCGTGTTCGCGCGCATGCGCGGGCGCGCTCACGACAACCTGGGGCAGATCCGTCAGCGCCGCAACCGCAGCCTGGTCAATCGGGACTTTGCCCAAAGGCGTCTCAAAGGCGGCAACGCCTGGCAGTGCCAGGCCGCGCACCGGGACCCGGTGGACCGGGCCGAGCAGCACGACGCGCCGGATCTGGCTGCGTGCGCCAGTCAGTCGCGCATAAGCCAGCGCAGCCGTGGCGCCTGAGTAGATGTACCCGGCATGGGGCACGATGAGCGCCTTGGGAACCACAGCGTCGTTGCGGTCGGGGGATGCATCGGCCAGCAGCGCCAGAACCGTCTTTGACAGCACAGACGGTTGCCCGGGATAAAAGGCGCCAGCGACAGCGGCGGGACGAATCGATTGCATGACACGCTCCTCATTGGCGGACAAGCCTAGTTCGCATTACATCGGGTTGACTTGTTGCTAATCAAGTCAATCCGATATTGTGAGCCGGCGCGGATCCTGCTAGAGAATGTAAGAGAGGTATTCGGCCTTTTGCCAGATTTCCAGGTCGGTATCGGCAAAGCGCACTGAGATGGCCTCGAAGGTCGGACCCAGCGCGACGAAGGCGTCGACCACATCGGGATCAAAATGCGTCCCGCGCCC
>CAIKMZ010000048.1 GCA_903828665.1 uncultured beta proteobacterium
GAGCGGCGGGGCCCCAGCGCACAGGGCGGCGCACCTGCCAATCCCGCAGCAGGCCGCACTGCGGTGATCCGCTGCACGAAGCGTGCAGGATCGTCGAGGAAACCTTCCTCAAACGCGACGACATGAAATGTGCCGAAAACCGCCAGCAGCTCGGCCGGACGCAGGAGAAAATCCGGATTGGAGGGTTTTCCAATCGTTTCATTTCCCTGCGTGAAAGTCTCATAGATCAAGACGCCACCGGGAGCCAGACTCTGGACGATAGCCGGGAACAGGGGCCGCCACAAATAGTTGGTGACGACAACGCAGCCGAATTGACGGACCTGCGCGCCTTCGATCAGCGGCCAGGGATCGTTCTCAATGTCAGCAAGAACAGTCTCGCCGAATTGTTTCGCGACTGCAATCGCCGGCGCCGATCGATCAACGCCAGTGACCATGTGGCCGTGCTGGGTGAACCACTTCATGTGGCGCCCGTTGCCGCACGCGATATCCAGGACGGTTGTGCGCGGCGCCAGCAGGTGCGTCCAGCGTTTGACCCAGTCTGATACCGGTCCGGGGTCCGGCGTGACCAGCGTTGGCGATCGATCGGGCATGCGGCGTTCTAGAAACAGGACCAGATCTGATTGGCCAGCGTGACCAGAAAATCAGGCCGACCGTAGAGCGAAAACACCAGCAGCAGCACGCAAAGTGCCAAGCCGTAAAGTCCGATCCTGTGTCTGCGCTTCACGGCTTCACGTTGCCTGCATGGCGGCATTGCGGTTGATGGACGTTTCCTTGATCGGCAGGTTCACCAACGCCGCCAGCACGCCAAGGGCAATGGCGATGTACCAGACTGCGTCGTAGTTTCCTGTGCGGTCATACAGGTATCCGCCGAGCCACACACCCATGAAGGATCCGATCTGGTGGCTGAAAAACACGAAACCGCTGAGCATCGACAAATGCGCCACGCCGAAGATCTGCGCCACCGTCGCATTGGTTGCCGGAACGGTCGAGAGCCAGAGCAGCCCCATGACGCCGGAGAAGATGTAGACGCTCAGCGGCGATAGCGGCGCCAGCAGGAACAGACTGATGGCGATGGCACGCGTGAAGTAGATGAAGGCCAGGATGTTCTTCTTCTGCATCCGCTGCCCGAGCATGCCCGCTGCGTATGTGCCGAAAACATTGAACAGGCCGATCAGCGCCAGCGCATAGCTGGCCACCTGTGGCGACAACCCCTTGTCGCGCAGGTAGCTTGGCATGTGGACGCCGATGAAGACAACCTGAAAGCCGCAGACAAAATAGCCGGCCATCAGCAACTGAAAACTCGGGTAGCGAAACGCCTCCGTTACGGCCTGCAGGATGGTCTGCTCGCGCTGGACGATGGAGCCGCCGCTGAAACCCGGTTCGCGCAAGCCCCAGGCCAGCGGCACCATCATCAGGGAAGCGATCCCCAGGATCACCAGGGCCTCTTTCCAGCCGAAACTGCCAATCAGGAAACCCTCGGTTGGTACCATCAGGAACTGGCCGAACGAGCCGGCCGCTGCGGCAACTCCCATGGCCCAGGAGCGCTTGTCGGCGCTGACGTTGCGACCGATCACGCCGTAGATCACGGCGTAAGTCGTGCCGGCCTGGGCCATCCCGATCAGCACGCCGGCGGTCATCGAAAACAGCAGCGGTGAACTGGCGCTTGCCATGCCGAGCAGCCCGAGCGCATACAGGACCGCGCCGCCGACGATGACTTTGAATGCACCCAGCCGGTCTGCCACCATGCCGGCGAAGATGCCGGAAACCCCCCAGGCCAGATTCTGGATCGCGATGGCAAAGGCAAAAGTCTCGCGGCTCCAGCCTTGGCTTTGTGTCACCGGCTGCAGCCACAGCCCGAAGCCGTGGCGGATGCCCATGGACAGCGTGACAATCGCGGCGCCGCACAGCAGGACCTGCGTCATGGAGAGTTTTGAGTTGGAGTCTTGCATCGGACAAATGGATTGGATTTCTGGCATTGTCTGATAATTTGCCGGTTCGCTCCGGGCGGCAGGGCTTGGCTGCATGGCGCCACCGCTTTGGAGCGAGAATGACGGACCCGATCATCACCCACCCAATGCTGTCAAACCCATGAAAATTGAGAAAAACACCGCCGTCACCTTGCGTTACACCATCAGCGACAAGCAGGGCAAGATTCTGGAGCAAAGCGACGAGCCGATGGCCTATCTACATGGTGGCTATGGCAATACCTTTGCCAAGATCGAGGAAGCGTTGGACGGACAGGAGGCCGGGTATCGCGTCACGCTGGAACTGCAGCCGCAGGACGCCTACGGGCTGCGCGACGAGAGTTTGGTGCAGACCATTCCCAAGACCCAGTTCCCTCCCGGCGTCAAGGTCGGCGGGCAATTGCGCGGTCAGGGCGAGGATGGGCAGTCTCATGTCTTTACCGTCTTGAAGGTCAAGGGCGACAAGGTCATTCTGGATGGCAACCATCCGTTTGCCGGCAAGGCGCTGCGTTTCAATGTCAGCGTGACCGAGGTTCGTCCCGCCACGGAAGAGGAAGTGACGCATGGGCATGTGCATGGCGCGCACGGCCACCACCACTAGAGGCTCAGGCGCGAGACAGGACCGGAAGCCGCACGCGATTTCCCGTTGGCGCGGCTGTTACGCCGTGCTCGCTCACTGATGCTTGAAGTTGGCCTTGCGCTTGTTGACGAAAGCGTCCATGCCTTCCTTTTGGTCAGAGGTGGCAAACAGCGAGTGAAACAGGCGGCGCTCGAAAAGAACACCTTCGTTGAGCGAGCTCTCGAAGGCCCGGTTGACCGATTCCTTCGCTGCCATCGTGGCGATTTGCGAGTAGTCGCAGATCATCAGTGCTGCGCCCAGAGCCTCTTCCATCAGTTTTTCCAGCGGAACGACGCGGCTGACCAAGCCGGCGCGTTCGGCTTCCGTGACATCCATCAGGCGACCGGTCAGGGCCAGGTCCATCGCCTTGGCCTTGCCTACGGCACGCGGCAGGCGCTGCGTTCCGCCAGCGCCGGGAATGATGCCGAGTTTGATTTCGGGCTGACCGAAACGGGCGTTCTCGGCGGCGATGATGAAGTCGCACATCATCGCGAGCTCGCAGCCGCCGCCCAGCGCAAAGCCGCTGACCGCCGCGATCACCGGCTTGCGCACGCTGCGAATCTGTTCCCAGTTGCGCGTGATGAAGTCGCCCTTGTAGACATCGGCGAAGCTGTAGCTTGCCATGGCGCCAATGTCGGCGCCCGCGGCAAAGGCCTTTTCGCTGCCGGTGATGATCATGCAGCCAATGGCGGCGTCGGCATCAAAGGCTTTCAGGGCGGCGCCGAGTTCCGTCATCAACTGGTCGTTCAGCGCATTGAGCTGCTTGGGCCGGTTCAGGGTGATGACGCCGACTTTGCCGGCTTCGGTGCGGATGGTGATGGTGTCAGAAGTCATGGAATTCTCCGGTATGTGTGATCGGTTGCTTGCATTTGTGTCTCTTCCTGTCCCGCTTCAGGGCTTTCCGGCTTCATTGAGCCATTGCGCTGCGAGCTGCTTGTCATGGACTGTCAACTGCCAGGTGCTGGCGGCCTTTGGCAGCGTCAGGCTCAGTTGGTGAAGGCGTTTGTCGCGCGCCACCAGGGCGCCGATCTTCGTGGCGGTGCCGGCGTAAAGCGGCAGATCGTCCAGTGTGGTGAGCCGCCAGCGCGTCGTGGTCCTGGCGGGGCCAACTTCAACGCCGAGCCACTCATCGCCGGGTGCAAAGCCGGCGTTTTCCGCCGCACCGCCGCGCAGCACGGTCTTGATCTGCACCCCGGGCCCATCGCCCAGGCGCAGTCCAAGGCGCTGCGCGATCGGCGCCGGCTCTTCGTGCACGTCGATGCCCTGGCGTTCCAGCAGTTTCTTCAGCGGCAGTGCTTCGACGCCGTGCACCCAAAGTGCGATCTCGCTGGCAAAGGAGCGCCCTGACGAGTCGGCCAGCACGGTGCACAGGTCATCCTCGGTCATGGGCCCGCCCCGGCAGCGTTGCCACAGCGCGCGCATCACGGCATCAAGCGTGCTCCGTCCGTGCTGGCGCAGGCTCAAGTCCAGACACAAGGCCACCAGTGCCCCCTTGGTGTAGTAGCTCACCGTGGCGTTGGGCGTGTTCTCGTCCTGCCGGTAATATTTGATCCAGGCGTCGAAGCTGGCCTGCGCCACACTTTGCACCTCACGCCCCGGTGTCTGCAGTACCTGGTTGATGGTCTTGCCCAGCAGCTTGAGGTACGTGCCGTCGTCGATCAGCTTGGCGCGGCGCAGCAGCAGGTCGTCGTAGTAGCTAGTGAAGCCCTCGAAAAACCAGAGCAGTCGCGTGTAGTTTTCTTGCGTGTAGTCGTAGCGGGTGAACTCCGCCGGTCGCAGGCGCTTGACGTTCCAGGTATGGAAATACTCGTGGCTGATCAGGCCCAGCAAGGTGACGTAACCCTCGCTCTTGTGAGCCGCTGCGGCGCCCGACTCGAGCGCCGGGTTGGCCAGACGGGGCAGGTCCTTGCGCTTGCAGATCAGCGCCGTCGAGTTGCGATGCTCGAGCCCGCCGTAACCGTCGCCGACGGCATTGAGCATGAACAGATAGTCCTGGTGCGGTGGCTTGCTGCGCGTGCGCTTGCTGCTCCGATCGCCATGCCAGAAGCCGATTTCGGCTTCGCAAATCTTCTGTGTATCGGCCAGCAACCGGGTGCCATCGAAACCGGGCGGCGCGCCGGAGACGACAAACCGGTGCCGGATGCCACCCGCCACAAACGAGCCATGCCAGAAGCGCCCCATCTCCACCGGGCAATCCACCAGCTCATCGTAGCTGGCGGCGAGGTAGCACCCAAAGCCGTCGCGGTTGACTTTTTCCGCCGTCAGGCCAGTCGCCACCTGCCAGCCGGGCAAGGCCTTGTCAGGCGGGAGTTCCAGTGTGTGGGGTTTCTGCTCCTGTCCGTGCACCTGGAGCAACAGGCTGGTGCCGTTGAAGAAGCCACGGCTGACGTCAAGCCAGGCGGTGCGCACCGAGTTGTCCAGCGCGTACACCTCGTAGCGCAGCACCAGCGGCTTGCTGCCGGCGCATTCGATCTGCCAGCTGCACTTGTCGAGCTGGATCAGCGCCAGTTCCCTGGTGCCTTGCAGCGCCTGCAGGCGCTGCAGGTTCTTGGCGAACTCGCGCACCAGGTAGCTGCCTGGAATCCAAACCGGCAGACTGACGCCTTGCGCGGTGGCTGGTTCTGCGATCGTCAGCGTGACCTCAAACAGGTGGGCCTGCAGGTCCAGCACGCGGACCCGGTAATGCACGCGCGCTTCAGTCATCAGTTCTGGGCTTCGGTCAGGTATTTCTCGACCTGTGCCGACGCGATGGCACCTGGCACGCGCGTGCCATCGGCAAAGATCAGGGTCGGCGTGCCGTTGATCTTGTGCTTGTGCCCGATTTCGAGGTTGCGCGCGATGGCGGCCGTGTCACAGGTCGCGGCCGCTGCCGGCTTGTCACGCACCATCCAGTCCTGCCAAGTCTTGCCCTTGTCCTTGGCGCACCAGATGTTCTTCGACTTGTCATTCGAATCGGCGCTCAGGATCGGGTACAGGAACATGTAGACCGTCACGTTGTCGACCTTCTGCAGGTCACGCTCGAAGCGTTTGCAGTAGCCGCAATTCGGGTCCTCGAATACGGCCAGCTTGCGCTTGCCGTTGCCGCGCACGATGGTGAATGCGTCCTTGAACGGCAGCGCGTCGAAGGCAATGGCTGACAGTTTGTCGATGCGCTCTTCCGTCAGATTGCGGCGTTGCCGGGTGTCGATCAGGTTGCCCTGCAGTAGGTAGTTGCCTTCGGCATCGGTGTAGAAGATATCGGTGCCGTTGACCCGGACTTCAAACAGCCCCGGTATCGGCGTCTTCGAGACCTCTTCGATCTTTTGCAGCTGCGGCAGACGCTCGCCCAGGTTCTTGCGAAGCGTGGCTTCCTGCGCGCTGGCGCCAACGGCCAGCAGCAAGGTGCAGCCGAGCAATGCAGTTTTCATCATCTTCTTCATGGTCGCTTCCCTTGTCCAAATCAAAAACCCATCGCCTGGCGCGCCACCCACTGCTTGAACGGGCCGCTTTGGTCAAACCCGTTCATGCCCCAGTTGCGCGCGGCCTGCCACGGCGCGCCACGCTGCCAGAACAACTGCTGCAGGCCATCCATCGTCGCGCCCATCGTGGCAACCTCGGCCTTGCGCGAGCGCTCATAGCGCCGCAGCAGCTTTTCGTCGCCGGCCGAGCGCCAGTATTCGCGCTCGTGCAGTATCTTCGCCAAGGCGGCCACATCCGCCAATCCCAGGTTCAGACCCTGCCCGGCCAGCGGATGCACATTGTGGGCCGCGTCGCCTGCCAGAGCCCAGGCCTTGCCGGCGTGCGTCCCGCCCCAGCGCTCGGCGCGCGCCATCTGCAAGGGCCAAGCAGCGCGCTCACTGCTCAGGCTCAGGCGGCCCAGGCAGCCTTCGCTGGCCGCTTCGAGCTTTTGGCAAAACGCGGCGGGTTCATCCGCCAGCAGGCTCTGCGCATTCTCTTCCTTCACAGACCATACGATGGCGACAGAGTTCCCCTGCGGTCCGTCCAGCGGCAAAAAAGCCAGGATTTCGCCTTGCGCAAACCATTGGCGCGCGATTTGCTCATGGGCGCGCTCGCAGTTCAGGCGCGCGGCGATGGCGCGTTGCGGATAGCGTGTGACATTGAAATCGATGTCGAACTCGGCGCGCGTGCTGCTGGCCTTGCCCTCGCAGATGACCGTGAGCGCGGCCGGCTGCGGCGCGTCGAGCAATTCGATCTGCGGCTGGAACCGCACGGCGTCGGCCAGCTGCGATTCCAGCACCGGCACATCGACAATCCAGGTCAGGCCCGGCACTTTGAGTTCGGCCGCCGAAAAGTTCACCTCACCGCCGTCGTCGCCCTTGACCTGCATGCCCAGCACTTCGGTCGCATGCCGGGCATCGGGCCAGCAGCGCAGTGATTCGAGCAGGGCGCGCGATCTGGAATTCAGGGCATAAGCCCGCACGTCCGTCACCGGCGCGTTGCTGATGGGTCCGCTCGGGGGTTGCAGCACCAATCCGACCCGCAGGCGTTCGCGCGCCAGCAGCAGCGCGAGCGTGCGGCCGACAATGCCGCCGCCGCGTATGCAAATGTCATAGGCTTGAGTCATGCCCTCGATTGTAGAAGGCGGGCAGTGCGCGGTTCGCCCAGCGGGTCTTCCTGAGGGCACAGCTTTCGAGCGGATCCTTCCAGTCGCGACTTGCCGGGCCTGCGGCTTGCGAATTGTCAACACCGCGGCGCTGCCCCTTACTAAGCTGCAAATTGACATGATCCGTGGGCATTTGCTCGGGATCAGAGGGTTTTTTCTTGATACCCAGGAGATGCACCATGAAAAGGACTGCCAGACTTGAACGGAATCTTCTTCTTGCCGGATTGCTGACCGCTCTGACCGGCGCCGGCTCTGCCGTCGCGCAGGCGCTGCCGAAAGAGGGAAGCTACGATTTCACGGCGTGTCTTTCCGGCGTTGTCAATGCGGTAGCATTTTCAAAGACCCAGTTCGGCTACAGCTACGAAGCGATGGGCACGGCGCGCAGCAATCCGCCCGGCGGAATGATGGACAACTCGACGGTCCGATGCGTCGGAATGAACACCTCGCTCAACGGCAAGAACACACAGAACACGCTGTGCGAGACGGTCGACCGTGATGGTGACAAGCAGCTCGCGCTGGTGCTGCTGGCCAGTGATGGCAGGATCACCCGCGACGTCATTGCCGGAACCGGGAAGTTCGAAGGATTGCAAATGAGCGGCAGCATGGTGCCCGTCGGCACGTTTCCGACCATCAAGCCCGGAACATTTCAGAATTGCAATCATCAGACCGGCAGCTACAAGATGAAGTGAGACGACGTCCGAAGGACCGACTGCCGGCGGCTCGGCAGCCGCAGTTCGCCGGTCATTACAATTGGCACCCATCTCCCGGGACAAATTGAAGGCGTAAACCCTGCGGCAATACAGCGTCCGCGCAGCTTCGACTTGATCCTCGCAACCCGACGGTCCGACGTGAATCGGGCACTGCCACGATGCCGGCATTGGCATCGATGGTGCATCGGGGTATTGATATTTAAGGACTTTCATGAAATGTGGCATTGTGGGCTTGCCCAACGTCGGTAAATCGACCCTGTTCAACGCGCTGACCAAGGCCGGCATCGCGGCCGAGAACTATCCCTTTTGCACCATCGAGCCCAATGTGGGCATCGTCGAGGTGCCCGATGCGCGGCTCGATGCGCTGTCGGCGATCGTGAAGCCGCAGAAGGTGCAGCGCGCCATCGTCGAGTTCGTCGACATCGCCGGCCTGGTCGCCGGCGCCAGCACCGGCGAGGGCCTGGGCAACAAGTTCCTGGCCCATATTCGCGAGACCGACGCCATCGTCAACGTGGTGCGCTGTTTTGAGGATGACAAC
This sequence comes from uncultured beta proteobacterium, assembly GCA_903828665.1. GTDB lineage: Bacteria > Pseudomonadota > Gammaproteobacteria > Burkholderiales > Burkholderiaceae_C > Rhodoferax. The sequence goes on from CAIKMZ010000048.1 coordinate 8,435, forward strand.
GTGATCCACGTGGCCGGCAAGATCGACCCGATTTCCGATATTGAAGTGATCCAGACCGAGTTGTGCCTGGCCGATCTGACGGCAGTCGAAAAGGCCTTGCACCGGGTCACCAAGACCGCGCGCTCGGGCGACAAGGAGTCGATCAAGCTGGTGGCCATTCTGGAAAAATGCCAGGCGGCGCTGAATCTGGCGCAGCCGGTGCGCACGATCGAATTCAGCAAGGAAGAGATGCCGCTGCTAAAGCAGTTCTTCCTGATCACCGCCAAGCCGGCGATGTTTGTCGCCAACGTGGCCGAAGACGGATTCAAGGACAACCCGTTTCTGGATCGATTGAAAGCCTATGCCGATTCGCAGAATGCGCCGGTGGTGGCGATCTGCGCCAAGATGGAGGCCGAGATGGCCGACATGGAGGATGAGGACAAGAAGATGTTCCTGGCCGAGATCGGGCAGGACGAGCCGGGCCTGAACCGCCTAATCGTGGCCGCCTACAAACTGCTGGGCCTGCAGACCTACTTCACGGCCGGCGTCAAGGAAGTGCGTGCCTGGACAATTCATGTCGGCGATACCGGCCCGCAGGCGGCCGGCGTGATCCACACCGATTTCGAGAAGGGCTACATCCGCGCCCAAACCATTTCCTATGACGACTTCATCGCTTACAAGGGCGAGCAGGGCGCCAAGGATGCCGGCAAGATGCGCAGCGAAGGGAAGGAATACGTCGTCAAGGATGGCGACGTGATGAACTTCCTGTTCAGCCCCTAGCCCTTCGGCGATTCAGAATATTCCGATCAGTGCCGCTGTCATCATCAGGTAGCGGACAAACTTGCCGATGGCCATGTAGGTCACGCTCGGCCAGAACGGCAACTTCAGCCAGCCGGCCACCGCGCACAGCGGATCGCCGACAACCGGCAGCCAGGACAAGAGGCAGGCCTTGGGGCCCAGACGCTTGAGCCAGTCCAGCGCGCGCAGGTGGTGCTTCGAGTGCTGGTAGCGGTCCACCACCTTGTGTGAGCCATAGCCCATGGCCCAGGTCAGGGCGCCGCCCAGCGTGTTGCCGACAGTGGCAACCCCGATGGCCGGCCAGAAAAGTTCCGGATTGAGTTTGACCAGTCCGAATACGACCGGCTCCGAGCCCATCGGCAGCAGCGTGGCGGAAACGAAGGACACGACGAACACCGTGCTCAGTCCGAACTCGGGCAGTGCCAGCAGTGAGAGAAGGTGGTTGAGCCAGGCGTCCATGAGTGTGTCCAGTATAGGGACGGAGCATGGCACTCGCTCCACAAATTCTTCCGGTTGCTGAAAAACAAGGCAGCTAGAATGAACCAATCAGATCTCCCCGCTTCGGCACCCATCCCTTTTTTCGTTTGCTCGCGCGTCACTGCTTCGCATGAATATCGGCCCGTTTTCGCTCGATAACCGCTGGTTTGTCGCCCCCATGGCGGGGGTGACCGATCGGCCATTCCGTCAGCTTTGCCGACGCCTGGGCGCGGGTTATGCGGTCAGCGAGATGATCAGCAGCCGGCCCGATTTGCGGCATACGCCAAAGACCTCACGCCGTGCCGATCACGAGGGCGAGCCTGGGCCGATCGCAGTTCAGATCGCGGGTGCCGAGCCGCAGATGATGGCTCAGGCTGCTGCCTACAACATCGATGGCGGCGCACAGATCATCGATATCAACATGGGCTGCCCGGCCAAGAAGGTGTGCAACAAGTGGGCCGGTTCGGCCATCATGCAGGATGAGGCGCTGGCCCTGTCCATCATCGAAGCGGTGGTGTCGGTGTGCGCGCCGCGCGCAGTTCCTGTCACGCTCAAGATGCGCACCGGCTGGTGCCAGGCGCACCGGAACGCCGTGTCGCTGGCGCGTGCGGCCGAGAGCGCCGGCGTGCAGATGATCACGGTGCATGGTCGCACGCGCGAGCAGGGCTACCGTGGGCAAGCCGAGTACGAGACGATTGCTGCGGTCAAGGCGGCGGTCGGCGTGCCGGTGGTGGCCAATGGCGACATCGATTCACCCGAGAAAGCGCGCGACGTGATGGCTTGGACCGGGGCCGACGCCGTGATGATCGGCCGTGCCGCGCAAGGCAGGCCCTGGCTGTTTCGCGAGATCGCGCACTTCATGGCGACCGGCACGCGCCTGGCGTCGCCCCTGGTGAGCGAGGTCAGGCAACTGACACTAGCGCACCTGCAGGACCATTACACGCTGTATGGCGAGTACCTCGGTGTGCGCAGCGCGCGCAAACACATCGGCTGGTATGTAGCAGCGCTGCCTGGCGCGCCCGAGTTTCGCGCGCGCATGAATCTGATCGAAGACTGCAGCCGGCAGGTGGCGGCAGTGGCCGACTTTTTCGATCAACTGAATCAGCGCATGGACCGGATCGGAGACGCCGTCTCGTATGATTTGCCGGCCGGTCAAGAGAAATACATGGAAGCGACAGCATGAGCAAGAGACATATTCAGGAATGCGTGCAATCCAGCCTGGAGAACTACCTGCGGGACTTGCATGGCACCGAACCCGACGGAATGTACGACATGCTGGTCACCGTCGTCGAAAAGCCGTTGCTCGAAGTGGTCATGCGCCACGCTGACAACAACCAGTCCAAAGCGGCGCAATGGCTGGGACTGAACCGCAATACGCTGCGCAAGAAACTGCTCGAACACAAACTCGTCAAGTAGCCAGAACTGCCGTCCTAGCTGGCAGGACTTTCACATTTTCAAAATCCATGAACGCACTCCTATCCGTCTCCGACAAAACCGGCATCCTTGAATTCGCACGCGCGCTGCATGCACTGGGCATCAAACTGATTTCGACCGGTGGCACCGCGAAACTGCTGATGGACAACGGTCTGCCCGTGACCGAGGTGGCGGCGCTCACGGGCTTTCCCGAAATGCTCGACGGCCGCGTCAAGACCCTGCATCCGAAGGTGCATGGCGGTCTGCTGGCGCGGCGCGACCTGCCCGAGCACATGGCGGCCCTGAAGGCGCACCAGATCGACACGATCGAACTGCTGGTGGTCAACCTCTATCCGTTCGAGGCGACGGTGGCGAAAGCCGGGTGCACACTGGAAAACGCGATCGAGAATATCGACATCGGCGGCCCGGCCATGGTCAGAAGTGCGGCCAAGAACTGGAAAGACGTTGGCGTGTTGACCGACGCCTCGCAGTACGCGCAGGTGCTGGCTGAACTCAAGGCCGACGGCAAGCTGACGGATCAAACCAAGTTCGCCCTGTCCGTTGCCGCCTTCAATCGCATCAGCCAGTACGACGGTGCGATCAGCGACTACCTGTCATCCGTCGATTTCGCGGCCGGCGGCAGCACGCCCTCGCGCTTGCCGTTTCCGGCCCAGTTCAACAGCCAGTTCATCAAGCTGCAGGACCTGCGCTACGGCGAGAACCCGCACCAGCAGGCCGCCTTCTACCGCGATCTGAATCCGGCAGCCGGCTCATTGGTGACAGCGCAGCAACTGCAGGGCAAGGAACTGTCCTACAACAACATCGCCGATGCCGACGCCGCGTGGGAATGCGTCAAGAGCTTTGGCGCGGGCGGCAGCAGCACGGCCGCGTGCGTCATCGTCAAGCATGCCAACCCCTGCGGTGTGGCGGTCGGCGCGGATGCGCTGCAGGCCTACAGCAAGGCGTTCCAGACCGATCCGACTTCAGCCTTCGGCGGCATCATTGCGTTCAATTGCCCGGTTGACGAACGCGCCGCGCAGCAGGTTTCCAAGCAATTTGTCGAGGTGTTGATGGCGCCCGAGTACAGCGCCGCGGCGCTGGAGGTGTTCAAGAGCAAGGTCAACGTGCGCATCCTGAAAATCAGTCTGCCCGCCGATGGCGGCCTGGGTCGAAATGCGATGGACATTAAGCGCGTGAGTTCCGGTCTGCTGATGCAAAGCGCGGACAATCATGAGTTGGCGCTGGCTGACCTCAAGGTGGTCACCAAGAAGCAGCCGACCCCCGAGCAACTGCAGGACCTGCTGTTTGCCTGGAAGGTGGCCAAGTATGTCAAGAGCAACGCGATCGTGTTCTGCAAGGGCGGCATGACCATGGGCGTTGGCGCGGGCCAGATGAGTCGGCTCGATTCGGCGCGCATCGCCAGCATCAAGGCGCAGCACGCAGGCCTGTCTTTGGCTGGAACCGCAGTCGCGAGCGACGCCTTCTTCCCGTTCCGCGATGGCCTCGATGTGGTGGTCGATGCCGGCGCCACCTGCGTCATCCAGCCCGGTGGTTCGATGCGCGACCAGGAAGTGATCGATGCGGCCGACGAGCGCGGTGTCGCCATGGTGTTTTCCGGTGTGCGGCATTTCCGGCATTGATGGCTGCCAGGATCGACCAGCGATTCTGTTGGTTCGCCCTCCTGAACGGTGGTCAGCGATGACCCCTCCATGATCAGTATTTCACTGGCCGCGCAAACGCCGACCTTGTTGCTGGTCATCATTCTGGTCGGCTGTGTCCTGTCCGTCTCCGTTGCTGCCGTCGCCAGGCGAAGCCAGCGCGATGGCATGGTCTATTGGGCTGTCGGACTGGCCATGCACACGGCGTCCCTGCTTGTTTTCAGCCAGATCAGCTGGATCGGGGAAGTTTCCACCCTCTTTTACGCCAACGTGCTGCGTGCCTGCGCCTGGGCTGCGTTTGCCGAAGGGCTCAGCGAGTTCTACCGGCGCCGGCCGGCGCGGACGCTGATCTGGTCGCCCGTCGCTGCCATCCTGCTCACCTTTGCATTCCCCGGCGAAAACCTGACCCTGCGCATCGTCGTCATCAGCTTGGTCTTCGCGGCCCAGGATGTGCTGGCCTTGTGGCTGATGTGGCAGGAGCGTGACCGTGCGCCCGGGCGTGGCAAATATTTCTTGATGACCGGACTGCTCATTGCGATGACCATTCTGTTGCTGCGCGCCATGCAGGCAGCGCGCGGCGCGTCGGCCGCCATGGTCACCCTGACGGGATCGAGTCCGATCCAGACCATTAGTGTTCTGGCGGTCCTGGTTGTCATGATGCTGCTGTCGATCGGATTCCTGCTCATGTCCAAGGACCGGGCCGACGAACTCAATCGTATTCTGGCGACACGGGATGAACTGACTGGCTTGGCAAACCGGCGTTGCCTGAACGACGCGCTGGCCAGCGAATGGATCAGAGCCAGGCGATCCGATCAGTCGCTGGCATTGGTCATGATCGATATCGACCAATTCAAGCGCTACAACGACCACTACGGCCATCAGGCGGGTGACGAATGTCTCAAGCGCGTGGCGCAGGCCATCCACTCGAGCGTGGGACGCGCTGGCGACCTGGCGGCGCGCTATGGCGGTGAAGAGTTCCTGCTGATACTGCCAGACACCGATGCCGCGGCCGCCGAGCGCTTGGCAGAGACCGTTCGAAAGTCGGTGGAGGCGCTGGATTTGCCCCATCTGCATGCGCCGTCGGGTCGGGTCACCATCAGCATTGGCGTCGCCGCCCTGGGTAGCGGGTTCCACGAGTCTGTTGACAGTTTGCTGGGCGCGGCAGACGAGGCCTTGTACCGTGCCAAACACGGTGGGCGCAACCAGGTTCAGGTAGCGCTCGCATCGTTGCCGCGTGGCCTGCCTTCAGGCAGCGCTGCCGGCAAACTGGTGCAACTGATCTGGCGCCGCGCCTATGAAAGCGGCGATCCGGAGATCGACGCGCAGCATCAGAAGCTCTTCGTTGATGCCAACCAGCTTCTCGGCGCGGTGATGGTGGCAACGGATTCGTCGGAACTGGGCAAACTGGTGGATGACTTCATCGCCGATATCGTGCAGCATTTTCAGGACGAAGAAGCCATCCTCACCAAGGTTGGCTACCCTGGCGCGGCGGATCACGCCGGCCTGCATCGCGCCCTGCTTGACCAAGCCTTTGTCCTGGCCGAGCGCTTTCATCGCGGGACCTTGACTCCGGGCGCACTGTTCGAGTACCTGGCGCACGAAGTGGTCGCCCGGCACATTCTCATCGTGGACCGTGAATTCTTCCCCGCGCTGGGGTCAAACGGACGCAAGCCGCTCGCGTCCGATGCGCCGACAGACGCTCTTACAGCGACTTGAACACCACGCGCGCGATAGCCACCGTGCTGGCAATGTCTTCATCGCTGTGCGCGGCGCTGACAAAGCCGGCTTCGTACAGGGCCGGGGCGATGTAGACGCCGCCATCGAGCAGGCCGTGGAACAACTGGTTGAAGCGTTTTCCGTCGGTCTTCATGACCTGCGGGTAGTTCTGAGGCAACTCGGGCAGCAGGAAGAAGCCGAACATGCCGCCTTCGCTGTCGGCGCTGAAAGACACGCCTTCGGCCGCTGCGGCGCCCTTGAGGCCATCGACCAGCAGGCGCGTCTTGCGTGACAGGTCTTCGAAGAAGCCGGGCTTGCTGATTTCACGCAGGGTGGCCAGGCCGCAGGCGGTGGCCACCGGGTTGCCCGACAGGGTGCCGGCCTGGTAGACGCCGCCCAGTGGCGCCAATTGTTCCATCACGGCGCGCTTGGCGCCGAACGCGGCCAGCGGCATGCCGCCGCCGATGACCTTGCCCATCACCGTCATGTCAGGCTCGAAGCCCGGCAGCGCGCGCGCATAGACACTTTGCGCGCTGCCCAGCGCCACCCGGAAGCCGTTCATGACCTCGTCGAACACCAGCAGGGCGCCGTACTGCGTGCACAGCTCGCGGCAGCGCTTCACGAAGGGCACGGATGCGCGCACGAAGTTCATATTGCCCGCGATCGGCTCAATCATCAGGCAGGCCAGCTCCTTGCCGTGCAGGGCGAATGCCTGCTCCAGCTGCTCGATGTTGTTGTATTCGAGCACGATCGTGTGCTGCACCACCTCGGGCGGAACGCCGGCGCTGGTGGCGTTGCCGAAGGTGGCCAGGCCGGAGCCGGCCTTGACCAGCAGGGCGTCGGCATGGCCGTGGTAGCAGCCTTCGAACTTGATCAGTTTGCTGCGGCCGGTGGCACCGCGCGCGAGCCGGATTGCGCTCATGGCGGCTTCAGTGCCGGAACTGACCAGGCGCACCATGTCCATGGACGGAACGAGACGCAGAATTTCTTCAACCAGTTCGACTTCGCGTTCGGTCGGCGCGCCGAAAGAGAAGCCCTCGAGCACCGCGTCCTGCACGGCCTTGACCACGGCCGGGTGGCCGTGGCCCAGGATCATCGGACCCCAGGAGCCGATGTAGTCGATATAGCGTTGCCCGTTGGCGTCCCAGAAATAGGCGCCTTGCGCGCGTTGTACGAAGCGCGGTGTGCCGCCGACTGCCTTGAAAGCGCGCACCGGCGAATTGACGCCGCCCGGGATGACCCGTTTGGCGCGTTCGAACAGGGCTAGGTTGTGGTCGGTGGTTTGTGTCATGTCAGGCAGTTCCAGGGAGGTGAAGGATCAGGGCTAGGAGGAATTGGGCTGACCCCGGCATCGGGGACAGTCGCTGGCTGTAGGTCTTATTGAGGCAGAATGTCGACGGTCGTGGTCGTTATCCGCGTGAGCGGCAGGAAACGTCCTTGTTCAATGATTGCATTCTATTAGAAGGCCTGTTCGCGGTGACTGAAACCAAAACCTGGATGTGTTTGATTTGTGGCTGGATTTACGATGAAGCGACCGGCGACCCCGAGCACGGCGTTGCGCCCGGGACCGCGTGGAGCGCCGTGCCGGTCAACTGGACCTGTCCGGAATGCGGCGGCCGCAAGGAAGATTTCGAAATGGTGCAGCTCTAGGTGCCTGCGTTGAATTCTCCCCCAAAAATGCGCCAGAACCCATGCAAGCATTCCCCGACCTGATCGGTGCCGACGGGATGGCGAGCAAGGACCTCGGACGCTTGGCCGAGGTCTTCGAGGAACTGCGTCAGGCGATCGATGCGGCGTCCAAGACCGTGCGTCGATTCGCACGCGAAGCCGGGTCCGATCTCAATCCCTTGCGGCTGGCACGCCAGCAATTGAATCAGGCCGCCGAGGCACTTCAGTCGCTTGACATGGGCGCTTCGACCAGGCTGCTGCGTGCCATGGAGGCGTTGACCGAGCATTTCCTGCGGCAACCGCAGGCCTGCACCGATGAAGCCGCCGCCGCGGTGGAGCGGGCGGGCTTCGCGCTGACCGATTATCTGGAGCGCGTTCTCAAACGCAAGTCGGTATCGTCCGTGGCTTTGTTCCCACAGTACCGCGCGTTGCAGGAACTGCTGGGTGCGCAGCGCGTCCACCCTTCCGATCTGTGGCCGTTCGCGTGGCGCTGGACCGATGTGGTCCTGCCTGCGGCGCACGCGCCGCTGCTGCGCGATGCTGCGGTTCAGGCGCGTTTTGACCAGGCTGCCCTGCGTGTTCTCAAATCGGCCGACGCGGCTGCTGCGCTTGCGTTGCGCGACCTCAGTCTGGGCTTTGCCGCTGCACAAGATGCGCTGCAAGCGCGGATCTTCTGGAAAGTTAGCGCCGCATGTTTTGAAGCGGTGGCACTGGGGCTCAGTGCCTGGGATGTCTACGCCAAACGCACCGTGTCGCGCATCCTGCTGCAGGACCGGATGCTCGCGCGTGGGGAGCCGGCGATGGCCGACTTGCTGATGCAGGACCTGCTGTTCTTCTGTGCGCAGGCCAATCCGCCCGCGCAGGCCGAATGTCTTGTACTGGTCGCTGTCCGCGCGGCTTATGGTTTGACCGAGGCCACGGCCGTCGACTATGAAACCGTGCAGTTCGGTCATTTCGATCCGGCGCTGCTGTTGCAGACCGGTCAGCGCCTGGCCGCCGCCCGCGAAGCGTGGTCGGTTCTGGCTGGCGGCAGCGGTGCGGGTTTGACGCTGGCGCTGGAGCCGTTTGGACTGGTGGGTGAATCGGTCTTGAAGCTGCAGCCGCAGAGCTCTGATCTGGTGCATGTGCTGATGCTGGTCATCGACGCCACCGAGCGCTCAGGCGAGCCACCCGCGCCGGCGCTGGCCATGGAGGTGGCGACTGCCTTGTTGCACCTCGAAGCGCTGCTCGAGGATTTTGATTCGATCAACGAGCAGGTGACGCAGCGCAGTGCCGCGCTGACCCGGCGGCTCGACCAAATTCATCGGACCGGCCGCTCCGAGCCGCTCGAGAAGTGGATGGCGCAGCTCTTCCGCAGCTTCAGCGAAAAGCAGGTCGTGGGCAGCGTGGTCGACGAACTGCGCCGCACGCTCGCGCAAGTCGAGGCCGCGGCCCGGCAGTTCTTTCACAATCCTGCGGACAAGATGCTCCTGCAGGAGGTTCCCGGTCAATTGGCGCACATGCGTGGCATCTTCTCGGTGCTCGGGCTGGAGCAGGCGGCGCTGGCGGCCTTGCGCATGCGTGCCAGCGTCGAGCAATTCCTGCTCGACGAAGTCGAAGTGGTTGCCGCACGCGCGGGCGCATTCCTGCGCTTCGACAGCAGCCTGGAGGCGACGGGTTTCCTGATCGACGTGCTGAGTTTCCAGCGCGAACTGGCGCGCAAGCTGTTTGCCTACGACGACGATGCCGGCGAATTCAGGTGTTTGATGGGCAGCGAGACGGCGCTGGTATCAGTGACACCGGCCAGCCGCGCGGTGCCGACGCCTGACGAGCCAAGCAAGCTGATCGGGAACCTGCGCATTGCGCTGCCCTTGTACAACGTCTATTTGAACGAGGCCGATGAGTGGTCGCGCCGCTTGATCACCGAACTCAGTGAATGGGCGCTGGAACTGCACAGGCCTGTTTTTGACAGCACCATCGAGCTGGCACATGGCCTATCCCATGCATCGGACACGGTGGGCTTTCACGCGCTGTCCGAGCTGGCCGGCGCACTGGAGCGGGCCTTGCGGCAGGTCCAGCGGCACGCGGCAGGCAGCGCGGAGCAGGCCAAACTGTTTCTGGAGACGGCAGAGGTCATGCGCCGTTTGTTGCACCAGTTTGCCGCCGGGTTCCTGAAGTCGTCAGATCAGGAATTGCTGTCGGCGCTGGAAGCGATCCGGTATGGAACCACCGCGCCGGCGCGCCCGACTGCCGCTGGGCCTTTCGGGTTTGTGTGCGAGGACGCGCCAGCCTTGCTGGCGCAGCTCGGCAGCGCCCTGCGCCAATGGACCGCGCGCCCGGACAATCTCGGGGCGCGCAGCGAGGTCTTGCGCGTGCTGCAGACATTCAAGGCGGCTGCTGAAACAGCCGGCGCCACGGACTTGGTTGCAATGGCGCAGAACACTCAGACGGCAATCGAGGGTTTGGGGATCGAATCGCTGCAAACGCCCAAGCTCGAATTCCTGCTGGACGCGCTCGACGCGATGCAGTCGGACGTCGAGCGCCAGCGTCGCGCCACCCTGCCGGGCTGAGTTTGCTGCCAGCATGGGCTGCAGCCGATTTTGAACGAGCGCCTACTCGGCCTTGATGGCTTGCGCTGCGATCACGCCGCCGAGCAGGGCGGTGTCAAGCTTGACGCGGTTGGACAGACCCTCGGATGAAGTGCCCACCACCTGCCAGCCCTGCACGAACAGCTTCTGGCGCATCTCCGGCGTACGTGCGATCTCGCTGAACAAGGTTGACAATTTGAGCGCGATCGGCTTGGGCAGCGACTTGGGCGCTGCAATGGCGTTCCAGATCTCGAGGCTGAAGCCCTGCACGCCAGCCTCGCTCATGCTGGGCAGCTCGGGCACCAGGGTGCTGCGCCCGCTGGAGGTCACGCCGATGGCGCGCAGCTTGCCGGCTTTGATCTGGGCCATGGCGAGCGCGGGTGGCAGCATCGCCAATTGCAACTGGCCGCCGAGCATGCCGTTCGCCACCTGCGGGTAGCCGGGGTAGGGGACGTGGACCGGGTTCATGCCGGTCTTGCTCTTGAGCCACTCCATGCCGATGTGACCCACCGTGCCGACACCGGGTGTGCCGTAGCTCCACTTGTCGCCGGCCTTGCGCGCAGCTGCCAGGAACTCCTGCGCCGTGGCACCGGGCGCACCCACCGGTGCCGTCAGCACCAGAGGCGAGACGCCAATCAGGCTGATCGGTGTCAGATCGGTGAGCGGGTCGTAATTGAGCTTCGGGTTGAGCAGTTTGGCAATGGTCATGTTGCCGTTGATCATGAGGCCGATGGTGTGGTCGTCGGTGGCCTTGGCAACGTAGTCGGCAGCGATATTGCCGCCGGCGCCGACCTTGTTTTCAACAATCACCGTCTGGCCCAAAGCCCGGCTCAGTGGATCCGCCAGCGTGCGCGCTGTCAGGTCGGGCGACGAGCCGGCGGGAAATCCGACGATGATGCGAACGGTCCTGCTCGGCCATGCCGCTGCCGGTGCTGATGTCTTGGGGGTGCTCTGGGCGGTGGCCCAGGGCGAGAGTGCCGCCATCGCGATGACCATCGCGGCGCGACGGAGTCTCAAGTGCCTCATGTCGAATCCTGCCTGTTGAAAACGCCTATTGTCGCCGACCGCAATCGGCGTTCGTGGCGCCAGCGAAGGCGGCCAATCAGGCGTATTCGACCAGCGCCTTCTTCATTTTCTTCATGGCCGCCACCTCGATCTGGCGGATGCGCTCGGCGCTGACGCCATATTCGTCAGCCAGCTCGTGCAGCGTCATGCCGCCCGAGTTGTCGTCGTTCACCTTGAGCCAGCGTTCTTCGACAATGCGCCGGCTGCGCGCGTCGAGTGTTCCGAGCGCGGTGGCGATGCCATCGCTGGCCAGCAGGTCGCGCTCGCGCGCCTCAATCATCGCCGTCGGTTCGTGCCGGCTGTCCGTCAGGTAGGCAATCGGACCGAAGGCGTCGTCCTCACCGTCTGCCGAGGTCGGGTCGAGCAGAACATCGCCGCCCGCGAGCCGGGTTTCCATTTCGATGACTTCTTCACGCTTGACGTTGAGCTCACGCGCCATGCCGTCGATCTGCTCCTCGTTGAGCGAGTCGCGGTGCGTGCCGGCATCGGCCGCGGCATCGTCGGACTTGTAGCGCTGCTTCATCGAGCGCAGGTTAAAAAACAGTTTGCGCTGGGCCTTGGTCGTGGCGACCTTGACCATGCGCCAGTTCTTCAGGATGTATTCATGGATTTCGGCCTTGATCCAGTGCAGCGCATAGCTCACCAGGCGCACGCCGTGGTCGGGGTCGAAGCGCTTGACGGCCTTCATCAGGCCGACGTTGCCTTCCTGGATCAGGTCGCCATGCGGCAGACCGTAGCCGAGGTACTGACGCGATACCGACACCACCAGGCGCAGGTGCGACAACACCAGTTTTCCGGCCGCGTCCAGGTCATTGTCCTGGCGGAATTTGCGCGCGAACTCCTGCTCCTGCTCTAGCGTGAGCATGGGCAGCCGGTTGGCGGCCGAGATGTAGGCGTCCAGATTGCCCAGCGACGGAACCATCGACCACGGGTTCGCGACTGCGAGCGCGCCGGTGGAAGCGTCTGTGTGAAGAGCCATGCAAACCTCCTTTTTCCTCATAGGTTTCTATATTAGCACTCTATTGAGTCGAGTGCTAATATGAAAGTTCAATCGGATTGACAGCTAGCCTCAATCGCTGTCGCAGATGCCTGTCAGGCCCAGCGCGTCTTGCGCGGCCCACTCGAGAATTGGAGCCGTAAGGCCTCGAAAAGTTCCGGAAATACACGGATCGGCAGAGGTATTTCAGGTAACCTGATGTCAGACCGATCCTGATCCGGTGGCGAACGCCAATCAAAGGCGGGCAGTGGACCGGGGCCCGAGGCACGGGGTGTGCATTGCGGGATCCGGATTTCCCGTGCCGATCGGTCTTTGCGTTTGCTCAATTCGCAAATTCCAACGCCTTGGCCTAATCAATGGTACGGGCGCCTCGTGCGCAATCGCAGTAGCGGCTCGCCAAGCCAGCTGATGAACGCGAAAGCGACACATGACCAATCCGAAGCCTTCTCCCCGCCAGTCCTGGGTTTGGCGCGAACTTGAACGGCTAAGCACCTGCGCCAGCCAGAACGCATTGGTCGCCGAGGAATTTGCGCGTGAAAACCTGCGTCGTTTGCGTCTTGCAGCCCCGACCATCGTGTCGGTCAACTTGGCTGTCTTTCTGCTGTTTGTGTTCAATGACGTGACGATCGGCGCACGACAGGCACGGTGGTCCGGCGCGATCCTCATCATCCACGGAGTGATGGGGGTCATGTTCATCGCAGTCGGTCTGCTGGCGCATTGGCGGCTCAAGCGTCCACCGCATCGGGTCTGGGATCAGGTGCTCGGGTTGACAGGAACTGCCGGCCTGGCGCTCGGCACCGCCGCGTTGTCCATCGTCGATCAGTGGGTCAAGCAGGGGATCATGACGATTGTGATCGGCTTCATGGCTGGCAGCATGGTCTTCCTGATCCGTCCCTTCCATGCCGTTGTGCTGTTCTGCAGTGCGGGCGTGATCGGGGTTGTCGGTCTTGCGCTCACGCAAACCAGCCCGGTGGTCCTGATCAGCGATCAGGCCACCCTGGTTGCGGCAGTGGTCGCTGCAATCTTCCTGGCCAGCCTGCTGTGGCGCGAACGGACGGTCAACACACTGCTGCGGCGCTCGTTGCGGGACAGCCATGCGGTTCTGGAACAGAAACAGGCGGAACTCGAGATCCTGGCGCGCAACGACCCTTTGACGGGTCTTTTCAACCGGCGCGAGTTCACACGCCTGGCTGGCATCGAACTGGCGCGCGCCAAGCGGCAGAACATTCCGACGGCATTCGTCATGGTCGATCTGGATTTGTTCAAGCATGTCAACGACAGCTGGGGCCATCCGGTCGGCGACGAGGTGCTGAAGAACACGGCTCGTGTTCTGCTCGGGGGCGCGCGTCAGGCCGACGTGGTCGCCCGTGTCGGCGGTGAGGAAATGTCGCTGCTCTTGCCCAATACCGATGAGGCGGCTGCCGTGACGCTCGCCAATCGCCTGCGCGAAGCCTTGGAGCGCACGCCCCTGGAGCGGGACGGACAGGTGATTCCGGTTACCGCCAGCTTCGGCGTTGCCGTGGTGCCCCCCGGCTCACAGGCCAATCTGGAAAATGCCTACATCGCGGCCGATCAGGCTTTGTACAAGGCCAAGGAGCGCGGGCGCAACCGGGTCGAGTGCGCGCCGGTGCGAAGTGGCGCGCTGCCGGGTGAAACCACAAGCGGTGCCTGAAGCCCGACCCTTGCCGGTCTCCGCAAAGACCACAGGCCGCTCTCTCGGCCAAGATGCCGTACCATGCGCGTGCCCGGTTCCCGAAACCGTTCCTGATTGCGAAAGACTGCCTTTTTCATGGAAAACCCATCTGCTTACACGCCCCCCCGGATCTGGTCTGCCGACAAGCAAAGCGGAGGCCGTTTCGCCAGCATCAATCGTCCGACCGCCGGGCCGACCCACGAAAAGGCGTTGCCGGTCGGGCGCCATCCGATGCAGCTCTATTCCCTGGGCACGCCCAACGGGGTCAAGGTCACCGTGATGCTGGAAGAACTGCTCGCAGCGGGACATGCGGGCGCAGAGTACGACGCCTGGCTGATCCGGATCAACGAAGGCGAGCAGTTCGGCAGCGGCTTTGTCTCGGTCAACCCCAACTCCAAGATCCCGGCGCTGCTCGATTGCAGTGGACCGACGCCGATCCGGGTGTTCGAGTCCGGTGCGATCCTGGTCTATCTGGCCGAGAAGTTCGGGGCCTTTCTTCCCGTTGACGTAGCCATTCGCGCCGAATGCCTGTCTTGGCTGTTCTGGCAGATGGGCAGTGCGCCCTTTCTCGGCGGCGGCTTCGGTCATTTCTACGCCTACGCGCCGACCAAGATCGAATACGCGATTGATCGCTACGCCATGGAAGTCAAACGCCAGCTTGACGTGCTCGACCAACGCCTCGCGCAGAGTCCTTACCTGGCGGGCGATGAATACACGATTGCCGACATGGCGGTCTGGCCCTGGTACGGCACGCTGGTCAAGGGCCAGCTATACGAAGCGGGCGAATTCCTGCAAGTTCAGGCGTATACCCATGTCTTGCGCTGGACCAACCAGATTGCGCAACGACCGGCTGTTCAGCGCGGACGCAGGGTTAACCGCACTTGGGGTGAACCGGGCAGCCAGTTGCACGAGCGCCATGACGCGGCTGACTTCGAAAGCAGAACACAGGACAAGCCCTAAGGCACTTTGGCGTCAAGGCGCAAAATGCCTTGATGAAACCACCGCTCAGACTTCAATCCCTCATTGAAGAAGGCCTGATCGACACCGTTGTTCGCCAGTTGATGAGCGGCAAGGAGGCGATGGTCTTCGTCGTTCGCTGCGGTGACGAGACACGCTGCGCCAAGATCTACAAGGAGGCAACAGCGCGCAGCTTTCGCCAGGCCGTGGATTACACCGAAAACCGCAAGGTCAAGAATTCGCGCCAGGCGCGCGCCATGGCCAAGGGCACAAAGTTTGGCCGCCAGGCTCAGGAGGCCGCATGGCAAAGCGCCGAGGTGGACGCGCTCTACCGTCTCGCCGCGGCAGGCGTTCGCGTGCCGCAGCCGTTCAATTTTCATGACGGCGTGTTGCTGATGGAACTGGTCGTGGATGCACAGGGCGATGCGGCGCCGCGTCTCAATGATGTCGCCTTCACGCCCGAACAGGCGCGCTCCCACCACGCGACGCTGATCTCGGAGGTGGTACGCATGCTGTGCGCCGGCGTCATCCATGGCGACCTCTCGGAGTTCAACATCCTGCTGGCGGCCGATGGCCCCGTGATCATCGACCTGCCGCAGGCGGTCGACGCAGCCGGCAACAACCACGCCCAGCGCATGCTGCTGCGCGACGTCGCCAACCTGCGCGATTTCTTCGGAAAGTTCGCCCCCGAGCTGCTCGGCACCGACTATGGCCCTGAAATATGGGGTCTCTACCAGGCCGGCGTGCTTTCCACGGACCTGGTTCTGACGGGATGTTTCAAACGCGAAGCTGCACCAGTGGACGTCGGCGGTGTCATGCGCGAGATCGACGACGCGCGCTCTGAAGAGGCGGCACGCCGGCTGCGCATGCTCGCGCCGCCCTGACCGGCCGATCGTCGTCGCCGGTCACCCGGCGCGGATGTCAAACCGGTCAGAGGCGCGCGAAGTCAATCACGATATCGCCGGGCAGCCGGTGCACGTAATGAATCGTGACGGCCTCCCCGTAGCGGGCGTTGAGTTGCTGCAGCAGCGGAATCGGATCGTGATCGTTGCAAAAGCGCATGGTCTCCCCCGGTTGCAGGGAGTCGAGCGCGCCGAAGATGGCGGCGTGCCGGAAGCGCTTGGCAACGCCGCGCGCATCGAAAGGATAGACCGCTTCGGCGGTGATGTGACTGGTGGCGCAGGAACTCATGATGATCTCCGGTTGGTTGAATGTGAGGGCACAGCGTCGCTTCAAGCGCGCTCGGTCGCCGTTGTCGGGATCGCTGCCGGCGCCTTGCGCTTGGCCCCCCGCAGCAGGCGCAGGGCGAACCAGGCCAGGAACAGCGTGCCGGCTGCGAACACCAGGTCGCCCGGCATCCGCAGCCAGACCAGCGTCTCCATCAGCTTGGAGTGAACCACTTCCGGCGAGCGCGCAAACCACATGCCCTGGGTGATGCTGGCCCAAGCCTGGTAGATGCCGGCGGGCACCAGCGAGATGAAGACCATCATGGCCAGGCCGATGTTGAGCGACCAGAACATGGGCTGCAACAGGCGGTCCGACCAGGCGGCGCGCTCGGTCAGGCCGCGCAGGCAGAACAGCAGCAGGCCGATGCCCAGCATGCCGTAGACGCCGAACAGCGCGGCATGACCATGCGCGGCCGTCATGTTCAGCCCTTGCATGTAGTACAGCGCAATCGGCGTGTTGATTGAGAAGCCGAGCAGGCCCGCGCCCACCACGTTCCAGAAGCCCACGGCGATGAAACACAGGATCGACCACTTGTAGCTTTGCACCCAGGGCGCGGCTTTGGACCGCTGGTAGTTGCGAAAGGCCTCGACACCGATCATCGCCAGCGGAACCACCTCGAGCGCCGAGAACATGGCGCCGATCGCGATCACGAAGGTCGGCGTGCCGGTGAAGTAGAGGTGATGCAAGGTGCCCAGGATGCCGCCGAACAGGAACACGATGGTCTCCAGCACGATCGCACTGTTGGCGGTGCTGGCGCGGATCAGGCCCAGGCGTGTGAACAACAGGGCAATCACAGCCGTCGCAAACACTTCGAAGAAGCCTTCCACCCACAGGTGAACCAGCCACCAGCGCCAGTATTCGATCATCGAGTAATGCGTGTGTGGGCCCCAGGTCAGGGACGTCGCATAGAACCCGCCGATGCACAGCGCGGCCAGGAACACCATGGCGATCAGGCCGCGGCTCTCGGAAGGCGTCTTCAAGGCCGGCATCAGGCCGCGACCGAGCAGCGTGACCCAGAACAGCAGACCGATGAACAGCAGCACCTGCCAGACGCGTCCCATGCTGGTGAACTCCAGACCCTGGTTGCCGATCCAGAAGCTGAAGCTGTTGCCCATGTGCTGCATCGTGCCCAGCCAGCCGAAGGCGGTGGAGCCGACCACGATGAACAGCAGGGCGTAGAACAGGACGTCGACGCCGAGCTTCTGGTACTTCGGCTCATGGCCCGAGATCGCGGGTGCGATGTAAAGGCCGGTCGCCAGCCAGGCGGTCGCAATCCACAGCACGGCGAACTGGGTGTGGATGGTGCGGCTTACCGTATAGGGCAGGATCTGCGCCAGCGGAAAGCCGAAGAAACTCGAACCTTCGACCGCGTAATGCGCCGTGATCGCCCCCATGCCCACCTGCGCCAGGATCAGGCCGATGACGACGAAGAAAT
The DNA here is from genome assembly GCA_903828665.1 of uncultured beta proteobacterium. Lineage (GTDB taxonomy): Bacteria > Pseudomonadota > Gammaproteobacteria > Burkholderiales > Burkholderiaceae_C > Rhodoferax. The sequence continues at coordinate 26,085 of CAIKMZ010000048.1, forward strand.
ACTTCTTGGTCGCCTTCATCGACGGCGTGGGCTTCAGATCGAACAGCGGATCGGTCTTGGGTGGCGTCGGATCGCCTTCTTCCTTGGTGCTCGAGTGGTAAAGAATCATGCCCGCGATCGCGGCGATCATGAAGATGATGCTGGCGATCGACCAGATGCCGGCGCCAGCGGTCGGGTTGTTGTCCACCAGCGGCTCATGCGGCCAGTTGCTGGTGTAGCTCAGGTCAGCCTCGCCGGGCCGGTCGGTGGCGGCCGACCAGGCGGCCCAGAACATGAAGGCCGGCAGTGCCTGGCGATCGAGCGCGTCGGGCAGCGAGCCCGGGTTCATCGCGTACTGTTCGCGCAGTTTGTCGAGCGACGGATCGGTGCCGAACAGGCCGCTGTAATGCTGCGCCACTTGCTGAACCGCTTGTGCGCGCTCGGGCGAAAGCGTGATGCTCTCGGTCGCCGCATCGAACGTGTTGCGCCGCATTTCGACCTTGAGTCGGGCGTTGAGTTCGGCCTGCTGGCCGACGCTCAGGTCGGCGAAAGACTTGCCGAAATCAGCTTGCGCCCAGATTGTCCGCAATGCTAGCGCTTCGCGGTGCAGCCAGTCGGCCGACCAGTCGGGCGCGACATAGCTGCCGTGACCCCAGACCGAGCCAAGTTGCTGGCCGCCGGCGGCCAACCAGGCCTCCTGCCCGCGCTGGACCTGGCCTGGCGAGAACAGCACCGTTCCTTTGGTGCTGATGACTTGTTTCGGAATCGGCGGCGCAGTCAGATAGATTTCTGTTCCGACCCAGCCGAGGACGGCAAAGGACAGAACACAGATGACGGCGAGCCAAGTCCAGAGTTTGCGCGTTGCATGCATGGCAAGGGTTCCTTGTTGGTCGTTTTTGAACAGAAGTGGTCGAAATTCGGATCGAACACGGCATAAAGATGTATCTTATGTGCATCTTTAAAAATACGCAATGTAAGACCACGCCTGGTCGAGGGTCAATGCGGGTCGTTCTGCTGTTAATTTGGGCAAGACCGCACAGCCCAGATAATGGCGGCCATTGCAAGAGAAACACGATGAACGACCACGCTTCCAATCCATCTTCGAATGCCAACCCGGTGCCACGCCTGACCAGCCTGTCGCACGGCGGCGGCTGCGGCTGCAAGATTGCGCCCGGCGTCCTGTCCGAGATCCTCAAAGGGGTCAGCGCCATGCCGATCCCCAAGGAGTTGCTGGTCGGCATTGAGACCTCGGACGACGCGGCGGTCTACCAGCTCAACGACGAGCAGGCCCTGATTGCGACCACTGACTTCTTCATGCCGATCGTGGATGACCCGTTCGACTTCGGACGCATCGCCGCAACCAATGCCATTTCCGACGTCTATGCCATGGGCGGCAAGCCGATCCTGGCGCTGGCCCTGGTGGGCATGCCGATCAGCGTACTGCCGCTGGACACGATTGCGCGCATTCTGGAAGGCGGTGCCTCGGTCTGCCGCGCCGCCGGCATTCCCATTGCCGGTGGTCACACCATCGATTCTGTCGAGCCGATTTATGGACTGGTGGCCCTGGGCCTGGTGCACCCCAAGCGCGTCAAGCGCAATGCCGACGCGCGTGTCGGTGACCGGCTGATTCTGGGTAAACCGCTGGGCGTGGGTATTCTGTCGGCGGCCCTGAAAAAGGAACAGCTCGATGCCGTGGGTTACGCGCAGATGATCGCGGTCACGACTCAGCTCAACACGCCCGGACCTGAACTGGCGGCGTTGGCCGGCGTGCACGCCTTGACCGACGTGACCGGCTTTGGCCTGGCCGGTCATGCGCTGGAACTGGCGCGCGGTGCCAATTGCACGGTGCAGCTCGACTGGGCCCGTGTGCCCTTGCTTGACGGTGTGCGCGACCTCGCGGCGCGGGGCATGGTCACCGGCGCATCGGGCCGTAACTGGGCTGCCTATGGCAAGGAGATCCGATTGCCGGAGGGTTTTGCCGCCGTCGACCAGGCACTGCTGAGCGATCCGCAAACCAGTGGCGGCCTGCTGGTCTCCTGCGCGGCGCAAGCCGTCGAGGCCGTGCTCGCGATCTTCCGGCAACACGGCTTTGCGTCGGCCGCCGAGATCGGTGAAATCACGGCGGGCAGCGCGGGGGCCGGATTGGTGTTGCGCTGAGCGTCGATAATCGGCACACGGCGGGTCGCCTTGCGGCCCGATCAGTTTTGTTTCTTCCTTAGAAAGTTTGCAATGAATAAATGGGTTTTGGTGGGTTTGCTGGCCTTGGCAGCCGGCGCGCAGGCGCAGGTGCCGTCACAGGTTCAGACGCTGGCGCCAGCGACAAAGAAAGATCTGGTTGCCAAGGTTCTGCTGTTGCAGCAACCGGCGATCGAACAGGCCGCGCAGGCGCTGGCCGAGCAGCCCGCTGCGCAAATGATGCAGCAGGCTGGCATGGCCCTGCAAACCAGGGTGGCCCCCGAGAAGCGCGAGGCCGTGGGCAAGGAAATCCAGGCCGAGGTCAAGAAGTATCTCGACCAGGCCGTGCCGCTGGTGCGTGAGCGTGCCGTCAAGCTGGCGCCGAGCACCATTGGCGTCCTGCTGGAAGAAAAGTTCAATGAAGCTGAACTCAAGCAACTGATCACCATCATCGAATCGCCCGTCAATCGCAAGTTCCTGCAGATGGGTGGCGACATGCAACGGGCGCTGGTCGAGAAGCTGGTGGCTGAAACCCAGGGCGCGATCGAACCCAAGGTGAAGGCTCTGGAGTTGGCCATTGGCAAGCAGCTCGGAATGCCTGCTCCGGCCGCAACTGCGCCAGCCGCCGCCGCGCCCAAGGCCGTCAAGCCACCGGCCAAGGCCGCGAGCAAGTAAGACTTAAGGTTTCGCTTAATCCGGCGCCGCCAGCACGCGCTGCAGAAAGGCCGAGATGTCGGCAACTTCCTGCGGGTGCACGCTGTGCTCCATCGGGTAGCTTTGCCACTGCACGCGGTAGCCCAAACTGCTGAGCCGGTCGCGCGAGGCTTCGCCGCGCTGAATGGGGACCACCGGGTCCATGTTGCCATGGCACATCAGGATCGGCGTGTCCGTGTTGGCGAACGAGCGCTCGACCGCCAGGCTCTCGGCCAGCGGCAGATAGCCTGACAGGGCGACGATGCCCGCCAGACGTTTCGGGTAGCGCAGACCGGTGTGCAGCGCGATCGCGCTGCCTTGCGAGAAGCCGGCCAGCACGATCCGGTTGGCGGCGATGCCGCGTGCCATCTCGTGTTCGATCAGCGCCGTGATCGCCGCAGCCGAGCGATGGATGCCCGCCGTGTCTTGGCGCTGCACCAGGTCGGTACCCAGGATGTCGTACCAGGCCGGCATCACGTAGCCGCCGTTGATCGTCACCGGCATATCAGGTGCATGCGGAAAGACGAAGCGGATCGGCGCGCAGTTGCGCAGATCGAGCTGCGGCACCAGCGCCGCAAAATCGTTGCCGTCGGCGCCCAGGCCGTGCAGCCAGATCACGGCCGCTGTGGGCGTTGGCGCGCTCTCGATCTCGACGCGGGGTAGCAGGGCTGTCATGACAGCAGGGCCTGCGCAAATTCGCGCGCGTTGAAGGTCTCGAGGTCTTCGAGTTTTTCGCCGACGCCGATGAAATAGACCGGCACCGGGCGCTCGCGCGCAATCGCGGCCAGCACGCCGCCCTTGGCCGTGCCGTCGAGCTTGGTGATGATCAGGCCGGTAAGCGAGAGCGCATCGTCAAAGGCCTTCACCTGCGCCAGCGCGTTCTGCCCGGTGTTGCCGTCGATCACCAGCAGCACTTCGTGTGGTGCCGAGTCCATCGCCTTTTGCACCACGCGCTTGATCTTCTTGAGCTCTTCCATCAGGTGCAACTGCGTCGGCAGTCGGCCCGCGGTATCGACCAGCACCACGTCCTTGCCGCGCGCCTTGCCTGCGCTGACCGCATCGAAGCTCACGGCCGCCGGGTCGCCGCCCTCCTGGCTGATGATTTCAACCGGGACGCCAGCCATATCGGCGCCGCTGCCGGCGCGCGTCGCCCAGATGCTGAGCTGCTCGCGCGCCGCGGCGCGAAAGGTGTCCGCTGCCGCCAGCAGCACGGTCGCGCCGTCATCCGACAGATGGCGCGCCAGCTTGCCAATCGATGTCGTCTTGCCCGCGCCGTTGACGCCCGTGACCATGATCACGGTCGGCTTGTGCTGCCCGATCACGAGCGGCTTTTCCAAATTCTGCAGCAGGGTCGCGATGGCGTCGATCAGCATCTCCTTGACGGCGGACGGCTCGGTGGCCTTGCTTTCCTTGACGCGGCGCTTGAGGTCATCGAGCAGGTATTGCGTGGCATTGACACCGCTGTCGGCCATCAGCAGCGCCGATTCAAGGTCTTCGTAGAGCGCATCGTCGATGCGCGCGCCGGTGAAGACGGTGGCGATGCCGGCACCGGTCTTGCGCAGGCCTGCCTTGAGCTTGGCCAGCCAGCCTGCCCGTGGCGCCGGCGCAGCCGCGACAACAGCAGGCGCTGCGACCGGGACCGCCGGCGCTGGCGCGGCGACTGGCGGCTGCGGTGCAGGTACGGGTTTTTTTTTGAAAAAACTGAACATTGGGGGCTTCTTAGAATCACACTATTCTATGAAACTGCCTATCAATCAACCCATGGCGCGGCTACTGCCGCATTTCTTCATCTGCCTGTGCCTGCTGTTCAGCCATGTTGCACAGGCTCAGCCTGCGGCCCGGGCCGAGCAGTTCACGCTGGCCAACGGGCTGACGTTGATAGTCAAGCCGGACCGTCGTGCGCCCACGGCGGTGCACATGTTGTGGCTGCGCGTGGGCTCGATGGACGAGGTTGACGGCACTTCAGGCGTGGCGCACCTGCTCGAACACATGATGTTCAAGGGCACGCCATCGGTCAAGGCAGGTGACTTCTCGCGCCGCGTGGCGGCTTTGGGTGGGCGCGAGAACGCCTTCACCAACAAGGACTACACGGGCTTTTATCAGCAGATTCCGGCGAATCGTCTGGAGGATGTGATGAAGCTCGAGGCCGACCGTTTCGCCAACAACCAGTGGCCCGACGAGGAGTTCGCCAAGGAACTCGAAGTGGTCAAGGAAGAGCGCCGCATGCGCACCGAAGACAGCCCGCGCGCCCTGATCGAGGAGGCGCTCGATGCGACGGTCTTCATGGCCAGCGGCTATCGACGCCCGGTGGTGGGCTGGATGAGCGATCTGGACGCCATGACGCCGGCCGACGCGCGCGATTTCTATCGCCGCTGGTACGTGCCGGCCAATGCCGCGGTGGTGGTGGCGGGCGACGTGGATGTGGCGCAGGTCCGCCTGCTGGCTGAAAAATACTATGGCGTCCTGCCGGCCAGGCCGGTGCCGGCGCGCAAGCCGCGCGTCGAGCCGGTGCAGGTCGGAATCCGGCGCATCGACTTCAAGGCCCCGGCCGAGCAGGCCTACATCGCCCTGGCGTTCAAGGTGCCGGCGCTGCAGTCGCTGGCCGCCACCGCGCCGCAGGATCAGGACGCCCTGGCGTTGACGGTGCTGGCTGCCGTGCTCGATGGCTACAGCGGGGCCCGCCTTGAGCGCGCCCTGACCCAGGGCGAGAACCGCGTTGCCGACAATGCCGGTGCTGACAATGGCTTGTGGGGCCGCGGTCCGCAACTCTTCACGCTCGAAGGCGTTCCGGCACAGGGCAAGACCGCCGCGCAGGTGGAGGCTGCGCTGCGCGAGCAGGTGGCGCGCGTGGCGCGCGAGGGCGTGACCGAGGCAGAGCTGAACCGGGTCAAGACGCAGTGGGTGGCGAGCGCTGTCTACAAACGCGATTCGGTTTTCAACCAGGCGCGCGAACTGGGCACGCACTGGGCGCAGGGTTTGCCGCTCGACGCCGATGAACAGCTGATCGCACGCCTGCGCGCCGTCACGGCCGAACAGGTCAAGGCCGTCGCCGCAAAATACTTCAATGATGACCAGCTGACCGTGGCCGTGCTGCTGCCGCAGCCGCTCGACAAGACGCGCAAGCCGCGCGCGCCCCAGACCGGCGAACTGCGGTGAAAGCAAACCCATGAACACAAGCAACACATTCGCATTCAAGACGCTGCTGGCGGTTGTCGCCGGTCTTCTTTCAGCTGGCGCGGCAGTGGCCGCGATCCCGATTACGCACTGGTCGCATGCGTCGGGCGCGCAGATTTATCTGGTGCAAAGCCAGGCCATTCCGATGGTCGATGTGCAGATCGACTTTGACGCCGGCAGCCGGCGCGACCCGTCGGCCCAGGCCGGCCTGGCCGGAGTCACGGCCGGCATGGCTGACAAGGGTGTGCTGGCGCGCGGTGCCGAGCCGGCGCTCGACGAAAACGCGCTCGGCGAGGCCTGGGCCGACCTCGGCGCCGCCTTTGGCGCCCATGCCGGCAACGACCGTATGAGTTTTTCGCTGCGCTCGCTGACCTACCCGGACTTGTTGGCCAAGTCTGTGCAACTGGCGGCGCGCCAACTGGGCGAGCCTGCGTTCCCCGAGGCGGTCTGGCTACGCGAGCGCCAGCGCCTCGACGCCGCGTTGCGCGAAGCCAATACGCGACCGGGCACGCTGGCCGGGCGCGCCTTCGCGAGCGCGGTCTATGGCCGGCACCCCTATGGTTTCGAGATGACGCCCGAGACGCTGGCGCGTATCGGTGTGGCCGACATGAAGGCGCTGTACGGTGGCCTGATCCTGCCCTGTCGGGCTAAGGTGACGCTGGTGGGCGCGATCGACCGGAACCAGTCCGACGCGCTGGTGACGCAACTGCTGTCGCGCTTGCCGCAGCAGGCGTCGGCGGCTGCGTGTCCGCCCCTGCCGCCGGTGGCCGAGGTCGCGCCGCTGACGCAGGCCAGCGAGCAGCGCATTGCCTTTGATTCGGCGCAGACCCATATCCTGATCGGGCAGCCGGGCTTCAAGCGCGATGACCCCGACTACTTCGCCCTCACGGTGGGCAACTACATCCTCGGTGGCGGCGGCTTTGTCTCGCGACTGACCGATGAAGTGCGCGAGAAGCGCGGCCTGAGCTACAGCGTGGGCAGCGGTTTCGCGCCGGGCCTGCACGCCGGCGCCTTCACGGTAAGTCTGCAGACGCGTCCGGAACAGGCCGAGAAGGCGCTGCAGGTGGCGCGCGAGGTGCTCGCAGGCTTTGTCGCAGACGGGCCGCTGGAGACCGAACTCAAGGCCGCGAAGGACAACCTGATCGGCGGCTTTGCGCTGCGCCTGGACAGCAACCGCAAACTGCTTGACAACGTTGCTGCCATCGCCTGGAACAACTTGCCGCTGGATTACCTGGACACCTGGACACAGCAGGTCGAAAAGGTGACGCTGCAGGACATCCGCTCAGCCTTTGCGCGCAAGCTGCAACTGCAGAAGATGGCAACCGTGATCCTGGGCCGGGCACCGTAGTCGCCCGCCCGGGCAAACGCCTATTGTGTGATCGCCACTAGCACGCTGCACGGTGAATGCTCGATCAGGGTCTTGGAAATGGAGCCGCGCCACCAGCGCGCGGCCCAACTGTCCAGATGCTTGTGGCCGACCACGATCAGATCGGCTGCAATCTTGCGCGCGTACTTGGTGATCTCGTCCACCGTTTCACCCACGAGCACCTCGCCCGTGGCGCTGTGACCGGCGGCGGCCAGGCGCGCAATGCCGTCGTTGAGAACGTCCTTCATGGCGGCCTTGTCGCGCTCCATCAGGTAGGGGTCATAGACGCCGACGCCCATGCCCATCACATCCATGTTGAGCGGCATCACGGCCACGAGCGTCAGGTCGGATTGCGCCCATTGCGCCAGATCCTGACAGTCGAGCAGGGCCTTCTGTCCACTCAGCGACCCGTCGTAGGCCAGCAAGATTCGTTTGTACATGGTGCACTCCTGGGTTGCGCAAAATTCTGCAAGATGCCGGACTAGCATAGACCCTGCGCAGCTCTGATGCAAGCCGGCCAAGGAACGCCCGCGCGGAACCGTGGCCTTGCCGCCATCGCGCCCCGGGCCAGCCTGACCGGGCTGGCCTAGGTTAAGCTGTGGCAATGAAGCAAAAGAAATCTGTTGCGGCGTCGGCAACCGGCGGCGCGCCGC
>CAIKMZ010000049.1 GCA_903828665.1 uncultured beta proteobacterium
CGTTTGATTTTCCCCAAAATTTCCATGGTGATCACCTTTTTTGCTCCTGCCTAAAAATCAGGCAGAGCCAGTAAAACACCTGGGTCAGTTTTGGGTCGGCACAACCTCTATAAGTGGGTCAGTTTTCGGTCGGCGTCAACAGCCAGTGGCTTGCAGACGCGCCACTTCCAGCGCCAGGTCGATCGCCAGGACCAACTCATCGAGCCGAACCGGTTTGGCGAGGTAGCGGAAAAAACCGGCGGCCAGGCCGTCTCGGATGTCATCGGGCATGGCATTCGCACTAAGGGCCAGCACCGGAATCTGACGAGTAGCCGGGTCGCCTCTCAGGAAGGACAAGAGTTCAAGTCCGCTCATATCCGGCAGATTGAGGTCCAGCAAAATCACATTGGGTCGGTGGCTGCGCGCCATGTTGAAGCCCTGTGCCGCATCCGGCGCGCCCAACAAATGCAGATCGGGTCGGTCGGCGATCAATTGCCGAACCAGTTCCATATTGGCCGGATTGTCTTCCACATACAAGACGCTGTGCTGCTGGGTTCCGCCCTGCGGCACAGCTTCTTGTGCCAGCGCTGGTCGCTGCGTCGCAACCGTCACCGGCACTGCCACAAGCGGGAGCTCGAACCAGAACATTGAACCTACGCCCTCCACGCTTTCGACGCCAATGGTGCCCCCCATTATTTCAACCAGGTGTTTGGATACCACCAGCCCGATGCCGGTTCCATCGATCAAACCATGCTCCTGCCCAAGGCGGTTGAAAGGTTGAAATAGATGGGTCAGTTTGTCTGCACTCAGGCCTTCACCGCTGTCACGCACCTCAATGCGCAGGCGATCCGCGCCAACGCTGGCAAAACTGACCTGGACCGTTCCGCCCGGGCGGTTGTACTTAACGCCGTTGGAGAGCAGGTTCAAGAACAACTGCGTCAAGCGTACCCGGTCTGTCTGGACAAAGTACCGACGATCAAGCTCGGCAATGTTCAGGTGAATGTGATGTTGATCGGCCATCGGCTGAATCATGCCGGCGCAGTCGGCCAGGATGTCGGCCAGGCGAATGGCTTCCGGCAGGAGCGACAGATGGCCGGATTCGATCAATGACAAATCGAGAATTTCCGTAATCAGGCCCAGCAGATACCAACCGGCCTTGAGGATGTGGTCGATTCTGACTTTCTGGGCCGGTGTTGGCATTGGCGAGGTCGCAGCCGCCATTAACTGAGAAAATCCGAGAATGGCGTTCAGCGGTGAGCGCAGCTCATGGCTCATGCGCGAGAGAAAGTCGGACTTGGCCAGATTGGCCTTGTCCGCTGCCTTCACGGCGTTATCGAGCGCCAGGGCCTTTTCCTTCAAGGCCTGGTCAAGATGAATGCGATCTGAAATATCGGCCAGCAAGACATGGTGCATCCTTGCGCCGACACCGTCTTGTGTGACCCTGGCCTCCATGTGGGCCCAAAAGGTTTGCCCCTCTTTCGTCACCATGCGCAGTTCGCTGGACTGCGTCTGGCCGCTCTCGACAAGTCGCTTCAGGTGAAGGTAGTAAGCATCCTGATCGTCCTTGAGGATGAAACGATTGAATGGCTGTTTGATCAGCGCACCGCGGTCCATCCCGAGCAGCTTTGCAATGGTGAGGTTGGCCTTCAGTATGCTGCCCGAATCGCTCAGGCTGAGATAACCGACTGGCGCCAGTTCGTACAGATCAAAGTAACTGGCACGCTCTTCATCAAGTTGCAGCTGGATGCGGCGCAACTCGTCGTTCTGCATTTCCAGCTCGATCTGGTGCACGCGCAACTCGTGCAGTGACTGCAGCAGTTGCTCGCGTGACAAGGCGTCGTCGCCCAGGGCCGCTTGCGCAAAGCGCTCACTGACCATCGCCGTGGCGCGCTGTTTTAATGCCGACATCAAAGGGGACTGATGCGCGTCGTTAGCATCCATGGGGCGCCTCCGGCGTCGGGTTGTAGTGTCCGATTATCACCGGTTTGCAAACGATTCGGCTACCGGGTCAAGGTCCCCTGGCCGGTGCAGTTCTAGCAGCCGCTGGCGGTCACGCCCTTGCCGTTGTCCTGAATCGTCAAGACGCTGGTCGCGGCGGCGCCGAGCGCATCAACCACCGTGATGGTGATCGGGTAGGTACCCGAGAGCACATAGTCAGCCACGCCCCCTGGTGTGATGCAGCGTGTGCCGCTCACGGGCGAGGGTCCGACGGTGAGCGTTGAGCCAGTGAACTCGCCGACCGGCACGCTGCTGAGCAGCAGGTCACTGGTGAACGTGCGGTAGGGGCCGGTGCCGTTCTGGATCGCCAGCGCAATCGGCGCCGTGTAGTCTTCACCAATGCTCAGGGCAGCAGGCGAGAGCACAAGCACAGCAGGCGTCGGCAGGTTGGTCGTCGCGGTCAGCGTCAGCAGGCTGCTTTGTCCCAGCGCATCAATCACGGCCACCGTGGTGATGCCACCATGGAGCAAGGTGGCACTGAAACTGTCGCCACTGTTGCTCACCGAGCCCGGGACCAGCGTGGCAATGGCGGGATTGTTGACAACCAAACCATAGGAAGGAGATCCGCCGCTGACGCGGAAGGTCAGGACATCGCCGACATTGGCCGTGGCCGCGCTCGGCGTCACGACCAGTGGTGTCGAAGTGGTGCCGGAAACGGTGACACTGAGGCTCTGCGTTGCACCCACTGCATCGGTAATCACAACGCTGGAGCTGCCAGCGGCCAGGCCGACGATGCTCAGTGTGCCCGCCGTCACGCTCGCCGTGGCGTTGACCACGTTGCTGCTGACGACGCGATACGGCGGGGTTCCGCCGCCGATGGCGTAACTCGGTGCAGCACCGGTGGCAATTGTGATGGATGGCGGTGCCGTGGTGAACAAGGCCAGAACCGGTGTCACCACCGTGCCACTGGCCGCCTGCACGGTCACGGCCAGTGACAAGCGTGCATGGGCGGCATCAAAAACGCTGAGTGTTGCCGTGCCGCTCGATACACCGACCAGGCTCAGGCTGCTGCCCACGACGCTGGCCGTCACCACAGCCGGATTGCTGCTCACTACTTGGTAGCCGGCGCTGCCGCCACCGATTGTGTAACTGGCAGTGCCGGCCACAGCCAGCGTCACGCCAGTCTCGGGCGCCATCAGGTAGAACGCGGTGGCGGTGCCGGCACCGAGTACGGTGACGTCCAGTGTGACCGACAGGTTGGATGAATCGAAAACAACAATTTGTGCCGTGCCGGCGCTGTTGCCAGGGACGATCAGGCTGGTGCCGCCGAGCAGCGTAGCCGGCGAAACCGCGCTGTTGCTGCTGACCACCAGGTAGGGCGCTGCGCCACCACTGATGGCGTAGCTCTGGGCCGAGCCCAGCGTGACCGTGACCGCACTGGGCGCTATCACCCGCAGCGCCGCGACCTCGGCCACCGCTGCAACCTCGTTGCGGTAGCCCGGAAAGCCATCACCACCACCGCAGGCGGCCAGTGTCAGTGTGGCCAGAAACAGGGCCAGGAAGCGGATCAATTGACCCTGCAGGCGGATGGTGGATTTCATATTGTTTTCCTCGACCGTTACTCTGGATATACCTTGTGCTGCGCTCAATGCAGTTGTTGCAGCTGCTGCTCGACAAACTGAAGCAGTTGCGCACTGAGCAGGCCGCCGTCGCGGGCGCGCATGAAGGCCTCAGCGGCATCACTGTCCTTGCCCTGCGCCTGTAGTGAAATTCCGATACCGACCAACCAGTTGGGCATTGCCGGATCGCTGCGCAGGGCGACAAGATAGTGCTGCACCGCTTCATCGTGGCGTTTGGCCCGCTGCAAGAGGACGGCATAAAACCCGTGGTATTGCGGCTCGTCGCCGGCTGTCTGAACGCCCTGTGCCAGTGTGGCCAGGGCGTGATCGGTGTCGCCACGTTCGAGTTCCAGTCGCGCCAGCGCCATGGAGAAGCCGGTCTCGGTCGGGCTGCGCTTCAAGCCCTCACGCAAGAGCGCTGCGGCATCGTCGAGTGCATTGACTTCCACCAGCAGTGTTGCCAGCAACTGGCGCGCTTTGACGTGGTCCGCGTTCCGGCCCAACGCCTGCTGCAGGATCTGGCGGGCATCAACGCTTTGCCCCTGCTGCAACTGCGCAACGGCTTGCTTGTACAGGTTGTCGGCCTGCTGTTGTGGCGTGAAATGCTTGTGCGAATTGGCCGGCGCCGCTGCAGCGGGCGAACTTGCTACGCCGAGCGCATCGAACGCCGCATCTTCAGGTGCCACGCGCGACGGCCGCTTGATCACCGCCTGCGCCAGTATTGGAGCGGAATCGACGGCAACCCTGACTTTGACTGGCAATGGCGCTTCGGCCACCGCTGCAAGCGTTGGCTGCGTCGGCACATCCAAAGTCGTTTGTGTGCGCATTGCGGCCACCGCTGGGCTCGATGCACTCAGTAACAGATTGGGCAGGACTGCGCTTGGCTGCAACACCACCCAGGCTGAGACCAGGCCAGCGATTCCCAGCGCCAGCACCCCGGCCAGCGTTGCCGCGCGCGGCGCCGAAGTGCCAGTGGCAGACACTGCGTGCACATCGCCCGCCAGTGGCTGGCTACGGCTGTCGGCATCATGGCGCTGCTCCAAATCCTGCAGCATCTTGTTGATCAGGCTCATAGTCGGTACACCCATGCAGCGGCAGCCAGGCAGCTGCCCAAAAGAATCAGCAGCAGAACACCTTGCCTGCCGGCCAGGGGCTGACCACGCAGCGATGCGGTGTCGCCCAATGCGGAAAGAACATCGAACGCGCCAACCGTCTTCTTGCCCTTGCCGTAGGCGCTGAGCATGGCCTTGTGCGCCACGATGTTGAGCAAGCGTGGCGTGCGATGCGTTCTTCTTTGCATCAGCCACAGCGCCAGTGGGCTGAACATGCGGCCACCGCCCCAACCCGCCACCCGCAGGCGGTGGTGCAGGTAGTAGTCGGGTTCGCTGCGCGAGAGCGGACCGAGGTGGTAGTCGAAGGTAATACGTTGTTTGAGTTGGCGGATGGAAGGATGGTTGAGCTTGGTCTCAAGTTCGGGCTGCCCAAAGATGATCACTTGCAGCAGCTTGCGCTTTTCTGTTTCCAGGTTGGTCAGCAGGCGCAAGGCCTCCAGTGTCTCGATCGGCATGGCCTGGGCTTCGTCCAGGCACAGCACCACGCGCTTGCCGTCGCGCGTGAGGTCCATCAACCGGTGCGTCAAGGCCCTTTGCAGTTGGTGCTGGTTCGGGTGAGCGTCAGGCGCGAATTCAAGGCCGAGTTCAGAGCCCAGTTCCATGAACAGGGACAGGGGTTCCAGATAGGGGTTGGGAATGTAGGCGACATGAAAGTCCGGCCCCAGGCTCGTGATGAGCTTGCGGCACAACAAGGTCTTGCCAGTCCCGACCTCGCCGGTGATCTTGATGAAACCCTCGCCTGTGCGCGCCGCAATCAGCAAGGTATTGAGTGCCTCCTGCGAGCCGCCCGAGGCAAAGAAATAGCTGGTATCGGGCGTGATACTGAATGGAAACTCCCGAAGACCAAAATGCGCAAGGTACATGGCGATGCCTAGTTGCGGGAGGCGCCTGGCGCGGTGGCGTCGAGGCGCTCAATGCGGCTCTGCGTGGCGGCGATGTCGTTGCCCCATGTGCTGTCGCCCTTGACCACGGTGGGCTTGAGTAGGATCACGAGTTCGCGTTTGACCGACTTCTGTTCGCCCCGGCTAAACAGGCTGCCTGCGGCCGGGACGTCGCCCAGGCCGGGGACCTTGGAGCGATTGTCGGCGCCGCTTTCGGTCATCAGACCACCAATTACGATCACCTGGCCGTCTTTGGTTTTGACCACGCTGTCGGTTTCGCTGATGCTGTTCACGGCAAAGGGCAGCGAACGGTCACCAGAAGATGAGATGATGGCAATCTTGTCGCGCACGGCAATGCTGTTGACCATCGAGTGCACGTGCAGCGTGATGCGGTCGCTGTCGTCAATTTGCGGGGTCACGTCCAGCGAAATACCGGAGAAAAAGGGCTGGTAGGTAATGGTCGGGTTGGTGGTGGTCGATGCGCTGCCGCCGGTGCCGGCCGTGATCTGGCCACCGGAGGCGTTGGTTACAAACGATTCTTCGCTGCCCACTTTCAGCACCGCTTTCTGGTTGTTCAGCGTCGCGATGCGCGGGCTGGAGAGCACGTGCACCTGCCCCTGGGTTTGCAGGAAGTTGATCAGCGCTGAAAAGTTGGTGAACTGCAGTGCCACGCCCAGGCCAGCCGAGAAGGCATTGGGCGTTGCCACGCCCAGAAGTTGGGTGTTCAACAGCGAACCCAGACTGGTGCCGGCGTTGATGCTACCGGCTGCGGAGCTCTTGGTGCCGTCGATCAAACTGGTATTGGCGCCGACCGACACCTGATGCCAGCCGCGATTGAAGCCGGCCCAGTTAATGCCCTGCTGCGAGTCGGAGTTCAGCTCAACGTCGATGATCTTGGCCTCGATGATGACCTGGCGTTCAATATTGACCTGCATGGCGCGCAGCATGCTCTCGATGAGACGCAGTTCCTTGGGCATGCCGCGTACCAGAATTGTTCCACTCATCTGGTTGACCGTCATGGCGCGGCCTTCGCTGCAGCCGTCTACGCCGCGCAGACGCTCGCCCAGCTGTGAATCACCCACATAGGAGACATCGGCGCGCGAGGAATTGCCGGCATTGCTGCTACCACTGCTGCCACCTCGGGGCTGCTCCTTGGCGATCTGGCAGCCCAGCACGGTGCGCAGCGCATCTTCCATCTCGCCCCAGACATCTGACTTTGAAATTGTGCTCAGTGCGCTGGCCTGGATCGAGGCATAGCTGCCGGTGCTGCTACCAGAAGCGCTACTGGCTGTGCTGTTGCCGATAGTGCTGCCCGACGCGGAGCCGCTGGAGCCGGAAGACGAGCCGCCAATCACCTGCAGATCACTCACACCGCGGCGCTGACCCAGGATGTAGTTGACCTGGTAAAGCGAAGTCCGCAACTCGGGTGGCTGAACGTAGATGCGTGTGCCGTCCAGCGTGTACTCATAGCCATACAACTCGCGCACCGCATCGAGCGCCTCGAACACCGTGACGTCCTTGAGGTTGACCGTCAACCGCTCGGCGGCCTTGACTGTCGTTGCAGTGGCACTGGTCGTTGCCTGCGCACCCGCTACCGGTGCTGGCGTCGGTGGCACCGTCTTGGGGCTGAGCAGGATGCTGTAGCGCGTTTCGGAAACAATGGCCATCAGCACCTGGTTGATCGGCGCATCAGTCACGACCAAATCGAAGCGTGCCTCCATCTGGCGCATGGATGTCTTGGGCATACCACCGCGCTGGGCAAGGCCACGGTGGCGGCCTTTTCTGCGGGCACTGCGGCTTGCTTGAGCGTGTCGCTGATGCGGTTCTGGGCCGAATGGTCCGGCTCTGGATAAAGGGAACTGCAGCCACACAAGACGGCGACCGCGCAGGGAACTAGAACTCGTTTCATTGACCTTCTCCATTCAACACTTTGGTGCCGGGTTCAGTCCCGCCGCGCACAGGCTTTGACAGGTAAACCTTTTTTCTGACCGCAGGATTCATGCGCAAATCGGCCTTGGCCCCGTCCTTTTGCATCAGCACACCCTGTGAACCAATGGACAGCAGCCTGGCGCCCTGGTAACTTTCGCCGACACGAATCAGCTGGCCGTCGATGACGGCGAACTGGCGTTTGGCGCCCATCACAATGATTTGCACGCCGGCCGGTTCAGGATCAGGGGCCGCTGTATCGCCACCTGCTGGCCGTGCTTGTGCTGCCAGCCATTGGGCAGCCGGCCGGGTGGGATCGTTTGGCAGGACGGTCTGCGCCGCAGCACTTGCAAGCAAAGCGCAAAACAGCCAGGCCAGGATGCTGGAACGGTAGACGTTTTTCATGCTTCTTCCGTTTCAGCCCAGAGGCGATTCGGCGCGGTCGCTCACGGTGTAAATCGTTAGCATCAGCGTCGCTTGCGGGTAGGTTTGAACATCGAGCTTGACCTTGGCCCAGAACAGCCGGTTAGGGTTGGCTTGCAGGCTCTGCAGATAAGGCATCAAGCTCAGGTACTCGCCGCGCACAACCACCTCAACCCCGTGCTTGTACAGCGACTGACGCTGTTTGGTCGCAGGTGCTGCTGTTGCGCTGCCCGGGGCAGCAGCGGACGCGGTTGGTGACTTGTAAATCTCTTCCGGTGCCAGTGTCTTGAGCGACACCAGTGTCAGATCTGGGCGTGCTGCGATTAGCTTGCGCAGGACTTCGCCTAGGCGCGCCTCGGTAAGCGCCGGCCCTAGCAGCAACTCGGCCTGTGCGAGCCGACGGCGCAAATCATCACGTTCGGCTTGCTCGGCAACGGAACCATCGGGTATCGGGCTGCCCGCCGGCTGCGCCAACACCTTGGCCATGGCGTCGAACTGTGTCTTCTGCTGGGCGATCTGCTGCTGCAGGCCCTTGTTCTTGTTGCGCTGCGGCCCGAGCAGGCTCAGGTCCAGCAACACGCTCAGCACCACCACAGCCGCCGCCACGGCCAGCAGGCGTTCGCGCAAGCTGAGTGCTTGAAACTTGAGCAGGACGGATCGCAGGTATTTCATGGCAGGTACTCAGAACAGTCGGAAGTTCACGCTGCTGAGCAGCGGCTTGCCCGCTTCGCCGCTGCGCACCAGATCTTCGGGCGTCATCTCGACCGAGTTGAACTGCACGCCTTGCGTGCCGAATGCCTGGTTGAGTTTCTCGGCATAGCGCAACACAGCCTCACTTTGCAGGGCGCGCCCTCCCAGATTGACCAGTTTGCCGCCATCGCTGATCTGAACACTGGTGAGCCACAGGCCTGGTTCGGGCACGCTGGCCAGGGTGTTGAAGTGCTGCACATAACCGGCGGGGCTGCCCAGACTGCCACTGCTGATCAGTTCGCCCCATTGCCGTGCCAGGGCCAACCTGGACTTGAGCGCGTCGATCTCGGCGCTGACGCCGGTGCTGTCAGCATTGGCCGTGCTGCGCGCACCCATTGCTGCGAGCGCGGCCTTGGTCTGAAGCAGTTGGCGTTCGCCGGCCAGGATTTGCTGGCGCAGTTCAGCGCTCTGCTGGCGAAGTACCTTGTCATACACCAGCAGCGCCAGCAGCAGCACCAGCAGCACAGCGATAGCCCAGAGCGCCGAGCCGATGGGCTTGCGCGTGCGCTGCAGCAGATTGATTTGCTGGCTCATGGTGGATTACCCATGCCGCGCAGGGCGGCGCCGAGCGCGATGAAGTAGCGCGACTGGTTTTCAGACGCTGTCAGTTCGGGTGTCAGCGACAGATCGAAAAGGGTTGCCAGATCGAGTTGCTCAACCGGCAGCGAGAGGTTGCCTGCCAGATAGTCACGCAAACCGATAGGCGCGGGCAGCGGTGCGAGCACCATGCGCTGCACCGGCATGAAGGGGAAATTGCGGCTGATGAAGTCAATCGAGCGCGACACCTGCAAGGCAATCCGCTCGAATATTTCCTGCCGACCGGTCTCGTCTGCGGCAAGAACTTCGGCCAGTGGTTGTTCGATAAAGCGATCCAGGTAAAGCTCGCCGGCAAAGGTAAAGCTGATGCTCACTCCGTCGGGCGCAACGCGCAACAGGCCCAGGCCCTCGCCTTTTTTCTCAATCAAGGCAGCCACGTTGCGCTGCGCAGTTTCACGTACATCAATGGCGCGCAGATTGAGTTTGCATTTCTGGAACAGCACCTGCTGCGTCTTGATCAGCGCATGCCGCGCCACAACGGCGTAAAGGTGACGTGCGTGATTCGGTTGCAGTTCGGCCGTGGGAATCTTCATCCACGTCAGATGGGCTTCATCCACTGGGTAGTCGATCAAGTTGCCCATGGTCCAGCGCAGGCTGTGTTCCATCTCGGAGGCAAGCACGGCAGGCTCGGCCAGCACCAACATCTGGTACTCGCCACGCTGCAAGGCAAGGGTCCAAGGGAAGCCGACAACGCCAACCTGATGCGCCAGTTCCGTAAGTGCTTCGGACAGAGCCAACCCGGCACTGCTGTGCGCACATTTGATGACAGTGGGCCGGCCACCTGCGCCGCGCCGCACGCTCACAGCGAGTAATGCGCCATCAGCTCGGGCGTCGAGTGCGGTCCAGCCCTTTGCCCCGCTTGCGATGATGGGCCACTTGAATTGCATCATGTCGTCTGGCTGTGCCGGCTACCCGGTATCACAGCGGCCTGCCTTTTCTTGCTGACTAAAGTTGTTTGCAGCTTAGCAAGCAACAGGCTTTTTATATGTGCGCTAGCACACAGACCGCGAAAAATGTTCTCTGTACATTTTCAAGCGATCGCAGTGATCAAGCATTTCAGCAACTCTTATTGGAGGTTTACCATGCGCACGAAGAACTCACCCAGCCGACTGCAAGCCGGTTTCACCCTGATCGAACTGATCATCGTCATCGTCATCGTCGGCATTTTGGCGGCGGTGGCGATCCCAAAATACTTGTCGTTGACGGCGGACGCGGCGCAGGCTTCGCTGCAGGCGGTTGGCGGTAATTTGGCGGCAGCCTCAGCGACCAATTTTGCAATCCGATCGGGCTTTCCAGCAAAGGGGTCCGCTGTAGCAGCTTGCGCTGACGTAGCAACCCTGATGCAAGGCGGTGTGCCCGCGGATATGTCAATTGCGGGAACGGCGCCGAGTTGTACAGTTAACTACACAGCACCAAAAACGGGTGTGACCGCCGTTACCTTTGCGATTCAAACGATCATCTGAGTTACGCTCCCGTCCGTTTGCGCGATGTCATCTAGGCATTCGCCTTTGCACAATGAAGGAGCAAGCTGATGCCTTCGTCCGAACGCGGGTTTACGGTTGTCGAGCTGGTGCTCGTGATGGTCTTGCTTGCCTTGCTCAGCGTCTATGCGGTCATGAGAAGTGTTTCGCCGGCTGAAGTTACGCTGCCATCGCAGGCGCAAAAAATGGCCAGCGACATCCGCCACGCGCAGACGCTGGCCAGCACTTGGGGTCGACGTCTGCGTATCAGCACTGGCGGCAGCAGCTATTGGGTAACCTGTACCAGTTCTGTGGTGGCACCGTGCCCGGCGGCCATCACAACGCCAGTGACCGACCCGGCCACCGGCAGCAGCTTTCAAGTCAGTCTGCAAAAAAATGTTATTTTCGTGAGCCCGTCCACCGCAACGCTGGACATCAACAGCTTGGGCCAGCCGCTTGCGGCTGCCAGCTACACCCTGAGCGCCGGCAGTATCAAGACCGTTGCCGTGACGACGCTGACCGGTTTTGTGACGGTGACACCATGAGACCCAGTGGCTTTACCCTGATCGAAACCCTGATGGTGGTGGTGGTGCTGGGCGTCGCTGCCGCCACCATCGTCACCCTGCAGGGCAATATCTTTGTCGGACAAGGCGCCAACAAGGACATGCAAGTCGGCGTGCACCTGATGCAGGAATGCGCCGAGCAGGTGCTGGCCATTCGCCGTCGCTCGCCCGCCACGGGTTATGTTGCGGTCACGACCGCTGCCTGTGCCGGACTGGGTAATTTTGGCGACTTTGGTGTGCCCCAGGTCACACTGGCGGATGACGGCGGCGTCAGCGTGTCGGCCTGCGCCAGCACCAGCAGCTACTGCACGGCCAGCATCACCATCGGCAAGGACGGAGCGAATCTCTCGCCGATCACCTTACGGCTGAGCAAGTACTGATATGCGAAGCATGTCACGATCAACGTCGCATCAGGGTTTCACCCTTGTGGAGTTGATCATCGTCATCGTCCTGCTCGGCATTCTTGCGGCGGTTGGCTCGAACATGCTGTCCGACAGTTTCACGACAACGCGCATGGTCGACGACAGCAACGCCAGCAAGGCCGAGGCGCGCTACGTGCTGGAGCGGCTCACGCGCGAGATTCGCGAAGTCAAGTACCTCAATGTCGGCAACTACTGTATCGAGCGCATCAGCGGTGTCGATACGATGACGGCATCGCGATTGGTGTTCGACAAGCGCAGCAATAACCTGAGCCTGGACCGGGACACCTGCAGCATCGACAGCAACCGCGTCACCATCAATTACAGTGCGCCCAACCTGACATTGGCCTACGCGACGCCGGCGCAAAGCGCCACATTGAGCGACCGGGTAGCCCCCGCCGGCTTTGCCTTGCGCTACCTCAGGAGCGACGGCACGACAGCGGCCAGCACCAGCGAAACGGTTTATTTTGTCGAAATTTCACTGACGCTGACCGATGCAACTGGTGCGCAAGGTATCGCCCAGCGTGTGCGCGTTGCGCTGAGGAACTCCTGATGCGAGGCCTGATGACTCCGGCATGGCGGCGCTCCCGGCTACGGCAGCGCGGCGTTGCTGCGCTGGTGGCCGTGCTCTTGCTTGTCACCGCCGTGATCTTTGTATTGACACAAACACTTGGCATGTCCGGCGCAGCCGGCAGTGACAACCTGCAGCAACTCAACAGCACGGCGGCGCTTTTTCTGGCCGAGAGCGGCATCGAAAGCGCCCAGGCCAGTTTGCGTAGCGCAGCGCTGGCGGGCACCATCAACAACAGCAGTTGTACCGGACTGAGCGCGCTGCCCGCGGTCAATCTGGGCCGTGGCACTTTTCTATACAGCGCGGCGATTTCAACGCCGACCCTGTGTGGCGGCGCCAATCCGGCTTGCACCAGTTGCGCGCTTACGGTGCGGGGCGACGTCGGCACATCGTCACGCAGCATCCTGACGCAGATGTCGGCCAACCGCTCCGACGGCGTGGAGGGCTACGGCCACCAATTCACGCTGAGCCTTGAAACTTCGGTGGACAATATGTTCGCCTTCACGCACCTAGCCTACAACCCGCAGACCAACTGGGGTGGTGACGCGGTCGCGGGCTTCTGCCGGAACAACGGCCCTGGCAGCCTGACCACCTGCACCGAGAGCTGGAAGATTGCCGGTACCTATTACAACAACACCGCCAGCCAAGGTGTCTTTGCCGCAGTCGCGAGCGCGGGCATGTACAGCATCACAGAGGAACTCAAGACCTTCGACCTGCCACCGGTCAATACCGACCGCAACTATGTGCAGACCGGCGTCACCTTTCGTCCGTTGACCGGCGTTTCCTCGGTCACACATGTTGGCTCTTTCGCCAGTTCACCCAACAATATTTGCGTCGCTTCAACAACGCCCAGAACACAGCCCATCACCTACTATGTCGGCGAGGGAACCAATACCTATTGCTCACGCTACGAATACCAGACTGCGCAGCTGAGCGCCAACTGGACCTGCAATGCCAATAGCGGGACAACGGTCGACTGGACCAACGCTGCCAATGCGGACACCCTGATCGTGGGCTTTGGCGGCAAGCCCTATTACGACGGCGGAACCCGGCGCACCAATCAATTGAGTGCGCTGAGCCTCAACGGCCAAGCCATGTACCGGCAGTTGACCATGTCAGGTACACAGGGTGACAACATGTATTCGCAAATCTGGTTTGCCTACAACCCGGGCTACTACGCGACGACCGCTAGCGCCAGCAATCTGGCCGTTGTCGCAAGCTTTACCGGCACCATGGGCGCGACCTTCACCGGCCACACCACCAACAATGGATCCCGACTGGTGCTGGATTCCAGTCTGGCCAGCGACGAGCTGTTCACCCTTGCCGACAGTATCCGGAACACGGCAGGCACGACCAGCTACGGCGCGCTGGGCACGCTGCGCTCCGGCACGGCGCGTCAGGCAGGCGCGATTTATAACGTGACGGGCGGGTCAAACCCCCTCCTTCCCAACAACACATCCCTGCGGTCCTACGGCACCATCCTTCGACTCTCCATCGCACCATCGGGTGGCGCCATGGCCTTGAATGACACGATCACCAATGCCGCCGGCGGTACCAGCTACGGCGTTCTCAGCAGCGTGTTGACCGGCACCCTGAATGCGGCAGGCAGCACCTATCAGTTGACGGGTGGCTCGGTGCAGCAGGTTTCGGCTACCGTTAGCAACATGCGTTCCACGCGCATCGGCACCACCATCACCCTGAGTGGCGCCACAACATTGCCCGTTGTGGGCACTGCGCTGGGCGTTGTTGCCGGCACGGGACAGTTCCTGCCCGACAGTGTGACAGCCGCCATCAGCGGCACGACACTGTCCGTCAGCGCTGCCAGTGGCACAAATTTGAGTGTGGGTGACGCGCTGTTCGGCGCCAGGCTTCTTGCCAATACGCGCATCACGGCACGCCTAACGGGCGCCGGAGGCACCGGAACCTACAGCGTCACGCCGAGCCAGACGGCAGCCAGCGGTCTGGTCACAGCGCGGGCGGCGGTGCTGACGGTCAGCTCGGCCAATTCCTTCACGATTTCGCGTCTGCCCACCACCACACTCAATTTGGCAAGACTCTGCGGCGGCCTTTGCCCGTTCCTGCTCAGTGATGGCGTCCACACCGTTGGCCAGGTTGACCTGACCAACATCCAGGACTACGACGATTGGTCGGCCGGATTCGCCTGTCTGCGCGGCGTGGACCCGGCCAGCATCGAAAACCTGGGAACGATTTTGTCCAAACGCAGTGGCTGGAGCGAGGTCGTGCAGTAATGGCTCCGCATATCCCATCTCCTTTGACAAGGCCAATTCCATCAACGCGGGAGCATCCTGATGACCAATAACCAAACCCATCCAACACTTGGCGCCACACTGGTCAAGCAGGGTTTGCTCAAGCCTGCGGACCTGACCGAAGCCCTGGCAAAGCAGAAACGCAGCGGGCAGTTGCTCGGGCGCATCCTAGTTGACAACAACTACGTCACTGAGGAGCAGATCTCGCAGGCCATCGCGCAGCAGCTTGACTTGGCATACATCGATTTGCGGCGCTATGAGGTGCAGCCGCAGGCCGTGCAACTGCTCACCGAGTTGCAGACGCGACGTTTTCGCGCCCTCGTGCTAGAAGACCGGGGCGACACCTGTCTACTGGGCGTGGTAGACCCGTCGGATCTGCGTGCGCAGGACGAGATGGCCGTCGTGCTCAAGCGCCACGTCCATCTGGCCGTCATCACCAACCAGCAACTGTTGCAGACCATCGACCGGGTTTACCGCAAGACCGAGCAGATCGGCGAATTCGCCCGTGAAGTGGAGCGCGAGGTGGGGGACCAGGACAAGGTGATCGACGTGATGTCAATGGGACGCAGCATTGACGACGCCGATGCGCCAGTGGTCAAACTGCTGCAGACCATTTTTGATGACGCAGCGCGTGTCAACGCCTCGGACATCCACTTTGAGCCGCAGGAAGATAAGCTGGTGGTGCGGTTTCGCATTGACGGTGTGCTACACGTCCAGGTACAGGCCGATCTGAGCATTGCCTCGATGCTGATCGTGCGCCTGAAACTGATGGCAGGTCTCGATATTGCCGAGCGGCGATTGCCGCAGGATGGACGCATGGCAATCAAGTCGGGCGAGTCGCGCTTTGATATCCGCATGTCCACCATGCCAACCCAGTTTGGCGAATCGGTGGTGTTGCGCTTGCTGCGCCAGGACGCAGTGCGCAAAGGCTTGCGCCAGATGATGCCGACGCGCGTTTGCGATATCTTCGAGCGGGTGATTCGCGCACCGCACGGCATTGTGCTGGTAACCGGCCCTACCGGCAGCGGCAAGACCACCACGCTGTATGCGGCGCTCGCGCAGTTGAACCGGCCCAGCGTCAAAATTCTGACCTGCGAAGACCCGGTGGAATACCACATTGCCGGCATCAGCCAGGTACAGATTAACGAGAAGATAGAACTCAGCTTTGCCCGTGTGCTGCGCTCTTTTCTGCGACAGGACCCGGACATCCTGCTGGTTGGCGAAATCAGGGATGACGAGACTGCTGACATTGCAGTGCGAGCCGCCATGACGGGCCACATGGTGCTTTCCACATTGCACACCAACGATGCGCGCTCCACGCCACTGCGCCTGTTGGACATGGCGGTGCCAGGCTACATGATTGCCTCGACATTGCTGGCCGTGCTGTCGCAGCGCCTGCTGCGTGTGGTTTGCAGCTACTGCGCAGAACCGGCAACGCCAGCGCCGGAGGAACTGGCTTGGTTCAAGCACCATGTGAGCGAAGCCGAGGTGGCGCAGACCAAGTTCATGCGCGGACGCGGTTGTGCGCGCTGCAACGGCGTGGGCTATTCGGGCCGACGCGGCGTGTTTGAAATCATCGAGATGACGTCCACCCTGGCGCAAGCGCTGCAACAGGAGGATCCGATGGTGTTTGACCGTCTGGCGCAGGAGCAAATGGGAGTCAACACCTTGGTGCGCAACGCGCTGGACATGGTGATCGCAGGTGAAACCAGCATCGCCGAAGCGATGACCGTCGCCGCCTGAGCCTACAAATACCAACGCAAAGGCCAGCATGGACACCTACCAATACAAGGGCCGCAACAAGCACGGCGAAATCCAGCAGGGGACCATCGAGTCACCCAGCCCGCAGGCGGTGGCGCAGTGGCTGATGGACACCGGCATTGCGCCGATTTCGATCAACAGCCAGGAGCCCACACGCACCGACCCAGCTTGGTTCACTCGGTTGATGGGCGAAGACAAGGTGACGCCGGTGGATCTGTTGCTGTTTACGCGCCAGATGGGCAATCTGGTGCGCGCTGGCATGCCCATGATGGAGTCGATCGAGGGCATCCAGAAATCAACCGGCAACAAGGCGCTTGCCCGCGTGTTGCAGGCTGTGCGCGTTGATCTGGACAAGGGCAGCCAACTCAGCACCGCGCTGGCACACCACCCAAAGGTGTTTGATGAGTATTACGTCGCCATGGTGCGAGTGGGCGAGGAATCGGGGCGACTGGAGGAATCGTTTCAAAGCCTGTTCCAGCAGATCGAGTTTGACCGCAACATGCGCAAGAAGATCAAAAGTGCCTTGCGCTACCCGAGCTTTGTGATGATGGCCATCGGGGTTGCGATGGTCGTCCTCATGCTCTTTGTGATTCCGGTGTTCGCTAAGACCTACGCCAGCATGCACGTTGAGTTGCCGCTGCTGACGCGGGTATTGATGGCAACGTCGGATTTCGCCATTCGTTTCTGGTGGCTGGTTATAACGGTCGCCGGTGTGCTCTATTACCTATTTCATTTCTACACCCACTTGCCGCAAGGAAAGTACGCATGGGACAAGTTCAAGCTCACACTGCCCATCATCGGCAAAATTCTCGTCAAGGCAACGGTTGCGCGCTTTTGCCGCAGCTTTGCCATCGCGGGCAAAAGCGGCGTGCCCATTGTGCAGGCCTTTCTACTGGTCTCGCGCGTGGTAGACAACGCTTACTACGAGGACCGCATTTTGCAAATGCGACGCGGTGTGGAGCGCGGCGAAACCCTGAGTCGGGTGGCGCGCACGGCAGGCATATTCACTCCGATTGAACTACAGATGATCGCCGTGGGTGAGAGCACGGGCGATGTGGACAGCATGGTGGAACAAATCGCCCTGATGTACCAGGAGGACGTCGAATACGACGTCAGCAAGCTCAGTGAGAGCATCGAGCCCCTGCTGCTGGCCATGATGGGCGTGCTGGTGGGCATTTTGCTGCTGGGCATCTTCATGCCTTTGTGGGACCTCGGTCAAGCCACGCTGCACCCGAGCCGGCCTTGAGCCCATGAACAACGGTTCAACCAATCCGATCAGCGCTGGGCTGGGTGCGCCAGCGCCCCTGCTGGGCATCAGCTTCAACAGCAGCAAGGTGGCTTGCAACAATTGCAGATTGCGTGCACATTGCATGCCGGCCAGTTTAAGCACGCACGACTTAAGCAGCATTCATAACCTGATTGGCACGCGCCGCCGAGTCATGCGAGGCACAGCGCTATTTCACCAGGGTGAGAAGTTCGCCAGCGTGTATGCCATCCGATCCGGATTCTTCAAAACCTGCACTGCATCACCGGAGGGTCGGGAGCAGATCACCGGCTTTCAGATGGCCGGTGAGATGATGGGGTTTGATGGCATTGTGAACGACAAATACGCCTGCGATGCGGTTGCGCTGGAAGACGCAGAGGTCTGTGTCATGCCGTTGGACGGGCTTGTCAATTTGTCGCGCAACATGAAGGTCTTGCAGCACCACATGCACAGAATCATGAGCCGCGAAATCGTACGCGAGCACGGCGCGATGCTGATGCTCGGCGGCACGCGCGCCCGGGCACGTCTTGCCGCTTTCCTGCTCAACCTGGTGCAGCGACTCCATGCACGGGGCTTTTCGAATTCGGAATTGATCTTACGCATGTCGCGCGAAGAGATTGGTAACTACCTTGGCTTGAAGCTTGAAACGGTGAGCCGGACCTTCTCAATGTTTGGGGCCGCGAGCATTGTGGCAGTACAAAAGCGCCATATCCATATCCTCAATAGCGCCGCCTTGCAGGACATCGTCAACCAGACGGCTTTTCCTAGGGCCGGTTCTGGCGGGTCACACTGATGACCATCAAGTCGGACACTCGTTTAAAGAATGCCACGAAGTCAGCTTCGGTCAAGACGTTGGGTTGCATCGCTAGTACCTTGCTTATTCCGCTGGCCGCACGCGCCAGAGGAGCATCCATGTTCGCTCACCTGGACCCGCACGACCGTGATGCGCAGGCCGCATTCGATGCAACCGGCGCCGGGGCCGACGAGTTCCTGAATGATTGGGCCACGGTGCTCAACATCCTGTGGCGCACCGACTGCATCAAAAAGATGGGCGCAGCGTTCTTCGCCCAGCACCCCGACAGCCCCGGACTGAACCTAGGGGCCGGTTTGTCAACTTACTTTCAGTGGCTCGACAACGGGGCCAACAGCTGGACCGATACCGATCTGCCCGAAGTCATCTCGCTACGAGAACTTCTGCTTGCTCCGGTACAGCTGCATTGCAGAAACCACCCACTCGACATCATGCAGCCGGGCTGGTGGATCGGTCTGCGGCCCAAAAGGTACAGGGATGCAAAACCGGTTCTTATCATTTGCGAGGGTGTTCTGATGTACCTGGGTGCGGCCGAGGTGGCCGTGGTGTTGCGGGAAATCGGCGAGCACGCACCGGCGGGTTCCGAGTTAATTACGGACTTCATAGCTCCCGCATTGATCGGCAAGGCTGCGTTTCATCCGAGTGTGCGCCGCACCGGCGCCGAGTTCGCCTCGGGCGCCCACAATGGCCAGGAGCTGGCCAATACCCATCCGCGGTTGCAGTTGCTGACCCAGCACAGCGCGGCCGAAGCCTACGGCTGGCTCGGGCATATGGCTGAGTTCTGCTGGCAGCCCTATACCAGCGGCCCCTTGTACAGTCTGATACGACTGGGTGTCACGGACGGCGCAGTGGCGCCACTGTCCAGGTGAGTGCACTGCGATCCGAAAGTCAGCTTTCTGATTCTTTGGCGAAAATCGAACGTCAGATTGACTCAAGCGGGAGCACCCGCAATGGGCACACAGTTCGTGTCCACCAGTGACAGCAGTCTGGCGACCTGATCTTTATGTTGGCTCCGGGGCTTGCCTGTCAGGAATGACAATCTCAGGAGGCGACCAATAGAAGCCATTTTGGATTGAAGCTCGGTAGCAGCCATACCTGCAAGGCGTGGTGCGACTCGACGGGTGCCCGCGCATTTTTTGTGTACATAACCGGCGCCACGCTGGACGCGTTCAAGGTTGGTCAGCCAGTCTATGGCGAAGGTGCCAGATTCTGTTTCAGTTTCGTCCCCTCGACGGCCCCGTCCGCTTCTGCCATACCTAGCACGATCAGGGATGGCGTCGACGTTTTGGTTTGTCAGTACAGCAGTTCCACGCCTTTCCAGGCGCCCGACTGAACCAGGTTCTTCACGGTTTCCTTCAGTTCGGTTCGAACCACGGCAGCGGCGGGGGACAGCCGTTCCGGAACAACCGAATAGAGAAAATTTTGTCGCTTCATGTTGGCATCAGAAATAGCCAGGCAGCGCCAACCTTTTCGCAGTTGACCGGCCTGCAACGCTGCGGCCATGGGCTTGATTGTGACGCCTATGCCCTCGTCCACACAGGCCAGCAGCAGCGACAGTGAGTCGATCTCGGCAACGACTGTGGCGGACAGATTGCGCTGCTCGAACTCTGCCACGATTCGACGCCTGAGGCCGTGCATGCTGGTTGGCAGGATCAAAGGCAATTGCGCCGCCTCGGCGATGCTGACTTTGACGCGGCGCTGGGCGATCAACTTGCTGTGGGTCGGCAACAGCACAAACAATTCCTCATCAACCAGGGGATCGGCGACAAGCTCAGGGATGGCGTCCCTGGCAAAAAGTATCACCAAATCAAGCTGCCCGGTCTGCATCATTTGTCGAAGATGGCCGCTCATGCCCTCCACCACATTGAGAACAATTCCCGGATACCGCTCGCGAATCCTTCGCACGAAAGGCACGCCCAAGGCGCAAATGGTGGTCGCCGCCAAACCAACTGACACCATGCCATGAACCGTTCCCGGCTCCTGACGGGCAACCGACAGCGCCTGCTCAAGTTGACGCAACATGAAGCGGGCATGGTGCAACAATGCGGCGCCGTTTTCCGTTGGCGTCACGCCCTTGGAAGAGCGTATGAGAAGGGGCTTCCCAACCTCTGCTTCGAGCTTGGACAACTGCTGGCTCAACGCTGGTTGGGCGATGTAGAGTTGGCGTGACGCCTTGGCTAGGCTACCGCTATCGACGATTTGAACAAAGTACTTGAGCTGCCTGAGGTCCATTGAAATATCCCTTGGTTGGACGACGGGCAAGGTATAAGAAATACCTATAGCCCATCTCGGAAAACGGTATTTTCTCATCTCCCGGGATGTTCATAGAATCGAACGGACAACGACTGTTTCAGTTTAATATAACGAGGAGATAAAAATGGAAATCAGCAAAGAAGTCAGCGAATTGGGTTTGCCGTCATCACAGCGGCGGCGCGCGTTGAAGGCGGGTGCCGCAATGCTTGGGGCTTCGGCTCTTGGTTTCCCTGCCATTGTTCTGGGTCAGTCGGACAAGATTCGGATCGGTCACCTGACGCCGCTGACAGGTTTTTTAGGTGCACTGGGCGAATACGCCGTGATGGGCATCAAGATGGCCACCGACGAGATTAACGCCGCCGGTGGCGTCCTGGGTCGCCAGCTCGAGGTGATGAGTGAAGACTCGGTTAATCCGCAGGTGGCTTCGACCAAGGCGCAGCGCATGATCGAACGCGACGGCGTGGCGGTCCTCATGGGCGAGATCAACTCGGCGTCGGCCCTGACCATTTCGCAGGTCGCGGCGCGCAACAAGAAGCTGTTTTTGAGCGTGGGTGCGCGCTCCGATTCGCTGCGCGGCAAGGATTGCAACCGCTACACCTTCCACGTTGACATTCCAGTGACGGTGTTGGTCAATGCTGCCGGTCAGGCGCTGGTACGCGAGGGCCTGGTCAAGGGCAAAAGAATTTACAGCCTGACGGCTGATTACCTTTTTGGTCATGACCTGTCCAAAGTCGCAAAGAATTTTTTCACCGCCAACGGCGGCAACCAAATTGGTGACGAACTGGTCGCCACGGACGTGACTGACTTCAGCCCCTACCTGCTGAAAATTCGTCAGGCCAAGCCCGACTTGGTGGCAACTAATCTGGCGGGCAACCAGGTGACCAACTTCGTTAAACAATACGCCGAGTTTGGTCTGCCCTACCCGGTGGCCGGCTTTAACCTCAACACAGCTGACGCCTGGGCCTCAGGCGAGGGCAACCTCGGTGGAATCTGGCCAACCGTCTGGCACCACGAACTACAGACACCTGCGTCGAAAGCCTTTACCGCCGCGTTCATCAAAAAGCATGGTAAGCCGCCCGAGAATCATGCCTGGATCGAATACGTGTCGCTGAAAATTCTGGCTCAGGCGATGAACCAGGCAAAGTCCACCGACACCGATAAACTTATCGCCTATTTCGAGTCTGAAGCACAGTTCGACTTGCTCAAGGCGCGCAAGGGTTACTTCCGCTCATGGGACCATCAGCTGATGCAGGAAGCTTATCCGTTTACGGTCAAGGCCAAGGGGCAGGCCAAGGACAAATGGGACTTTCTGAAGTTCGGTGAGGCGGTGCCGGCAGCGAACCAGCCGCTCGAACTATTGGCCTCCGTAAAGGCAGACAACGTCTGCAAGATGTAGCGAGAACCTGAGGCTGCCCGCAAGCCTGCGCGGCATCTTCAGACAAGCACTGAACTTATGGAAATTGCATTCCTGCTCGAGCAGGTGGTCAATGGGCTCGTGCTCGGTGGCTACTACCTTTTGTTGGCCCTGGGCCTTTCGCTGATCTTCAGCGTCGGCGGAATTGTCAACCTTGCTCATGGCGCGTTTTACGCACTGGGCGCTTACGTTTCACTGGAGATTGGAAAGTGGCTCGGTTTCGGTGCGGCGGTTCTGCTCTCGCCCATTGTGGTCGGCGTACTGGGCATCGCATTCGAGCGCTTCCTGCTGCGGCGCTTTTACAGCGCGGATCCGATACTGAGCCTGCTCGTCACTTTTGGTCTGGCCATGGTGGCCGAGCAGGCGATCCGCATGATCTGGGGCGCGGCGCCGCTTGCGTCGACGATGCCGCCGGAGTTCAAGGGTAGCCTGATGGCGGGTGACTTCATGTTTTCGCGCTACCGGCTGTTTCTGCTCTGCGTTGTAATTGCCGTGATGACGGCGCTCTGGCTGCTGTTGCACAAGACCGCCTTTGGCCGTGTCGTGCGCGCCGGTGTGCAGCGGCCCGACATGGTGGCGGTGCTTGGCATTCGCCTGCAGCCCTACATGACCGCAATCGTGGTGCTCGGCGTCGCGACCGCTGCACTCGGTGGTGCATTGTTCGGACCGATTGCCATCGTGCACCCGGCGATGGGGACCGAGATCATGACGGTCGCTTTCGTCGTGGTCGTGATTGGTGGTCTGGGCAGTTTTTGGGGCGTGGTGCTCGCGGCCATTCTGGTGGGGGTGGTGCGCGGCATCACGATCCATTTCATTCCGGCTGCTGGTGAGGCGTCGATGTACGTGCTGATGTTTATCGTCCTGCTGTTGCGCCCGCGCGGCTTGCTTGGCGAGCGAATCGAGCGCTTCGAATGAGAAGGTCCCTGGCGTGAGTCAAAACAAGTTTCATACGCTCGCTATTGGCGCTGCGGCGTTAGTGGTGTTGCCATTTGCGATGCAGGCGATCGGCCTGACGATCGACACGGCGACCGTCGCAGTGATGTTAGCGATGGCGGTGATGGGCCTCAATCTGCTGGTCGGCTACACCGGCTTGGTGTCGTTCGGCCAAAGCGCGTGGTTCGGCATTGGCGGCTATGCGGCCGCACTGGCACAAAAACACTGGTTCCCTGGGCAGATGTTCATGCCACTGGTCTTTTCCGTTGTTTTCACAGCGCTACTGGCGTTGGTCGTGGGCTTTGTCATTTTGCGCCGGCGCGGAGTTTACTTCTCGTTGCTGACACTGGCGCTGTGTGCGCTCGCGTTCGCCATCGCGTTTCGCTGGACGGCTGTTACGGGCGGTGAAGGCG
Organism: uncultured beta proteobacterium; assembly: GCA_903828665.1. Lineage (GTDB taxonomy): Bacteria > Pseudomonadota > Gammaproteobacteria > Burkholderiales > Burkholderiaceae_C > Rhodoferax. Next base: position 23,355 of record CAIKMZ010000049.1, read on the forward strand.
GCCTGGGCGGGCTCGAGCGCGGCAAATTTGGCCCCTTCGACCTCAATGACGACCGTATTTACTATGTCTTTGTTGCCCTCATCGGCTTTGCGGTTTTGGCCGCGCTGCTGCGCGTCATTCGCTCGCCGTTCGGCCATGTGTTGGTGGCGATTCGCGAGAACGAGCAACGCGCGAGCTTCCAGGGCTACGACATCGACAAGTACAAACTCGTTGCCTTTCTGCTATCAACCTGCGTAACCGGGCTTGCGGGTGCACTGCTGGTGTTTGACCACCGGCTCGCCGCTGCCGAATCAACAACGGTGGCATTTTCGGGCGAGATGCTGGCGATGGTCGTGATCGGTGGTATGCGCAACTTCCTCGGGCCAGCTGTGGGCGTGTTGTTTTACCTGCTGTTTCGCGAGTTCTTCTCAATCTGGACCGACAACTGGCTACTCTGGTTTGGCCTGGTTTTTGTTGGCTTTGTGATCTTCTCGCCGACTGGCTTGACGGGCATTTGGGCGCAGGTGCAACGGCGTTGGCGGCCGCCACCCGAGGAAAGCGCCGCGATGAGCCGGCGCAAGATCTACGAAGGCCTGCCATTGCCGGCATTTCTGCGACCGGCGCCGTGTGTGGGCGCGGTGCTCGAGGTGGTCAGCATCGACAAGCAGTTCGGAGGCATACGGGCCGTGATCGGCGCGCAGCTCTCGCTTGAGGCGGGCCAGGTGCATGCCTTGATCGGCCCCAATGGCGCGGGCAAGACCACCACCTTCAACTTGGTCTCCGGCATGTTCGCGCCAGACCAGGGTGCGGTGCGTCTGAATGGTCGCGAAATACACCAACTTAGCCCGCATCAAATTTGCCAGCAGGGTCTGTCGCGTTCGTTCCAGATCACCAACCTGTTCAAGGGGCTCACGATTTATGAAAATCTGCGCCTGTCACTGCAGGCGCGCCACCCAGGACGCTATAACTGCTGGCGCGACATCGACAGCTATTCCCAGGTACACGCCGAGACCCAGGAGTTGATGAAGTTCCTCGGCCTGGAGGGCATCGAAGACACCTTGGGTGGCGACCTTTCGTACGGCGGCCAGCGCCTGGTAGACCTTGGCATCGCACTCGGCTCCAAACCGTCGGTGGTGCTGATGGACGAGCCACTCGCTGGACTGGCTGCAGCCGAGCGCGAACGCGTGAGCCGGCTCATTAAATCGATAGCGCTCAATATCCCGGTCTTGATCGTCGAGCACGACATTGACCGGGTGCTAGGATTTTCTCAACGCGTTACCGTCATGAACCAGGGGCGGGTGTTGATGTCGGGAACGCCCGACGAGGTACGCGCTGACGTCCGCGTGCAGGAAATCTACACCGGTTCGGGCACGCCGCCTGTGACCGGTCGAATCGCCGGCGAGGTGGGTCATCGGCCGCAGTTGTTGCGCTTCGAAGGTGTGAACGCGTTCTACGGCAAGAGCCATATCCTCAACGACGCAAGCCTGGATGTGCGCGAAGGAGAGATCGTCGCGCTGCTGGGGCGCAACGGTGCGGGCAAGTCGACGCTGCTCAAGGCGCTGTGCGGCTTGCTGCCGGCCTCGGGCAGCATTGAATTCGAAGGGCGTGACATCGCCGGCATGGCAGCGCCAGATATCGCACGCCTGGGTATAGGCTATGTGCCGCAAGGGCGCGGTCTGTTCGCCGGCATGACGGTCGCTGAAAACCTGGCGCTGGGTCGTCTGGCACGCAACACCGATGGTAGCCACGGTGTTGCCTGGAGCGAGGAGAAGATCTACGAGATGTTCCCGCGCCTGGGTGAGCGCCGCAACATTGCCGCCGATTACCTCTCGGGTGGCGAGCAGCAAATGGTGGCAGTGGCGCGGGCCTTGTCCGGCAACGTCAGGTTGCTGCTGCTGGACGAACCCTTTGAGGGGCTGGCGCCGACCATCGTGCAGGAACTGTTCACGGTGTTCGATCGTCTGCGTGGACAAGTCTCGATCGTCATCGTGGAGCACAACTTGGACCTGGTTCTAGCCCTGGCAGATCGTGTATTTGCGCTCGAGCGGGGTGCCGTCTTCCATACAGGACCGGCCGAGCCCCTGCTAACTGACCTGAACTATCGCAAGCAGATTCTCTGGATCTAACTTATCCCCCTTCACCACGGAATACACCATGACCCATACACAACAGGCCAGAGGCAAGGCGCTAGTCGAGAAGATGGCGAACCTGCCGTGGAAAGAATATCCCGGCCATTTTGGCGGTGCCTTGTCGAAGGCGCTGGCGGCAAAGGAGAACACCGGTTCGAGCCGACTCGATTTCCGGATTTCACGCTATGCACCCGCGGCCTATGTAGGTGAACATGTGCACAAGGTGCAGGAGCAGGTGTACTACGTGCTCGAGGGTGAAGGCATTCTTACGCTTGATGATGAGCGGCATTTAATGCGTTCCAATGACTACGTCTACGTGCCACCCGGTGTCCGGCACAGCTTCACCAACACCGGCGTTTCCGGATTGGTGTTTCTGGTGATCACGACGCCCGCCAGCGATGACGAGGAGATGCTGTGATGAATCGACTGCATTCTTCGGTGGACGATGCGATGCAGCAGGACGTCTGCCGTTTGCTGATTGACGGCGAGTGGGTCGAGGGTGCGGGTCCGCGCTTGTCGGTGCGCGACAAATACCGGCAACATGAGTTTGCGTCCCTGACCTTGGCCGATGCGGCACAGGTCAAGCTCGCTGTCGACTGCGCGCAGGCTGCCTTTGAACGCGGTGTGCCGGTGGCGTTCGAGCGCGGAGCCGTCCTGGAACGCGCGGCTGCGCTCGTTGAAGCGCGTCTCGACGATTTTGTTCGCACCATGCAAATGGAAGCGGGTTTCACGGCCTCAGACGCCACTGGCGAAGTGCGCCGCTGCATCCAGACACTCAAGCTGTCAGCTGAAGAAGCGCGCCGGGTTGCCGGCGATGTGATTCCACTGGCCGGCGCCCCCAATCAGGCTGGGCGCTTGGCCTTTACGCTGCGTGTGCCTCTTGGCATCGTGGCGGCGATCACGCCGTTCAACTCGCCGCTCAACACCGTTGCCCACAAGGTGGCGCCGGGTTTTGCTGCCGGCAACGCCGTGATTCTCAAACCATCCACCAACACACCACTGACCGCCTGCAAGCTCGCCGCGGTGCTGATCGAGGCTGGTTTACCGCGTGGCTTTCTTTCGGTCCTGCATGGTAGCGCTGATGTGGTCAAGTGGCTGCAAGAGGATGATCGTGTTCGTTTCTTCGCCTTCACTGGGAGCACCGAGGTTGGACGAAAGATCCAGCAGGCGGCCGGTTTACGCCGCACGCAGATGGAGTTGGGCTCGATTGCCAGCACCATTCTGTGCGATGACGTCCAACTCGACGTGGCGCTGCCCAAGGTCGTGAATGCCGGCTATCGCAAGGCTGGGCAGGTTTGCACTTCGGTGCAGCTGCTGCTGGTACACCAGTCGCTGCTGAAGGAAGTGGAAACGCGGCTGACTCAACTGGTCAAGGCTTTGCCCTATGGTGACCCGCAGGATCCGAAGACCGTGGTGGGTCCCGTCATCAGTGAGAATGAAGCTGTGCGCATCGATGCTTGGATTCAGGCGGCGGTAGCCGCAGGCGCCAGATGTCTGGTTGGCGGACAGCGCCAAGGCTCCGTGGTGCCGCCGACGCTTCTTACCGCGATCGACGATTCGATGAACGTCGGATGTTGTGAAATCTTTGGCCCCGTGGTTTGCATTGTGCCGTTCACGACGCTGGACGAAGCCATCGCGCGCGTTAACTCCACGCCGTTCGGTCTGGCCAGTGGCATCTTCACAAACCGGCTTGGCGATGCCTTTGCCGCCGCGCAACGGTTGGAAGTTGGCGGCGTTCACATCAATGAGACATCAAGTTCCCGCGTTGACCTGATGCCCTATGGTGGCTCCAAGGACAGCGGTTTCGGTCGCGAAGGTCCACACTATGCGGTTCAGGAAATGACCGAAGAACGCATTGTCACGTTCACGACTTGCTGAAAGGAAGACCATGCCAAAGATGAAAGGTGGCGAACTGATCGCCGAGTACCTGGTACAGGAAAAAGTACCCTACGTTTTTGGCGTCTGCGGACACGGCAACGTTGGTATCCTGGATGCACTCTACGACGTTCGTGACAAAGTCCAGTTGATATCACCGCGCCACGAGCAGTGCGCCGGGCACATGGCCGATGCCTATTTTCGTGTCAAGCACCAACCGGTTGCTACCTTGACATCGACCGGCCCCGGCTCGGCCAATATGGTGATGTCGCTGGCAACGGCACTGTCGGATTCGTCTGCCTTCCTGGCGATCACGGCCAACGTTCCGACTTCGCAGGCAAACCGGGCGCCGTTTCAGGAGTTGTACAAGCACAATCAGTCTGATTTTCCGGCGGTGCTGCGCCCGGTTGTCAAGCGCACCTTCCAGCCCTCGCGTGTGGACATGCTGCCACTGGCCCTGCGCCAATCGTTTGACACGATGGTCACGGGTCGCCCCGGGCCGGTCAATTTGGACATTCCCTACAACGTGTTCCAAGAAGAGGATGAGGTGACGCTGCCGCCAGCAGCGCATCGGTTTGGTTCTCATCGTCCGGGCGCTTCTGATCAGGACATCGCCGCAGCCTTGAATTTGTTGGCGACTTCGCACAAGCCAGTGTTCTTTATCGGTCAGGGCGTTGCTCTGGCCGAGGCTGGCCCGGAGATTACCGCCTTATCGCAGCGACTCGGCATTCCGGTCATCACCTCGCCTAATGGTATGGGCTGCGTGCCGGCCGACGATCCGCTGACGCTGGGCTTCATCGGACGCAATGGTGCTTATCCAGCGAATCAGGCGGGCCGATTTGCCGATCTGGTGATCACCATCGGAACGCGCTTCGACGATCGCTCCTCTTCGAGTTGGCAGCCAGGCTACTCGTGGAACTTCCCCAAGACCAAGCTGCTACACGTCGACATTGATCCGCAGGAGCTTGGGCGCAACTACCCGCCAACGCTGGGCATCATCGCCGACGCCAAGGTGTTCGCGACGCAACTGCTGGCAGCGATGGTGGCACGGCGCGAACTCGATGCCGCGCGCTTTGCACCCTGGCGGGCTGAGGTGGTGCGCTGGCAAGCGGAATGGGAAGCCCATGTGCGACCCCACTTCAGTGACATCACTTCACCCCTTCGCCCCGAGTACGTGGTCGATGCCGTTCAGCATGTGCTGCCCGAAGATGCCATCCTCTCGCTCGACTCTGGCGTGCACCACAACTGGTTTATGCAGTTTTGGAAGCCACGGAGGCCGCAGAGCATGCTAAACAGTTGGGGGTATTCATCGATGGGTTTCGGCGTTTGTGGCGTGCTCGGCGCCAAACTTGCCGCGCCAGAGCGACCCTGCATTGCAGTGGTGGGCGATGGTGGTTTTACGATGACACCTTATGTTCTGTGCACCGCAGTTGAATTCAATCTGCCCTGCATCTGGGTGGTCTGGAATAACTTTGCCTGGGGTGCGATTCGCGACATCCAGCACGGACTTTTCAACGGCCGCGAACATGGCACTGCCTTTTATCAGGGACAAGGCAGCGGCAAGCCCTACAACCCCGATTTTGCGGCCTGGGCACGTGCCTGCGGCGCTGATGGCGTCACCGTGACGAAGAGCGAAGATCTGCGCGGTGCGCTTGAGCAAGCGATCAAGAATAACCGACCTTGCGTCATCGACGTGCACGTCGACGCCAACGTGCGTCCGCCTTCCACGGGCACCTGGCAACTGCCCCCAATTCCGTTCAAGGAACCCGTATTCGGCAAGCCGTGGATCGCCTGAACACACTAACTCTATTTCACAACATCTGAGGTTTTCAATGAGCAATAAACTTGCACTGGTTTTTGGTGGCTCGCGCGGTATCGGCGCGGCCTGTGTCCAGGCACTCGCAGACAGCGGATTCGATGTCGCTTACACCTATGTCGCCAGTGGTGCCGGTCTGCCGGAGCAAATTGCCGGCGCGCGCGTCAAAGCTTACGCCGTTGACATCTGCGATTCGGCACAAGTGGCCCAGGTATTTGCAGATGTGCTGCGTGACTTTGGAACGGCGCCGCAGTGTGTGGTCGCCAATGCGGGTATCAATGTACCGCCCGGGCCGATGGCGCAATTCAATCCGGACGATTTCCGTAAATTGGTGGAGGTCAATATTGTTGGCGCTTTCAACGTGCTGAGCGCAGCGGCCAAGCATGTGCTGGACGCAGGCAACATCATTGCCCTGACCACTTCGATGGTGCGTGTCGGTGTACCCGGCGGTGGCCCCTACACCGCAACCAAGGCTGCTGTGGAAAGTCTGGTGCGATCAATGGCCAAGGAGTTGGCGCCGCGCCGGGTGCGTGTGAATGCAGTGGCCCCGGGTCCGGTTGACACCGATCTGTTTCGCGCCGGCAAGACCGACGAGGCCAAGGCGCGCGCTGCCACGATGAGCCCTTTCAATCGCATCGGGACACCGGCTGAGGTGGCTGAAGTGGTGAGCTTCCTCGCCTCGGACAAAGCATCCTGGGTTCATGGCCAGATCATTCAGCCCAACGGCGGTATGGTCTGACAATTTTGGGTCACACGTGAAGGCTGCGTGAAAGCAACGAGTTAAAAAATATGAGCGGCGTCGAAGAGATATTTGATGTGGTGGTGGTCGGTGGTGGCGGTGCCGGTCTGGCGGCGGCGATCGAGGCGCGCGCGACCGGTCACAGCGTGGTGCTGTTGGAGAAGAATTCGCAGCTCGGCGGCTCGACTGCCTGGTCCATTGGGTCGGTTAGTTCAACCCAAACACCGCATCAAAGGAAGCGCGGCATTGTGGACTCGCCGGCCGATCACTGGGCCGATATGCCCGGCTTTGCTGGTGATTTCGCTTCGCGCGACAACGCTGAATTGCGAAAAGTTCTGTGCGACGAAATCCCGGACACATTCCAGTGGCTGCTCGATTCGGGTGTGCGTTTCATGGGCCCTATGCCCGAGCCGCCGCACCGCCAGCCGCGCATGCACAACGTGCTGCCCAATTCGCATTCCTTTATCTACCACCTCGGCCGCCGTGCGCGTCGCTCGGGCGTTCTGATTCGGACCGACACGCAGGTGAGCGCCCTGGTGCAGGATGAGCGCGGGCGCATCAATGGCGTAGACGCCCAGGGCCCAACCGGTTCAATCCGATTCAGCGCTCGGGGTGGCGTGGTCTTGGCCGCCGGAGACTTCACTAACAGTCCTCAGTTCAAGGCGCGCTTCATGGGGCCGCAGGAGGCCAAGGTCGAAGGCATCAACGCCACGGCCACCGGAGACGGTCAGCGCATGGCGGAAGCGCTCGGTGCGCAAATAATCAACGGTGACCTGGCCTTGGGTCCGGAGATCCGTTTCATCCCACCAAGCGGCGAGAATTTCATGCGTTTGCTGCCGCCGTGGCGCTGGTTGGCGGTATTCATGGCGTGGGCTATCGATCATCTGCCGGCGGCAATCCTGCGCCCGTTCATGATGAAGTTCCTGACCACGGCGCTGGCGCCTTCGCTGGCACTGTTTGAGGCTGGCGCCTTGTTGGTGAACCAGCAAGGTGAACGTTTTGGAGATGAGCTTGATCGTCCGGCCTGGCGTCTGCCTGACCAGCCTGAAAAAGTCGGTTACATCCTGATCGACCAGGCATTGGCGCAGCGCTTTTGTGCGTGGCCTAATTTCATTTCCACGGCGCCGGGCATTGCCTATGCCTACATTCCGGACTACCGCAAAAATCGCCCCGATGTCTATACCGAGGCGCCGACGCTGCAAGCCCTGGCGGGCAAGCTGGGCATGGATGCATCGGCACTGACCAGGAGCGTGGCATCGGCGTCGTTGCGCCCATTCGGCGACGGACCCTTTGTTGCATTGGGACCTGTACGCTCGGCTTTCGTGCACAGTGAAGGGGGCTTAAAGGTCGACCGTCAGCACCGGGTGTTGGCTGGCGATGACCAGCCTTTGCCCGGCCTGTTTGCGGCCGGCTCAACAGGACAGGGCGGACTGCTACTCAAAGGACATGGTCATCATCTGGCCTGGGCCTTTGTCTCAGGGCGGCGCGCCGGCAGATTCGCAGCTCAGTCGGTCAAAGGGACAGCACGGTTCTCATGATTCGACCACCGCCCAGCTCAATGACAATTCTCTGCGCCTGGTACCCATGCGTTGACATGGGGAAGAGGGAGACTCTGGGCGATGCTTGACGTACTGGTTATCGGCGGCGGTAACGCCGCGCTGTGCGCGGCCCTGATGGCGCGCGAGGCTGGTGCCTCTGTGCTGCTGCTCGAAGCCGCGCCACGCGCCTGGCGCGGCGGCAACTCGCAGCACACGCGCAATCTGCGCTGCATGCACGATGCGCCGCAGGACGTGCTGATCGACGCCTACCCCGAGGAAGAATACTGGCAGGACCTGCTCAAGGTCACCGGCGGCATCACCAATGAGGAACTGGCGCGCCTGACGATCCGCGCCTCCTCCACCTGCCGCGACTGGATGCGCAGCCATGGCGTGCACTTTCAGCCACCGCTCTCGGGCGCGCTGCACGTGGCGCGCACCAATGCCTTCTTCATGGGTGGTGGCAAGGCCCTGGTCAACGCCTATTACCGCAGCGCCGAAAAGCTTGGCGTGCAAGTGCGCTACGAGACGCCGGTGAACTCGGTCGAAATGGACGGCGAGCGCTTTGTCGCCGTGCACACGGCAGCGGGTGAGCGCATCGCGGCCCGAAGCTGCGTGCTGGCCGCCGGCGGCTTCGAATCCAACCTCGATTGGCTGCGCCAGGCCTGGGGCCAGAACGAACGCGGCGAATGGCCGGCCGACAACTTTTTGATCCGTGGCACGCGTTTCAATATGGGCGTGCTGCTCAAGCACATGATCGCTGCTGGCGCCGACACCATAGGCGACCCGACGCAGGCGCACATGGTGGCGATCGACGCGCGCGCGCCGCTTTTTGATGGTGGCATCTGCACCCGCATCGACTGCGTCTCGCTTGGCGTCGTGGTCAACCGCGAGGGCGTGCGCTTCTACGACGAGGGCGAGGACTTCTGGCCCAAGCGCTACGCAATCTGGGGCCGCCTGGTGGCGCAGCAGTCGGGCCAGGTCGGCTACTCCATCATTGACCAGAAAGCCATCGGACGCTTCATGCCGCCGGTCTTTCCCGGTACCAAAGCCGACACCCTCGATGAACTCGCGCGCAAGCTCGGCCTGCCCGAAGCGGCTTTTGTCAAGACCGTGCAGGACTACAACGCCGCCTGCCAGAGCGGCACGTTCGACCACACGGCGCTCGACGACTGCACCACCGCCGGCCTGACACCGGCCAAGACGCACTGGGCGCGTCCCATCGACCATGCGCCCTTCTATGGCTACGCGCTCAAGCCCGGCATCACCTTCACCTACCTCGGGCTCAAGGTCAATGCCCAGGCGGCCGTGCACTTTGCTGGCCGGCCCAGTCCGAACCTCTTTGTCGCCGGCGAGATGATGGCCGGCAATGTGCTGGGCAAGGGCTACACGGCCGGCGTTGGCATGTCCATCGGCACCGCTTTCGGGCGCATCGCCGGCACACAGGCGGCGATTGCTGCGCGGAGGATCGACCATGCAAGCGCTTGAAGCCCTGGGCCGCGAGGCCGCTGCGCTGGCCAATGGTGGCCGTCCCGTGATTGCTATCCTGAGCGCCAACGAGGCCGAGGTCGGCCGCCAGATGCAGATTTGCAACGCCTGCCGCTACTGCGAGGGTTTTTGCGCCGTGTTCCCGGCCATGACGCGCCGGCTCGAATTCGGCAAGGCCGATGTGCACTACCTGGCCAATCTGTGCCACAACTGCGGCGCCTGCCTGCACGCCTGCCAGTACGCGCCGCCGCACGAGTTCGCCGTCAACGTGCCGCAAGCCATGGCGAAACTGCGGCTGGACACCTATACCGATTACGCATGGCCGTCCGCCTTGGGCCGCCTGTACCAGCGCAACGGCCTGACGCTGAGCCTGGCCAGCGCTTTCGCGCTGGTGCTGTTTCTGCTGCTGGCGCTGCTGGCGCGTGGCACGCTTTTTCCGGGGCCACTGCAGGGCAATTTCTATGCGGTCTTTGGCCACAATCTGCTCGGTCTGATGTTTGGCGCCGTGTTCGGCATGGCCGTGCTGGCGCTGGCTATCGGCCTTGCAAGATTCTGGCGCGGCGTGTCGCTGGCCACAGCAGCGCAGGACGCGCCAACGCCGGGTCTGTACCGCGCGGCCGGCACCGAGGCTGTCAGCGATGTGCTCAGTCTCAAGTACCTGGGCGGCGGCCATGGCCAGGGCTGCAACAACGCCGACGATGCGTTCACGCTGTGGCGTCGGCGCTTTCACCATTTCACCTTCTACGGCTTTGGCCTGTGCTTCGCAGCGACCGGTTTGGCCACGCTTTACCACTACCTGCTGGACCGCCACGCGCCCTATGCCCTGGACAGCCTGCCGGTGTTGCTGGGCACTGCCGGCGGCATCGGTCTACTGATCGGGCCCGTCGGTCTGCTCTGGCTCAACCTGCAGCGCGACCCGGCGCATGGCGATGTGGCGCAGCGTCCGATGGACCGGGGCTTTATCGCACTGCTGCTGCTGGTGAGTCTGAGCGGCCTGGCGCTGCTGCTCTGGCGCGACAGCGGCGCCATGGCGCTGCTGCTGGCGCTGCACCTGGGCGTGGTGATGGCCTTGTTTCTCACCATGCCCTACGGCAAGTTCGCGCACGGCATTTTCCGCAGCGCTGCTTTGCTAAAGTCGGCACTTGAAAAACGCGTACCGAACAAACTTGGGCTTGGCAGCGATTGAGTCGTGAAAGGACTGATCGCCGCTCTTTAGACCATGAACTAACAAGTTGAAGGTGATAGGGATTGGCTGCGACGTTCAATCCGACAATCTGAGTGTCTTCTTTGGCACAAATAGTCGTACGCACGAAGGGCAGGTTTTCAATATTGCCACCGGCTGCCATGGGCACGTTGTTCGCGGTCATGACTGTCAGTTGTCCGGCAGCCTGATTTGATGAAACCCTGAACGTCAAGTTTCGGGCGAGCACTTGGCGGTGCGTGCTGGCTCTGGGCGACCA
>CAIKMZ010000050.1 GCA_903828665.1 uncultured beta proteobacterium
ACGCATAGCTGCTAATTCGGTTTGCGCTTGCCTGAAATCAGGAGCCGACTCCGTCAAGTAACCCCGCATACTGGCCAACTTGATTTCCTGCGAAGTGATGCCCGCCTTGAGTCTGGCCAAACTCTCAACCGCCGCTCCGGGGCTGACTTTGAGGGCGCTGCTGCTGACGCCACTGGACTTAAGAGCTTGTTCAGCCTTGGCCAGATTGTCTTTGGCGTTGAGCAGCTGTTTTTCAAAGAAGACTCGACGCTGCTGGGCTTCTGTCACTGCCAGACGGTTGAGAAGTTTGCCCAGTTCTTCGACGGTCGCGTTAGCCAATTGGGCTGCAAATGTCGGATCCTCGTCACTCGCATCGATGGTGATAAGGCCGTCTTTGCCGCCGGCAATTTGCACATTACCGTCTAATCCTTTGCGTGCGTCTTCGCGAAACTTGGTGCCATACCGATCAAGCAGTTTGAAGCGATCAACCAGCGCATCTTGCACGCTGCGGCTTTTCAGAAAGGAAACGTACTGGTCAGTCGGGTTCTTAATGGCTCCGGTTGCACTCGCCAGACCGCCCAAAGCACCTAGGCCAGCCAGCATGGCCGCGGCAGCGCCCTGCTGTTGCTGAGGCGGCATGAACTTGATGGTTGCCGTAAAAGTAGGTGGAATGGCGAAGCTGATGGCCAGTGCGATCAGGCCAGCGGCCAAAGGGCCCAGTACCAAGAGGCGCAGATTATCTGCTACCACCTGCAGCAGATCCAGCAGGCTGATTTCGTCGACTTCAACGACTTGGGCCAAGGTCTGTGCGGTTGGTTCAGTCATGACTTGCTTACTTGGTGATGGAGTTGATGGCAGCGACCCCGATGCCAAGGTTGGAGAGGATCTGCGTCCAGTCCTTCAGTGCGCGCACGACAAAGTTATATCGGCTTTCGCGGTCAAGCTGCGCCGGCACCACAACGGTATCGCCAGGCATGACCTGGATCGATTCGAAACTTCCGCCAAACATGCCGTTGTGGTCGCGTCGCGCAATGATGCTACCGTCAGCCCGCAGCACAAAGGCCTGATCCGGCTCAGCGTCTTCGGTCAAGCCTGCCGACTTGATGACGTCGCCCACCGTTTTGCCGGGCTTGTGGATAAAGACATTTTCGTTATTGACCGAGCCAAAGGCCGATACAAAGCCGGGCACTGCCGGCACTAGGATGCGGTCGCCATCTTCCAGCGGCAGGGCTGGCAGGTCCGTCAGGGTTTGCGCATTGGGGTCAAGTTCCAGCGTCACGCGGCCATTGCTTTTCAGGCTCTTGAGACGGTCGATCTGGCTCTTGATCTGAAGCTGCTGCTGTTGCAGCGTCGAGGCTTGGGCTGCGCGCTCCCCGCTCAGGTTGCTCGCGCTCGCGCTGGCCTGGGCTTGGGCCTGGGTTTCCAGGCGGCGGATCAGCAAGTCAAGATTTTCCTGTTGGCGCTGGCGCACCGATTCGCGGTCGAGCTCGGTGCCGAACACATAAGCCTGGGTGGTGAGGCCTCCGATGCGCCTGACCAGTTGCGGCAGCGTCTCGCCGGGACTGGTCTGGTAAACGCCGGGAGCAGCCACTTCGCCCTCAACCCGCACCAGACGGTTCTGGCGGTCCTGCGGCAGGCGCAGGTCGTTCTGGCTCAGGATCGTGACGACATCACCCGACTGCAACAACAGGTTGTGCGCGGGGTCGCGCTGCAGCACGGCCTTGCCGAGGTTGAAAGGGATCAACTGCGTGCTGAGCTTGGTGCTGTCCATGCGCTCGATCACAGCATAGTCCCAGTTGATCTGGTCGGCCATGCTGCGCATGCGGCTGTCGATCGTGCTGCCGGCCTCCTTGGCTTTGGTGGCTGCGTCGATAACGCTTTCCCCGTTTTGCACCAGCAGGTTCTTGCGCTTGTAATAGTCGCTGGTGATGAGCGCTTCGCGATCCGGTATCAGATCCTGGATCCTCATGCCCTCAAACCAGCGGTAGCGCAAGGGTTGCGCGACGATGCCTTGCAGTGTGACGGCGTTGGCAAAGGCAGGGCTGATATTGAGAAGCGTCAGAACGTCACCGTCGTGCAAAGGCTGTGCCAGACCTTGCGCATCGAGCACGATTTCCTGCACTTGGCGTGGCGGGGTGCTGTCGCGCACAATGCGCTCGAGCAAAGCCTTTTGCGTCTTGGCCAACGACGGCACTCCGCCGCCCAAGCTCAGGATATCGGCCACACTCGTGGCACCGGCCTTCAGTTCATAAATGGCAGCCTGATCGTAGGCACCGGTAACGGCCACGCGCGGACCCACCGGCGGGATGACGATCACGTCACCTGACATCAGGGGCAGGTCCTTGCTCTTGTCGCCGCGGGCGATGAAGTCGTACAGGTCGAGCGTGCTGACGGTCTTGCCGGCGCGCTTGAGTTCAATGTTGCGCATCGAACCGTTGGCGCTCGGGCCGCCGCTGGCAAACAGCGCATTAACCAGTGTGCTCAGGCTCGACAGATGAAACGTGCCGGGTTGCTGGGCCTGGCCCACCACATAGACCTGGATGCCGCGCAAACGGCCCAGCGTGGCGTTAGCCTGGAAGTTGGTGAACACCTTGGCCATATGGGCGTGCAGGGTCTTCTCCAGATCACGAACGGCGACGCCGGCCAGCGTGACGACACCGACCTTGGGGATGTTGACCTGGCCGTTGCGGTCGATGGTCAGGCTGGTGTTGAAATCGATCGGGCCCCAGACCTGCAGCCGCACTTCATCACCTGCGCTCAACACATACTCGGCCGGCGCTGGCAGCGCGTTGTCAGCCGCATAGGCGGTCGGTGAATCGAACAGGTCGCGGCCATACATGGGCAGCAGACGGCCGGTAGCCCCCTGAACATAGCGCTGGAACTGACTGGGCACAGCCACACGAACCGGCGGGCGTGCGCGCGTTGCGTCGAGGCCGGGCACATCAGGGCCGGCTTTGGCGTTGTCTTTGACACCTTCTTGGCCGGCCGCTTGCTGCGCCACGGTCTGCTGTTGCGGGTTGAATCGCCAGGGGCCAATGGCCGCGGGACCGGCTCCCGTTCCGTCCGCGGGCGCAGCAGCACTCGGCGGCACATTGCCGAACGCCGAGATCGTGGTCTGAGCCAGTGCGCCAAAGCTACAGGAGAGCCCCAGCGCGATCAGCAGTGCACGCATACAGAAAGATGTTGACAGTATTTTCAGCATGAGATGTGGGTTCGAACAATGAGATGCAATGGGTTGAATTATCGGTGGTTTGGTGAAGCACGATGCTCAGCGGTCGGCGCACTTCACAAGCCTGTTCAATCTAGCTATTTTGGGCCAGGACAAATCTGCTTGTCCGGACGCTCCCGTTGTTTCTTCGATTGTACTATTGACAATGAAAACGGCAGCGTCCAATCGCTAACCCTGTCATCGCGGACGTGATCCGGAATCCACTGCCACGCGGACCACTGATTGCGGGTCGGGGCCCGCAATGACAAGTCCGATCACTTGAACGCCCAAGTCGCTGTTACCGCCTGCGGCGTCACGCTCAGGCGCACGCCGTGTTCCTTGCGCTGCTGCTGTTCACCAAGCAGGGAGCCGATGGCGTAACCCATGAAGGCACCGGCCACGGTGTCCGACACCCAATGGTCGCGCTTTTGCACGCGGCCATAGGCCGAAGCTGCCGCTAGTCCATACAGCCAGGGATTGTTGCTCTGCTGGGCAAAGGGCGTGATCAGTGCAAAGGTCACGGCCACGTGATTCGATGGAAATCCTGACTGGGTGGCCGTGCGGTTGAACCCGTTGAAGCTGGCATTGCCCATCTCATCGATCGGACGCGCGCGGCCCACCACATAACGCGTGGCCAAATTAGCCACGTAGGTGTAGCCAGCGGCTTTCAATGCCGTCTCAGCCGTGCTGCTGGCGCCCTGGCCGCTTACATAAATCAGTCCAGTGCCCAGCGCCAGCACCCCGGGCAGGGCGTTGGTTGCTGTGCCCAATCGGTCTGCATTGCCGGTCTGATGGTTCTTGGCCCAGTTATCAGCGGGCTTGTCGAGCAGGGTTGATGCCAGAATGGCGCCGCCGGCCCAGAACCAGGTACTGGCCGGAATCTCGCCGATCTGTCGACCCAACGTTGCTGTCATGCCACCCAGGTTCGAGAAGATGTTCGCCCCCGGCTCGCGCAGCACGTAGCTCGTATCCTCAGCTGAGCGTACGCCGACCGGTTCATTCGAGCGCCAAGACAAGGCCCGGTAGTCGCGCTGGCGCGTCAGGTCATCGAGCGTGAAGCGTCGGCTCAGGCGCGCACCGCCGTCGCGTGTGAGCGGATTCCAGATGATGTTGCCGGTACCACCAGTGGATTTGGGCAGGAGCACGTCGAACGGAATCGTGACATACAAACCCTTGTCGAAACTGCCCTCGCCGAACTGCTGCGCCGAGACGTCGGTCTTTGTCACCCAGGCACCGGCTGCCACGCCGTTGGAGAACACTCTTCTGATGTCGAGCGTTGCGCCAACGTCGCCGGCCAAGTAACGCCCCGCGCCGAGCTTGACCTGAAGGTCTCTCCAACCGGTATCCCAGTACACGGTGGCGTGCCCCGTGTTGACACCGTAGTCGCGGAATGCCAAGTTCTGGCGGAAGTCGCGCTGGCGCACATGGTTGATGTCGATACCAAAGGACAGGCGACTCTGCCAGGGGTGGTACAACCACTCGGCGCCAACACCGCCATACATTGATTCGAGCATGCCGCCATAGGCGCTGACATAGTGGCCGCCACCCAGATCCTCGACGTGGGTTAGTTGCAGCAGCGGTATCGTGAACCGTGAGGTGGTCACATATTCACGCGCATAGGTGCGCACACGCGGCAGATCACTGGGCGCGTCGTATTTGAATTTGTCGTAGTTGTCGATCACGCGCAAATCGAAATTGCCGGTCAGCCAGGTACTGTCGGTAAAGCGGTGTTCGAGCTTGCTCTGCACCCCCAACTGATAGAGGAAGAAGGCATCGGGTCCACCGAGGGTCTGGTTGTAGCTCGGACCCCATTCAGCGCTGAATCCCGGTGCCTTGCCGCTCGAGGACTGGGACTTGCCATCCT
Organism: uncultured beta proteobacterium; assembly: GCA_903828665.1. Classification (GTDB taxonomy): domain Bacteria; phylum Pseudomonadota; class Gammaproteobacteria; order Burkholderiales; family Burkholderiaceae_C; genus Rhodoferax. The sequence continues at coordinate 5,052 of CAIKMZ010000050.1, forward strand.
CTGTCGCTTTTGCCACTGGCGCGGCCTTCTGGCCAGGGGACACCTGCTGCGCCGGCAGACGCAAGGCCGGCGGTGTCGGTATAGTGTGCTGGACGACCCATTCCATGCGATCAATCTCGACGCGCGTCATCGGCAGGCCGCGCTCCTGCAGTTGCAAAACGAAGCGCGTCGACGTTGCCGGCGCGTCCCGGTGCAGAATCGTCACGGCGCGGTCAATGCGTTCCTGCAGGTGCACCGCACCGCCCGTCTCGGCCACCAGGGTGGTGGTGCTGGCCTGGCTTGAGACGCTGCGCACCGACCAGCCGGTAAAGCGCTCAACGGTTTGCGCAGTACTCTCCCAGCCATCCGTAGGCAACTGCGCTGGCGCGGTTCTCTGCACCGGCGGCAATACCGGGTCCAAAGACTTCGGCGTGTGCAATTCATTCAGGTTGCCATGCAGGGTAAAGCCCAACATCAGGCTGTTGCCCCGTTCCAGGCCAAAACTGAAATCGATATAAGGCGAGTAGCGGTAGACAGCGCCGAAGTTCAACGGGCTGCGCACGACCTGGTTGTTGCCCTGGGGCTCGTGCTGGTAATCGTTGCCGTCGAGCTCGACCTTGAAGATCCAGGGATCCGAGGGCGCGTGCCACTGCACACCGCCAAAGAGGGCCGTAGGGCCGTGGAACATGGCGTTGGGGTTGGTCACGCCGCCCTGGCCGACGTCAGGCATTGGCCGGGTCTTGTAGTCCTCGCCCAGGAACGACAAGGGGTTCTTGATGTTGCCACGCGCGCCGAGGTAACCCCAGCCCAGCCCCAGGCTGGCGTCCCAGTTGCCCCAGCGCTTGTTGGCAACGAGGTATTCGCCCGAAAACAAGCCCGTGCCACCGAAGTCGCGCAGGCCGAGCGCGACCTGCGGCGCAAAAGCGCTCTCCTCCCACAGGCGCAGCTTGAGGTCAAGCGACTTGTCTTTCAGACTCTGGTTGCCGGCAATGTCGGGGCCATAGAGCCGGTTGGCAATATCAGAATAGCGAAAGCCAGCCTCGAGCCAGTCCAGGCGCTGGAACATCACGGTGCCGCGCGTATAGGGAGAGACGTGGCTCATGTGCAGGCGCACGTCACCACTTGAGGCCATGCGCGCGGTGGGCGTCTGCAACAAGCCGATTTCACCCCAGTCACTGGCGCTCAGTTGCTCGGAGCGGGGGCGTACCTTCTCTGGCGGCAGTTCGGCAACAACCGCGCTTGGGGGTTGTGATGGTCCAAATTCGAACGGTAACTGGGTGGCCAGGAAACGAGAGAGGTTGTCCGACACGCTCGAGGGCACTGCGGCATCGCGTGACGGCGCCCAGATCCAGGCACCAGGGCCGGGTTCGGCCTGGGCTTGCTGGTTCCATGGCGCAACGCCGTAACGACTGGTACGGCCATCGGGCTGAGCCACCCAGGCCCAGTCCGCCTGCGCGGCACTCGACGCGCCCAGACAGGCCAGCAGATAGTCCTGAACCAGCGCACCGGAGCGATGGACTGCGCTGCAGGGCTGGCCCGATTCGGTGACCACCGTGACGGCTGTGGGGCGCGCCGGCAGCACCACACTTTGGCCGTCCTGCAGGATTGGGTCCTGCCGGGGTGCGGCCTGC
>CAIKMZ010000051.1 GCA_903828665.1 uncultured beta proteobacterium
CAGTCAAATGAACGCACCCACCGCACAGAAGGAACTCGCCGCGCTGGCCGAGCAGGGGCGCGAACTCGCGCACGAGTCGGCCCGGCTGCACGTCACCGGCGCTGCGACCTACACTGACGACATCCCCGAGCTGCGCGGCACACTGTACGCGGCCCTGGTCCTGTCCCCCGTGGCGCACGGCGAGCTGATCGGCGAAGGCATCGACCGCGCCGCCCTGCTGGCGCAGAGCGATGTAGTGGGCGTCTTCACCGCCAGTGACATCCCGGGCGAGAACAACTGCGGCCCGATCGTGCACGACGACCCGTTCCTCGCCAGCGGCAAGGTCGAGTTCCTCGGTCAGGCGGTGGCGGTGGTGGTGGCCAGCAGCATGCTGCGCGCGCGCGAGGTCGCCAAGGCGGCCACCGTCGCTGTCAAATCGCTGCCGGCCATCCTGAGCATCGACGAGGCCCTGGCGCAGCAGAGCTTCGTCATGCCGTCCAAGGGCATCACGCGCGGCCAGCCCGACGAGGCCATCGCGGCCGCGCCGCATCGCATCAGCGGACGCACCGAATGCGGCCAGCAGGAACAGTTCTACCTCGAAGGCCAGATCGCCTATGCCGTGCCGCGCGAAGACCGGCAGCTCACGCTCTACGTCTCGACGCAGCATCCCGACGGCAACCAGCGCGAGGCCGCCTCGGCGCTGAACCTGTCGGTCAACGATGTCGAGGTGATCTGCCGTCGCATGGGCGGCGCCTTCGGCGGCAAGGAAGGCAACTCCAGCATCTTCTCGCAGAGCGCCGCGCTGGCGGCGTTCAAGCTGCAGCGCCCGGTCAAGCTGCGCGTCAACCGCGACGACGACATGATGATCACCGGCAAGCGCCACGATTTCCGCATCGACTACGACTGCGGCTTCGATGAGACGGGACGCATCCTGGGTGTCGATGTCGTGCTGGCCTCGCGCTGCGGCTACAGCACCGACTACTCGGGCCCGGTCAACGACCGCGCCCTCCTGCACATCGACAACTGCTACTACCTGCCCAACCTCAAGATCATCAGCTACCGCTGCAAGACCAACATGCAGAGCGCCACCGCGTTTCGCGGTTTCGGCGGCCCGCAGGGCATGTTCGGCATCGAGACCGTGATCGAGGAAATCGCGCACAAGCTGGGCAAGGACCCGCTCGAAGTGCGCCGCGTCAACCTGTACCGCGACCCAGCGGTCTCCGGCGACCCGGCGACGATGACGACGCAATATGGCCAGCCGATCGAGGACTGGATCGGCGACCAGGTCATCGACCAGGTGGCGCTGGAAGCGGACTACCATGCGCGCCGCGCCGCCGTGGCGCAGTTCAACGCCGCCAACAAATACCGCAAGCGCGGCGTCGCGCTGGTGCCGCTCAAGTTCGGCATCTCGTTCACCGCCACCATGCTCAACCAGGGCGGCGCCCTGCTCAACATCTACCAGGACGGCTCGGTCAGCGTGAACCACGGCGGCACCGAAATGGGACAGGGCCTGAACACCAAGATGGCGCAGGTGGCGGCCGACGGCCTGGGCATCAGCGTGAATCTGGTGCGCGTCACCGGCACCGACACGCAGAAGGTGCCCAATGCCAGCGCCACCGCAGCCTCCAGCGGCGCCGACATCAACGGCGCGGCGATCAACAACGCCTGCGACCAGATGCGCGCGCGGCTGCGCCCGGTGGCGGCGCGACTGCTCGATTGCGATGCGGCGGCCGTGACCTTCAGCGGCGGCTTTGCCAGCGCGATCGGCAAGCAGCAAACCATTGCCTGGCCGACCGTGGTCAAGCAGGCCTGGCTCGATCGCGTCGGCCTGAGCGTCACCGGGTTCTACATGACGCCCGACATCCAATACGACTTCATGACATTGCAGGGCCGCGCCTTCTACTACTTCTGCTACGGCGCGGCGGTGAGCGAAGTCGAGATCGACACCCGCACCGGCGAGTGGTGGCTCAAGGCCGTGGACATCGTGCACGACGTGGGCCAAAGCATCAACCCGGCGATCGACAAGGGCCAGATCGAGGGCGCCTACATCCAGGGAATGGGCTGGCTGACGATGGAGGAATGCATCTGGGACAAGCAGGGCAAGCTGCTTACGCACGGCCCGAGCACCTACAAGATCCCGGTCGCCAGCGATGTGCCCGAGCACTTCAACATCAGCCTGTTCGACGGCCGCAACGTCCGGCCCACACCGTATCGCAGCAAGGCCACCGGCGAGCCGCCGCTGATGAACGCCCTGTCGGTGTTCTTCGCGCTGCGCGACGCCGTCAGCGCCAGCGCCGCCCACAAGGCGCGCGTGGACCTGGTGGCGCCGGCAACGCCTGAGCGCATTGCACTGGCCTGCGAGCGCGCCAGGCGTGCCGCCGGCGCCTGAAGGAGGCCAGCGCAGCAACGGCCGCTGCGTCCATATGCGTTCCTTACATCGGGCACGGCAAGATCCGGGCGTCTCCACCTGAACCTTGTCCATGCCGATCATCCATTGTCCGCCCTGCGCTTCGTGCGCGACCGCGCATCCGACCCTTGCGCTTGATCGGATCCGCGCATGAAGGGAACGCAATCGTCATTGGCGGCCTTGACGCTGGGCGCCATCGGCGTCGTTTATGGCGACATCGGCACCTCGCCGCTCTACGCTTTCAAGGAAGTGTTTGTCAGCGGCCATGTTGCCTTGACGACCGAGAACGTCCTGGGCGTGCTGTCGCTGTTCTTCTGGACCCTGACCGTCATCGTCTCGGTCAAGTACGTGCTGCTCATCATGCGCGCCGACAACCATGGCGAAGGCGGGCTGATGGCGCTGGTGGCGCTGGCGTCGCAATCCGTGCAGGACAAGCCGAAGCTCAGGCGCACGCTGATGACGCTGGGCGTCTTTGGCGTCGCGCTATTCTTCGGCGACGGCGTCATCACGCCTGCGATCTCGGTCCTGTCGGCGGTTGAAGGGCTGGTGGTGGTCACCCCGGCCGCGAAGCCCTACGTGCTGCCGATTTCCCTGGTCGTTCTGTTTCTGCTGTTTCTGGTGCAACGCCACGGCACCGACTTTCTGGGCAAATTCTTCGGTCCGATCATGGTCATATGGTTCGCCGCCATCGGGCTGTTCGGAATCGCCCCGATTGTCCAGCACCCTGAAGTGCTGCGTTCCATTTCACCCTACTACGCGCTGCATTTCGGCATCGCGCACTACGAGCTGGCCTTTGTCACGCTGGGTGCCGTCTTCCTCTGCGTCACGGGGGCCGAGGCGCTGTACGCCGACATGGGTCACTTCGGCATACGGCCGATCCGCGTCGCGTGGTTTTCGATGGTGATGCCCTGCCTGATATTGAACTACTTCGGCCAGGGCGCCCTGGTGCTGGCCAACCCGAAGGCGGTGGAGAACCCCTTCTTCCTGATGATGCCGCCCTGGGCCACCATGCCCATGGTGGCGCTGGCGACCGCGGCCACCGTGATCGCCTCGCAGGCCCTGATCTCGGGCGCTTTCTCGGCCACCAAACAGACCATCCAACTCGGCTACCTGCCGCGCTTGACCACCCTGCACACCTCGCACAAGGATACCGGTCAGATCTACGTGCCTGCCGTCAATTGGGCGCTGCTGTTCGGCGTGGTCATGTCGGTCGTTATCTTCGAATCTTCGAGCGCGCTGGCCGCCGCCTACGGCATATCCGTCAGTCTGGTCATGGTGATCACGACCATCCTCACTTACTTCGTGATCCGCCATGGCTGGAAGCTGCCGCTGCCGCTGTGCGTGGCGGCGACGGCCGTCTTCTTCACGGTCGACGTCTCCTTCTTCGCCTCCAACCTGCTCAAGATCGCGGATGGCGGCTGGTTCCCGCTGATGATGGCGGCGGTCCTGTACCTGCTGCTGTCGACCTGGAAGGACGGGCGGCGCCTGCTGGCGACCAAACTGCGCAACGACGCGCTGGAATTGCAGCCGTTCATCGAATCCATCCTGCTCTTCCCGCCGGTTCGTGCCGACGGCACGGCTGTCTTCCTGACGGCCAGCCTGGGTGTTGTGCCCAACGCCATGCTGCACAACCTGAAACACAACAAGGTGCTGCATGAAACCAACCTGTTCCTGACGGTGCTGAGCCAGGACGTTCCAAAGGTGGCGCTGGCGGAGCAGGCAGAGATCTCGGCGCTGGGGCACAACTGCTGGCAGGTCATCATCCGTTTCGGCTTTCTGGACGATCCCGATGTGCCCAGGGCGCTTGAGCAGATCAGCGGCCAGGGATTCACCTTCGACCCGATGCGGACCAGTTATTTCCTGTCGCGCGACATCGTCGTGCCGACCATTGGCAAGGCCATGGCCGCCTGGCGCGAAAAGCTGTTCGCGCAAATGCACCGCAGCGCCAGCGGTGCGGCGGACTTCCTGAACCTGCCGAGCAATGCGGTGGTCGAGCTCGGGTCGAAGATCGAGATCTGAGACGCTCTGCGGGACGCACGAAAGCGCAACGCGCGCCGGTTCACCCGACATTTCTTTGCAACAATCGGGGGCAACCCGAAAATCCTTCGCATGTCCCTCCGAGCCAACGCACTTTCAGCCTTGCAGATCCGCAGTCCGGCGGAAAAATGTACGGCGACGCGCGCGCTGCGGTGTGACGATCGAGAAGTCGACCCCGACGCCGCGCTGGCCGAGCCGGCGCAATTGCCGTGCCGACCGGATCGACCGATCCTGGTTTCCGTGCTGAAGGTGCAGAAGCGATCCGCCCATACGGTCGAGGGCCGCGCCGCACTGCTTCATTCACTGGCCCACATCGAGCTCAATGCCATCGATCTTGCGCTTGACATCGTCTGGCGTTTTCCCGGCATGCCCCCACAGTTCTATGTCGACTGGGCCATCGTGGCGCAGGAAGAGGCACTGCACTTCACGCTGCTGTCGGATCACCTCGCTGAGCTTGGTTACCTCTACG
>CAIKMZ010000052.1 GCA_903828665.1 uncultured beta proteobacterium
CCAGGCCCACATCTTTCAGAAGTTGCAGCGGGTGCCCGATGTTGGGCATGGCGGCAAAGAAATCCACCGCCTCGTCCACCTCCATCTGCAGCACGTCGCCGATGTTCCGACCGCGCCAGCTGACGGCCAGCGTCTCCGGGTTGAAGCGCGCGCCCTTGCAGGTTTCGCACAGCACCTTCACATCCGGCAGAAAACTCATGGCGATGGTGCGTATGCCCTGCCCTTCGCAACCGGCGCAGCGGCCTTCACCGGTGTTGAAACTGAAGCGGTTGGCCGCATAACCGCGCGCCTTGGCTTCCAGCGTGTCGGCAAACAGCTTGCGGATGATGTCCCAGAAGCCGATGTAAGTCGCCGGGCAGCTACGCGGCGTCTTGCCGATGGGTGTCTGATCGACTTCAAGTACGCGGTCTATGCTCTCGAAGCCGCTGACCGCCTCGCAACCGGTCCACGCGATTTTTTCGCCCGCCGCCAGCGCATCACGTCCGGCCTTGGTGCTGCGCTTTTGAACGGCGGTCTGGACGTTGGCCAGCAGCACGTCGCGCGCCAGCGTCGATTTGCCGGAACCGGAGACACCGGTGACTGCCACCAGACGGCCCAAGGGGATTCGGGTTGTGATGGTTTGCAGGTTGTGCAGGGTGGCGTTGGTGACGGTGAGCCAGCTTTGCACTTCGGGGTCCGTGAATATGGGGTCAGAGTCCAATTTCTCGACGGTCTTTTTCTTCTTCGACGGCTTCAGGGGGAAATTGGAATCCGACCCCCGGACTTGGGGTTTTGCCAAATTCACTTGCGGCGTCGTCATGCCACCGACCGTCCGGCGCAGTTGCAGCGGATGCTTCATCGCGTGCAGCAGGTAGCGCCCGGTCTGCGAGTCAGCGGCCTGCTCGATGTCGGCCACCAGGCCCTGCGCCACCAAGCGGCCACCGCGCTTGCCGGCGCTCGGGCCGATGTCGATGATGTGCTCTGCGTGGCGGATCGTGTCCTCGTCGTGCTCCACCACGACCAGGGTGTTGCCCTTGTCACTCAGGCTTTGCAGGGCGCCGAGCAGGATCTGGTTGTCGCGCGCGTGCAGGCCGATGGTCGGCTCGTCGAGCACGTAGCAGACGCCCTGCAGGTTGCTGCCGAGTTGCGCCGCCAGCCGGATGCGTTGCGCTTCCCCACCGCTGAGCGTGGGCGCGCCGCGGTCCAGCGTCAGGTAACCCAAGCCAACCTGCTCTAGGAATTCGAGCCGGCTCTTGATCTCGGGAATCAGGTCGCGCGCGATGTCGGTCTCGCGCTGGCTCAGGCCGCCCGCGACCTGCAGCGTCGCCACCCACTGCCGGATGTCGCTCACGCTCAGGCGCGCGATCTCGGCGATGCCGACACCGTAGAACTGCACGGCGCGCGCCGTCGCGTTCAGGCGCGTGCCCTCGCAGGTCGGGCACGCCGTGTCCAGAAGGTCCTCGACCTCTGGCTCGGCAAAGGTCTGCTCGCGGCCCTTGTTGTCGTCGTCGCGCACCGAATCGTCGAACAGCTTGCGCTGCTCCTTGCTCAGCCGCACACCGGTGCCGACGCAGTCCGGGCACCAGCCGTGCTTGCTGTTATACGAGAACAGGCGCGGGTCGAGCTCGGCGTAGCTGGTGCTGCAGACCGGGCAGGCGCGCTTGGTTGAAAACGCGTGCAGTCTGCCGATCGCCGCCGTCGGACTCCCCTCGAGCATCGCTTCGCGCAGGCCGGCGAGATCGCTCAGCACGTGGACCACGCCCTTGCCATGCACCAGCGCCTGCGCCAGTGCCGCGCGCAGTTGCGGCTCATTCGCCGGCAGCACGTCGAAGCTGGCCACCGGCAGCTCGACCGTGTGCTCCTTGAAGCGGTCGATGCGCGGAAAGCCGGTCGTGGGCAGGAAGTTGCCGTCGACGCGCAGGTGCGTGAAGCCGCGCGGGCGCGCCCAGTCCGCCAGCTCGGTGTAGACGCCCTTGCGGTTCATCACGAGCGGCGCGAGCAAGCCGATGTGCTGGCCACGGAAGTTCTTCAGCAACTGCGCAGCGATGCTGTCGGGTGTCTGCGGCGCCACCGGCGTGCCGTCGCGCGTGCAGTGCTGGGTGCCGAGCTTCACGTACAGCAGGCGCAGGAAATGCCAGACCTCGGTCGTCGTGCCGACAGTGGATTTTCTGCCGCCGCGCGAGAGCCGCTGCTCGATCGCCACCGTCGGTGGAATGCCATAGACCGCGTCCACTTCCGGGCGCCCGGCCGGCTGCACGATGGAGCGCGCGTAGGCGTTGAGCGATTCCAGGTAGCGGCGCTGGCCTTCGTTGAACAGGATGTCGAACGCGAGCGTCGACTTGCCGGAACCCGAGACGCCGGTGATGACGCTGAACTTGCCGCGCGGGATGTTGACGGAGAGGCTCTTGAGGTTGTGCTCGCGTGCGTTGATGATCTGGATGCTGTTGCCGATGGCGTCGCTGGCCTCAATCCGCTTGTTCGATGGCCGCAAGGACGAAGCCGCGAGGTACTTGAAGCGCACGTCCTCGGCCATCGGCACGCCGATGCCGAAGGAATTGGCATAGTCGCGCAGCGCCTTGCCGGTATGCGAAGTCGGATGCACGCGCACGTCTTCCGGCGTGCCGAAGGCCACCACCTCGCCGCCGGCGTCGCCGCCTTCGGGACCGAGGTCGATCAGCCAGTCGCTGGCGCGGATCACGTCGAGGTTGTGCTCGATCACGAGCAGCGAATGCCCGGTGTCCTGCAGTTTGCGCATGGCGCGCATCAGCTTGGCGATGTCGTCGAAATGCAGCCCGGTGGTCGGCTCGTCGAACATGAACAGCGTGCCGCGCCGCGCCGTCGCCTGGCGGCTGGCGCTGCCCGACTTGGCCGCGTCGGCGAGGAAGCCGGCCAGCTTGAGCCGCTGCGCTTCGCCGCCCGACAGCGTGGGCACCGGCTGTCCCAGCTTGACGTACTCGAGGCCGACATCGACGATCGGCTGCAGCGCGCGGATGACGTCGCGGTCGTTGCCAAAATAGACGCTGGCTTCGCTGACGGTGAGATTGAGGACGTCGGCGACATTGAGCAACTGCGCGCGGCGCTCGATCATCACCTCCAAGATTTCTGGCCGGTAGCGCTTGCCGTCGCAATCCGGGCAGCGCAGGTAGACGTCGCTGAGGAACTGCATCTCCACGTGCTCGAAGCCTGAGCCGCCGCAGGTCGGGCAGCGGCCGTCGCCACCGTTGAAGCTGAACTTGGACGCGGTATAGCTGCGCTCGCGCGACAGCGCGGCGTTGGCGAAGATCTCGCGGATCGCGTCCCAGGCGCCGACGTAGCTGGCCGGATTGGATCGTGCCGTCTTGCCGATCGGCGACTGGTCAACAAACACAACGTCGCTGAGTTGCTCGGCGCCGAGCAGGCGCTCGTGCGCGCCGGGCGCCTCGGTCGACTTGCCGAAATGGCGCATCAGCGCCGGCGCCAGCACGTCCTGGATCAGCGTCGACTTGCCCGATCCGCTGACACCGGTCACGCAGACTAGGCGCTGCAAGGGGATTTCAACGCTGACGTTCTTCAGGTTGTGTTCGCGCACGCCCTCGAGGATCAGGCGCGGCGTATTCGCCTCGACCAGGCGCTTGAAGCCCATGCCGACCTGCTTGCGCCCGCCGAGGTAAGCGCCGGTCAGCGTGTCGGCGTGGCGCAGGTCGTCGGTCGAGCCGTCGAACACAATCTGCCCGCCGCGCTCGCCCGGTCCCGGGCCCATGTCGATCATGCGGTCCGCCGCCAGCATCACGGCCGGGTCGTGCTCCACCACCACCAGCGTGTTGCCGGCATCGCGCAGGCGCTGCATGGCCACGATGATGCGTTGCATGTCACGCGGGTGCAGGCCGATGCTGGGCTCGTCGAGCACGAACAGCGTGTTCACGAGCGAGGTGCCCAGCGCCGTCGTCAGGTTGATGCGCTGCACCTCGCCGCCCGACAGCGTGCGGCTTTGCCGGTCCAGCGTCAGGTAGCCGATGCCGACTTCGCTCAGGTACTTCAGGCGCGTCGTGATTTCCTCGAACAACAGGTTCAGCGCGCCCTGCTCGCCCGATGAACCGACTGGCGTGGGGGTGACCTGCAGGGTATCGAAGAAGCGCCGCAACCGGTCCAGCGGCAACAGCATCAGGTCGTGCAGGCACAGGCCCGGCAGCGCCTCGAGTTGCGCGCGCGACCACTTGACGCCGGCGGGCAGGAAGCGCCGACTTGGCTCCAGCACGGCGTCGGCATCGGCCTTGCTGCCGATGCGCCAGAGCAGGCTCTCGGTCTTCAGGCGCGCGCCGGCGCAGGCGGGGCAGGTGGTGTAGCTGCGGTACTTCGACAAGAGCACGCGGATGTGCATCTTGTAGGCCTTGGTCTCGAGGTAGTCGAAGAAGCGCTTGATACCGAACCAGTGCTGGTTCCACTTGCCGTTCCAGTGCGGCGAGCCGTTGATGACCCAGTGCTGCTGTTCGGGCGTTAGCTTGTTCCACGGCGTGTCGCGCGGAATGCCTTCGGTCACGGCGTGGCGCATCAAATCATCCTGGCATTCCTGCCAGGCCGGCGTCTGCATCGGTTTGACGGCACCGGCGCGCAGCGTGAGCTTGTCGTTCGGGATCACCAGGCCGTAGTCGACGCCGATGACGCGGCCGAAACCGCGGCAGCTTTCGCAGGCGCCGACCGCTGAATTGAACGAGAAGGCCGACGCGATCGGCTCGGTGTAGCGCAGGTCGCTCTCCGGGCAGTGCAGTCCGGTGGAGAACTTCCAGATCGCCGCCGTCGTGTCGGCATCCGCGCCCAGGCTGTACACCGCCAGGCGGCCGCTGCCGTGCTTGATCGCGACCTCGATCGCTTCGAGCACGCGGGCGCGCTCAGCACTGCCCAGGCGAAACCGGTCTGCCACGACATCCAATACGAGACGCTTGCCCACGTCCGCCTCGGTGCGAGCGACCTTGGCCTTGACCGAAGCCTTGCCCTTCTTCCCACCCTCCAGCGCGGTGACCGGCTTCTCACCCATCACCTCACGCTTCGCCTGCACGCGCGTGAAGCCGCTGAGCGACAGCCACTGCTCGATTTCTTCCGGCGTGGTGCTCGCCGGCAGCTCGACCGGAAAGGTCACGACCAGCCTCGGGTCGTCCGTGCCCGCGCGCGCCAGCAGCTCGGCGTAAATGGTTTCAGCGGAATCATGGCGCACGGCCTGCGCGGTATCGCGGTCGAACAACTGGCCGGCGCGCGCGAACAACAGCTTCAGGTGGTCGTTCAGCTCGGTCATCGTCCCGACAGTGGAGCGCGACGAGCGCACCGGATTGGTCTGGTCGATAGCGATGGCCGGCGGCACGCCTTCGACCTTGTCGACGGCCGGCTTGTCCATGCGGTCCAGGAACTGGCGCGCGTAGGCCGAAAAGGTCTCGACATAGCGCCGCTGACCCTCGGCATAGAGCGTGTCGAACACCAGGCTCGATTTGCCGGACCCGCTGGGGCCCGTGACCACGGTCATTTCACCGGTGCGGATGTCGAGGTCGAGGTTCTTGAGGTTGTGCTGGCGCGCACCGCGAATGCGGATAAGTCCGTGTGGCATGTCTTGCTGTCTTTTCTGCAAAGGACAGACATTCTATTGAGACTTTCGAAATTCACGTCCCCTCTGGCCTGGCCTGGTCGATGCATCTCACTTTGGCGAGGTCCCAACCGTGTGTAGGCCGAGGCCGCCGCAGTCGGTGCCTCCCCGAATGTCCCCCGGCCCCATCGGGACCTCCTCCTTGATTTCGCTGCGCCACCCACTGCATTGTCCACGGCAACGAGCACCTGTGGTTTACGCTCCCGACACACCAACCCTGCCTGAAGGATCAGGCTGACGAGACGCTCAGCGCAGCGGCATCAAGGAGGAGGCCGAAGACCGGGGGACAGCCGCGAAGCTGAGTGCCTCAGCGGCCTGATCCTCTCCCCGCATGCAGAGCGGGCTTTCTCTGTCATTATTTGAGGGAAGACACACAGGCGAGAAGGCCTCAATATTTCAGGCGTGCGTAATAGGTTTCCTGCGCGGCCTGGCGCGCCTGGCGCAGCGTGCGAATGCCCATGGCGGCCAGCAGCGGGATTAGGCGCAGCCAGACCTCGGCCGTCACCATCGCATCCCCCATCGCCGTATGACGGCCCTGAAACGCGATATTGAATCCTTCGGCCAGGGTCTCCAACTGGTGCGACTCCTGATTCGGGTGCACCACGGCGGACAGCAGCAGCGTGTCGAGCACAGGCTGGTGAAAGGCGACGCCCGTGCTGGCCTCCTTGAGCTGCAGAAACTTCATGTCGAAGGCGGCGTTGTGTGCCACCAGGACCGTGTCCCTCGCAAAGGCATGCAAGGCCGGCAGCACCGCGCCGATGGCGGGCTTGCCGACGACCATAGCCTGCGTGATGCCGTGGATCTCGCTCGATGCCGGCGGAATCAGGCGCTGCGGATCGACCAGTTGCTCGAAGGTCTCCTGCCGCCGCAGTTTGCCGTTAACAATGCGCGCCGCGCCGATCTGGATGATCTCGTCGCCGTCGGACGGATTGAGCCCCGTGGTCTCGGTGTCGAACACGGTATAGGACAACTCCGACAGCAGCTGATCATCGAGCTCGCTGCCCTGCGCGCTGGTCTGGAACAGGTCGAAGTCGTAATACTCGGGGCGGCTGTCGCTCTGCGACAGCGCAGTGGCCTCGATCCGCTCCTGCGCCGTGGCCAGCGGCAGCAGAAAGCGGAAGAACGCTTCATGGCGCACGCGCTCGCGCTCGAACCACATCTCGCCGCCGTGGCGCTCGACCACATCGCGCACGGTCAGCGGCAGGCTCTCGGCGCCGAAGCGCATGGGATCCATCTCCCAGGTCATCACGGTCTCGGTGCTCATGGCGTGGCCGGTCCAGATCAGGTCCAGCTGAGCACGCGGGCCTGCGGCCTGCAGGCGCAGGCGCAGGAACTTCACTTCAAACTCGTCGACCAGCCGGCTCGACAGATAGGTCAGGACCTGCAACAGGGTGAAGCTTTCCACCTTGAGCCACAGGCTCTCGTCGACGCTGTCCACCGTCACCGAGCGCGCGCAGTAGGCCTCGATCTGCCGGCGCGCCGCTGTGACCAGATCGGAGCCCAGCATTTCCTCCAGCGGCCAGCGCGTCTTGAGGCCTGCTGTGGCGTGCTGCGCCAGATCGGTAATTCGGGCGCTCATGGCCGTCAGCTCCTCGCGCAGCACGCGCATGAAGCGCTCGCGCATCTCGGGCTCGATGTCGGCGTAGCCCAGCATGTCGAGTGCCGCCTGCATGCTGGCCAGCGACGACCGGCTGCCCTCGGTGAGGCCGTGCATCAGGCGGTCGCGCAGCGACTCCTGCTCGAAGTTGCGCGTCACGTTGTCGAGCATCAGGACGAAGCCGCTGAAGGCATCGACATCGTCGGCATCGGTCTTGCCCGGGCGCACGGGCGCCATCTGCACGCGCAGCAACTGGCCCGAGGGCGTGGTCGTCACGAACTGGGTGGACGGGCTGGCCGCGCCGCGCACCATGCGCTGGTGGATGTTCTCCAGCGCATGGGCCACCATCTGGCGGTCGAACACGGCATAGATCGAGCGGCCGATGCCGATCAGCTCGGCGCCGGCCGCCAGCTCCGGCATCTGCGAGAACTCGCGCAACTGCAGGCGGGCGCGATTGTTGTAGAGCAGGATGCGGCCATCGAGGTTGCACACCACCACGCTTTGCGTCAGCTCGGCCATCAGCGCCGACAGGCGATTCTTCTCCTGCTGAACGCGCTGGCTGGCCTGCGTCACCTGGCGCGCCATGTCTTCGCGCAGCAGGTCGCGCTGCGCCGCCAGGGCGTTGATGGCCTCGCCCAGCGCGCGCAGCTCGCGGCTGCCGCGCGCGCGCAACTGCTGCGCGCCGGTCGCCGCCAGCAGGACGCGGGTTTCTTCCAGCAGTCGCGCCGGCCCCTTGACATAGGTCCGCCACAAGGCGCGCAGGCCGGCTGCTGCCAGCGCGAAGGCGATGGCCCAGCTCATGCCGAGCAGCGCGAGGCGCGGGCCCAGCAGTTTGCCCGCGAGCTCGCGCTGGTCGGGCTCGAGCGTGAACCAGAGCAGCGCCAGGGTCGCGCCCAGCCAGCCAGCCATGACCAGGCCGGCCGCGGCCATCACGAGGAGCAGGCGCCGGTCCAGCCTCACGGCAGGCCGCCCAGCAGCTTGGCCACCTTCTCGACCAGTTCGCGCGTCGAGAAGGGCTTGGTCATGTAGTCGTCGGCGCCAAGAGCCGTGCCCTTGGCCACATCGGTGTCGCGGCCCTTGGCGGTCAACATCAGGATCTTCGTGCCCTGCAGGTCCTCGTTGGCGCGCACCGCCTGGCAGACTTCAAAGCCGCTTTTGATCGGCATCATCACGTCGAGCAGCACCAGGTCGGGCCGCTCGCGCGCAATGACGTCGAGCGCCTCCTGGCCGTCGCGCGCGACCAGCACGGCGTAGCCCTCGCGCTTGAGCAGGTACTCCAGCGAAATCACAATATTGGGCTCGTCGTCCGCCACCAATATCTTCTTGCTCATGTCGTGTCTCCTTGTTGTGTCGCGCCGGGCCGCGGCGCCAGCCCATGCCATGGCAGCTGAAATACAAAGCTGGAACCCTGCCTCGGCTTCGATTCAATCCAGATTCGTCCACCAAAGTGTTCCACAATCTGGCGGCTGATGGGCAGACCCAGGCCGGTGCCCTGCGGCCGGTTGGCGCCATCGCCGCCCTGGCGAAAGCGCTCGAAGATCAGCGCCTGCTGCTCGCGCGGCACGCCGGGCCCGTTGTCGCGCACCGAGATCGTGACACCGGCGGCGTCATGATCAAGCCGCACCGTCACCCGCCCCCCCGGCACCGGCACGAACTTGGCCGCGTTGGACAGCAGATTGAGCAGCACCTGCATCAGCCGGTCCGGGTCACAGCGCAAGCTCGGAAGCTGGTCCGGCATCACGACATCGACTTGCGTCTGCCGCTCATGGAACAGCTCGGTGGTGGTGCTGACGGCCTGCTGCACGAGCGCGCGCAAGTCGACGTCCGAGGTGTGCCACTGGGCGTGGCCCGACTCGATCTTGGCCATGTCGAGCACCTGGTTGACCAGGCGGGTCAGGCGCTCGGTCTCGGTCACGATGATGTCGATGAACTGGCGCCGCTGCGCCGGCGGCATCTGGGCATCGTCGCGCATCAGCTCGGCCAGCGCCCGGATCGAGGTCAGCGGCGTGCGCAGTTCGTGCGTCACCGAGGACATGAAGTCATCCTTGAGCCGGTCCAGGCTCTTGAGTTGCTCATTGGCCTGGCGCAGCTCGGCGGTGGCGCGCTCCAGCGATTCGGATTTTTCCTCCAGCTCGCGCGAATGGGCGCGCAACTGCGATGCCTCGTCGAGCATGCGCAGCACGTCCTCGGCCGTAAGCGATTCTTCCTCGACCGCAGAAGCCACCAGCAGGCGCGCCGACGCGCTGCCGACCGCGCCGGCCAGCTGCGTTTCGACAAAGTGCACCAGGCGCGCATCGGCCCGGATCGCGTCCACCTGCGCCGCACCGGCGCGCGCGGCATAGGTCTCGAACAGGCTGCGCGCCTTGCCGGCACCCAGAAAGCGCTCGCACAAACGCAGCAGGTCGGGCACCTTGGCCTGGCCGCGCCAGAAGATCGGGCTCGACGCGGCGCTGCGGTCATAGACGTCGACAAACAGCAGGGCCTGGCTGGCCACCTGTCCCGACGGCGCGCGCCAGAGCGAGATGCCGACGTAGGCCACGATGTTGACCAGCATGCTCCAGAACAGCGAGTGCGTCAGGCCGTCCAGGCCGCGCAAACCCAGCAGCTGCTCCGGCCGCAGCAAGGTCAGGCCCCAGGGCCCGTGCTCCAGAAAGTCCGTTCCGAGCCAGCCCGACTTGGCGATCGAGGGCAGCATCAGCGTGTAGACCCACATCGAAAACCCGGCCAGCAGCCCGGCCAGCGCGCCGGTCGGGGAGCCGCCCTTCCAGTACAGCCCGCCGAGCAGGGCGGGCGCGAACTGGGCCACAGCGGCAAAGCTGACCAGCCCGATGCTGACCAGCGCGTAAGCCTCGCCGGCCAGATGGAAGTACGAATAGCCCAGCAGCATCAAGCCCAGAATGGCGGTGCGACGCACGCCGAGCAGCACACGGGTCAGGTCATGCCCGGCGCCCGGACGGAATTGGCGCGTGCGCAGCAGCAGGGGCATCACAAGTTCATTGCTGACCATGGTGGAGACCGCAATGGTCTCCACGATCACCATGCCGGTGGCCGCCGACAGGCCGCCGACAAAGGCAAACAGGGCCAGCGCGTTCTGCCCCGCCGCCAGCGGCAGCGACAGGACAAAATTCTCGGCATTCATGGGTGTCGAACCAAAGTACAGCAGACCGCCCAGCGCAATCGGCAGCACGAACAGGTTGATGACCAGCATGTAGAGCGGGAACACCCAGACCGCGCGCCGCAGGTGGCTTTCACGCACGTTCTCCACCACCATGACCTGAAACTGGCGCGGCAGGAACACGACCGACAGCATCGACAGCAGGATCTGGGCAAACCACTGGGCCCAGGAAAAGTCGGCACCCTGCTCCAGCCGCAGCAGGTTTGCCAGCGCCGGCACCGCACGCGCGCGCGCAAACAGGTCGGTCAGGCCGTCGAACAGGCCATAGACCACGAACACACCGACGGCCAGAAACGCCACCAGCTTGACGAGCGACTCGAAGGCGATGGCTGCCACCATGCCCTCGTGCCGTTCGGTGGTGTCGAGCTGGCGCGCGCCAAAGACCATGCTGAACCCGGCCAGGATCAGGGCCACATAGAACGCGCCATCGCTGTCCCAGTGCCGCCCCGGTGCCAGGCCGGCGCTGCCCGGCGCCGTCAGCAGCGTGTAACCGGCGGAGACGGCCTTGAGCTGCAGCGCGATGTAGGGCACGATGCCGACCACCGCGATCAGCGTCACGAGACCCGAGAGCAGCGGGCTCTTGCCATAGCGGCTGGCGATGAAGTCGGCGATCGAGGTGATGCGGTAGACGCGGGCGATGCGGATCATCTTGCGGATCACGACCCAGCCCAGGACCATGGCGAGGGTGGGACCGAGATAGATCGGCAGAAACCAGACGCCGCCGGATGCGGCGCGGCCCACGCTGCCGAAGTAGGTCCAGGCCGTGCAGTACACCGCCATCGACAAGGCATAGATCCAGGCGCTGTCGATCACCGAGCGCCCCTGCCGCGCGCGCCAGTCGCCGACATAGGCGACCGCGAACAGCAGCAGCAAATAGGCGAACGAAGCAGCGATGACGGCAGCGGGTGACACCATGGCTATTTCTGATCGGGGTGTTCCATCCACCAGGCGAGCGTGGCAATCAGAAGCGCCCAGAGAATGAACAGCGCCGCCGGAAACAGCGGGACGCCCAGCAGCGTGGCATCACGGTCCCACAAACCCAGCAGCGGAAAGCTGAACAGCAGCCAGCCCGTAAAAAAAAGAGCAAGCAGACGCTGCGTACCAAGTCCTTCAAACACTCTTGCCTCCTTGCCAGGGTCTGCGCCGCGGCCCGTCTCGGGCCAACCCATCGCATTGCGACCGGACTATCCGTCCACTTGCTTACGGATGTCTGATAGCGATGAACAAAACAAGGGCCTGCGAGGCATACCGAGGGAAAACACCGACATGCACCACTTCTCCAATGGGGCGACGCCGTACGCCGCAAATATCGCCGCGCTCGCGCAAGTTGGTCAGTTAACGGTAAGGACCGGCACTTAGCCTTCGCGGCGTCATCACTTATAAACAGGAGACGAACCATGGCAGATGATTGGATCGAACGGGTTGTCAGCAACCCAAAGTACCAGGAGCTCAAGGCAAAGCGCAAGAGCTTCGGGTGGTGGCTCACCTTGTCGGAGATGGTCGTGTATTACGGCTTCATTCTGCTGGTTGCCTATGACAAGCCGTTCCTTGCCACCAAGATCGGCTCCGGGGTCACGACCATCGGCATGCCGCTCGGTATCGGTGTGTTGGTCTACACCATCATCATTACCAACATCTATGTCCGTCGCGCCAACAGCGTGTACGACGATCTGACCCAGCAAGTGGTGAAAGGAGCCCTGAAATGACGCGTCTTTTCAACCCCAAGCGCACAATCGCGCTGATGGCCCTGCTGGCCGTCGCAGCCGGCGCCTTTGCGGCCGGCCCCGATGTGGGCCAGGCCGCCAAGCAGCCGACCAACTGGACGGCCATCGCGATGTTTGCCATCTTTGTCGCCATCACCTTGTGGATCACCAAGTGGGCCGCGTCGCGCACCAAGAGCGCAGCGGACTTCTACACCGCAGGTGGCGGCATCACCGGTTTTCAGAACGGTCTGGCGATTGCCGGCGACTACATGTCGGCCGCTTCGTTTCTCGGCATTTCGGGCCTAGTGTTTGCCAGCGGCTTTGACGGGCTCATCTACTCGATCGGCTGGCTGGTGGGCTGGCCCATCATCACCTTCCTGATGGCCGAGCGACTGCGCAACCTGGGCAAGTTCACCTTTGCCGACGTTGCCGGTTACCGCTTTGACCAGACCCCGATCCGTGTGTTCGCCGCCTGCGGTTCGCTGGCCGTGGTGGCGTTCTACATGACGGCCCAGATGGTCGGCGCCGGTCAGCTCATCAAGCTGCTGTTCGGCATGGACTACCTGTACGCTGAAATCCTAGTCGGCTCGATCATGATGATTTACGTGCTGTTCGGCGGCATGACGGCCACGACCTGGGTGCAGATCATCAAGGCCTGCATGCTGCTCGGCGGCGCCACCTTCATGGCGTTCGCGGTGCTGCTCCAGTTTGGCTTTTCGCCCGAAGCGATGTTCGTCAAGGCAATTGAAGTGCACTCCAAGAAAGAAGCCATCATGGGACCGGGTACGTACATCAAGGACCCGATCTCTGCGATCTCGGTCGGCATGGCGCTCATGTTCGGCACGGCCGGTCTGCCGCACATCCTGATGCGCTTCTTCACCGTGCCGAGCGCCAAAGAGGCACGCAAGTCGGTCGGCTGGGCCACCACCTGGATCGGCTACTTCTACATCCTGACCTTCGTCATCGGCTTTGGCGCCATTACCAACCTGATCCCGAATCCGGCCGATTACTTTGTCGGCGGCGACATCAGCAAGGGCTTGCTCGGCGGCGGCAATATGCCAGCGGTGCATCTGTCCAAAGCGGTCGGTGGCAGCGTGTTCATGGGCTTCATCTCGGCCGTGGCTTTTGCCACCATTCTGGCGGTGGTTGCCGGCTTGACGCTGTCGGGTGCCTCGGCCGTCTCGCATGACCTGTATGCCTCGGTCTGGCGCCATGGCCGCGTCGATCAGGCGCAGGAACTCCGTGTTTCCAAGATGACCACGGTGGCGCTGGGCATCATTGCCGTCACGCTCGGTATTGCGTTTGAGAAAGAAAACGTGGCTTTCATGGTAATGCTCGCGTTTGTGATCGCTGCCTCGGCCAACTTCCCGGTCCTGTTCATGTCGGTGCTGTGGAAAGATTGCACGACCAAGGGTGCGGTGACCGGTGGCTTTGTCGGTCTGGCCCTGGCAATTGTGCTGACGGTGCTTTCACCGGCCGTCTGGGTCGCGGCAATGCACCATCCGGCCGGGTCGGCCTGGTTCCCGTATGACTCGGCGGCCATCTTCTCGATACCGGCGGCATTCATCACGATCTGGCTGGTTTCCTTGATGGATCGCAGCAAGCGCGCCGCCATCGACCGGGCTGGCTACCCGGCGCAGGAAGTGCGCTCGGAGACCGGCATCGGTTCGTCATCCGCTTCCGGCCACTGATACGCTTGCAAATGCATCGGACAACCTGAACGTTGTCCGATGAAGATGCCCAGCAAGGACTGCATGCGTTAAGCTTGCAGTCCTTCTTTTTTGTTTTGCAGCAGGTCACTGGTGACAGACCCATTTTCCTTTGCCGTGGCGCCCTTCGACGAATTGAGCGCCATCGAACAAGCACTGGTGCGCGAGGCCGCCGTCCATGTGCGCGTGCAGCCCGGCGAAACCCTGTTCGCGCCGGGAGCGAAGCCGCAGCACCTGTGGCTGCTAATCTCAGGGCATGTGCAGCTCGTCGAGGACACGCAGGCGCTGGTGCTCGGCGCCGGCGAGACCAGCGGATGGCGCGCCCTGCTGACCGAACGCTGCCAGGCCACGGCAACGGCGCTCGACGAGGTCGCGGCGTGGCGCCTGTCCCGCGACACGGTGCTGAGCCTGCTGGCCGGCAACGCCCGCTTCAGCGCCCGCGTCTTTGCCGGACTGTCGCGCCAGCTCTCCGACGAGGAGGACATCAACCACAACCGCGAGCTGCTCTCCCTGATGCTGGTGCGCGTGCGCGACATCCCCTTGCACCCGCCTTTCTACGTCGACGGGGCGATGGATCTGGTCTCGGTCTGCCGCCTGATGTTCGAGAACAAGCGCACCAGCGCGCTGGTGCGCGACAGCGAGGGCGGCGTGCCGCGCCTGGGCTTCTTCACCACCACCGACCTGCGCGATGCGATGCTCAAACCGCAGCCGCTGGCAGTGCGCGAGGTGGCGCACTATGCCCTGATCACGCTGCCGCCGGAGGCCGAACTTTTCGATGCCCTGCTAACGATGCTGCGGCACCGCGTGCATCGCATCCTGGTCAAGCAGGACGGCGAGATCCTCGGCGTGCTCAGCCAGCTCGACCTGATGGGTTTCGTCTCGAACCACTCGCATCTGATCACGCTGGCGGTCGATCAGGCGCAGAGCGCCGAGGAGCTCCGGGTGGCGGCGCGGCAAGTGGACGAGACGATCGCGCTGCTGGTGCGCGGCGGCGTTCGCATCGACATCGTCTCGCGCCTAGTCAGCGGCCTCAATGCCAAGATATTCGCGCGCCTGTGGTCGCTGGTGGCGCCAGCCGAGCTGATGCACAACAGCTGCCTGCTTGTCATGGGCAGCGAGGGGCGCGGCGAACAGATCCTCAAGACCGACCAGGACAACGCCCTGCTGCTGCGAGACGGCTACCACTGCCCGGACCTATCCGGGATCGTTGCGCGCTTCAGCACCGAATTGCTCGGCTTTGGCTATCCGCCTTGCCCGGGCAACATCATGGTCACCAACCCGCTCTGGTGCCAGCCGGTTTCCAGTTTCAAGGAGACCATCGGGCACTGGTTGTTTGACGCGGACCCGGACGGCACGATGAACCTGGCGATCTTCATCGACGCGCATCCGGTGTCGGGCGATGCCACGCTAGTGCATGACGCGCGCACGCACGCCCTGAACCTGCTCGCCGGCAACGACATCTTCATCGCCCGTCTGGCGGATGCAGTCAATCAGTTCAAGGAACCCGGCACCGGCTGGTGGAGCCGGCTGACGCGGCTGCGTCAAGGCACCGAGCCCAGCTTTGACCTCAAGAAACTCGGCACTTTCCCGATCGTCCATGGTGCGCGTGCGCTGGCGCTGGAGCACCGCCTGGATGCCCTGAGCACGGTTGAGCGCCTGGATGCCCTGGCCCGGCAGCAATTCCTGTCAGCCGAACTCGCGCGCGACCTGACCGAGACCCTGCACTTCATGATGACGTTCAAGCTGCGCAACAACCTGCGCCAGATCGCGCTCGGACAGCCGGTCAGCAACCTCGTGAAGCTGGCCGACCTGAGCACGCTGGACCGCGACCTGCTGCGCGATTCGCTGGCGGTCGTGCGGCAGTTCCGGCTGCACTTGCAGCTGCATTTCCATCTGAGCGCATGACGCGCGGATCAGACGCCCGGGCCTGAGCGGGTCACACCGAAAGCGACTCGCGCCGCCTCGTCCCAGGCCGCATCGAACCACGGATCACCGGACAGGCAGGACGCCAGCATCGGCAGCGCGTCAAAACCCCAGAACAGCTTGTCGTCAACGGCGAAGGTCGGCACGCCAAAGACGCCGCGCGCCATCGCCTCCTCGGTGTTGGCCTTGAGTTGCGCCTTGACCTCGTCGCTGTCGGGCGCGCGCTGCGGGCTGAGTTGGCGCTTCAGTTCCTGCAGCCGCGCCGCGTCGCCGGCCTCGGCGCCGCCGTGCCAGACGTGGCGGAACACGGCCTCGCAGACATAGCGGTTCGGCTCGCCCTGCGCGTCACAGGCCGTGGCCAGGCGCAACAGCGCCAACGGGTTGAAGGGATGCGTCGCCGGCAGTTGCAGCGTCACGCCTTCGCGCTTTGCCAGCCACAGCACCTGGCGGTAGGTCCAGTCGCGCTTGCCGGCGATCTCTGCCGGACCGAGCTGAGCATGGTGCTTGAGCAGCGCGGCAAACAGCACCGGCTTGTAGCGCACGCTGTAGCTGTGCCCCATCAGCGCCAGCGGAAGCTTCTCGAACGCCAGATGAGCGTAGGGCGAAATGAAGTCGAGATAAAAGGTGATGTGCTTCATGATGGCTTGTGCTGCGCGCGTTCCTCGATGTGCTTCCAGATGAGGCGCTTGCCCGCATCATCGGCGCGGCTCCACAGCGCGATCTCGTCGAGCGTGCGGTAGCAGCCCGCGCAAAGCCCCGTGCGCGAATCCATCTGGCAGACCGCGATGCAGGGCGAGGGCACGTCCTGCGCGCCGGAGCGGGCCAGCGCGGCGCGCGCCGCCAGCGGATCGGCCGCACCAGCCTGGACCAAGCGCAGCGAACCGGCCACGACATCGGCCAGCGGCGCGCCGGACAGGCGCAGCAGGTCCTGCGGGCCGAGCTGGAAGACGCCATGCGGATGCCCGGCCGCCGCCCAGATCACTTCAAAGCGCAGCAGCTCCTGGTCGATCAGCGTCACCGAAGGCGTGGCGTGCGCGATCGGTGGCACGCCGCCGATCGAGTAACCGGTCATTTCCTTGACGAAGGCGGCGTCGGCGCGGCCCAGCTTGCCGACCAGGGCCTCGACCTTCTTCTCGTCCACGCGCCGGTCGCCCGAGGTCACGACCAGCACCGCCGCGTCGTCGGCCTTGCGCCGGAAGATGATGCTCTTGGCGATCTGGCCCAGCGCGATGCCCAGCGCGTCGGCCGCCTGCTGCGCCGTGCGCGCCGCATCGTCGAGCAGCACCGGCGCATGCGGATGACCCTGCGCGCTCAAGGCCGCCGCGATGCGCTGCACGCCTTCCGGCCATGATTTGGATTCTTCTTCGCTCATCAGGAATTGCGCTTGGCCAGCATGGCGGCCGCAACGCGCGAGCCGGATTTGCGCTGCAGGAATTCGCTGATGAACGCGCCGGCGTCGATCAGCTTGTCGAGGTCGATGCCGGTGGCGACGCCCATGCCGTGCAGCAGGTAGACCACGTCCTCGCTCGCCACATTGCCGGTCGCGCCCTTGGCATAGGGACAGCCGCCCAGGCCGGCGACCGAGGTGTCAAACTGCCAAACCCCCATCTGCAGGGTCGCCAGCGTATTGGCCAGGGCCTGGCCGTAGGTGTCATGGAAATGGCCGGAAACATCATTGATGTCGAAGTGCTGGAGCGTGGCCTCCAGCGCGCGCTGCACCTTGATCGGCGTGCCCACGCCGATGGTGTCGGCGACGCCGACATGCTGCACGCCAATGCCCTTCATCAAACCCGCCAGGTAGCCGACGCGCTCGGGCGCCACCTCGCCTTCGTACGGGCAGCCCACCGTGCAGGACATGGCGCCGCGCACGTAGATGCCGGCCGCGCGCGCCGCCTGCACCACCGGCGCGAAACGCTCGATGCTCTCGGCAATGCTGCAATTGATGTTCTTGCGGCTGAACGCCTCGCTGGCGGCGCCGAACACCACGATCTCGTCGGGCTTCGATTTGAGCGCCGCCTCGAAACCCTGCAGGTTCGGCGTTAGCACCGAGTAGCGCACGCCGCTCTTGCGTGCAATGCCGGCCATGACTTCGGCGTTGTCGGCCATCTGCGGCACCCACTTGGGCGAGACGAAGCTCGTGACCTCGATCTCCTTCAGGCCGGCGTCCTGCAGGCGCTGTACCAGCTCGATCTTGACCGCCGCCGGCACCGCCTGCTTTTCGTTCTGCAAACCGTCGCGCGGCCCGACTTCGACCAGTTTGACGCGGGAGGGGAGATTCATGTTCAAGTCCTCGATTCAATGCAAGCTTGACGCCGCTGTGTTCAGTAACCGCGCACCGGGTCCACGACGCCGACGATGGCGTGCCCGGCTTCCAGGGCGCGGACTTTGCCGACGATCTGGGCGATGCTCTCGTCGCGCAGAGTGCGCGCCGAGGTGTGCGGGGTGATCGTGATTTTCGGCTCGCGCCAGAACGGGTGCTCGAGTGGCAGCGGCTCCGTGCGAAAGACATCGAGCATGGCGCCAGCCAGGTGGCCGCTGGCGAGCAGGGCCAGCAGGTCATCGTCGACCAGATGCGCTCCGCGCGCGACGTTGATCACATAAGCGCCGCTTTGCAGTCGCGACAAGGTCTCCAGGCGCATGATGTCTCGCGTCTCGGGTGTCAGCGGCAACAGGTTGACCAGGATGCGCGTGGCCGCCAGAAAGTCATCGAACTGCGCGGCGCCGGCGAAGCAGCGCACGCCCATCAGCTCCTTCGCCGAGCGGCTCCAGCCCACGACCGGAAAATCGAACTGCGCCAGGCTTTGCGCAACGCGCGCGCCCAGCACACCAAGCCCCATGACGCCGACCGGAAACTCGGCGCGCTCGCGCGGCTTGCGGTACGACCAGGTGCGGGCCTGGATGTCGGCCGCGTAGCCGTCGAACTCGCGAAAGTGCCGGATCACCGCGTGGCACACGTACTCAGCCATCTGCACCGACATGCCGGCATCGTCCAGCCGCACCACCGTGGCCTGTGGCGGCAGGCGCAGCTTGAGCAGGGCATCGACGCCGGCGCCGATGTTGAAGACACCCTTGAGTTTGACTTGCTCGTCGAAGAACTGCTGCGGCGGCGCCCAGACCACGGCGTGATCCGCCGCCGGCGCGCCCGCCTCCCAGACCGTGACCTCGGCACCCGGCAGGGCCGAACGCAAGCCGGCCAGCCAGGGCTCGGGCTTGGTACCGGTGCAGCAAAACGTGATTTTCATGGGTGCCAAGGGTACCTTGAAAGTCGATTCCCCCGCATCGCCCGGGCTTGCCTTATGACACCACCAGCTTGAGCAGCTCCGCGCCCTCGGGCACCTGGTCGCCGGGCGCGTAGAGCAGTTCGCCGACCACGCCGTCGGCGGGCGCGGCGATGGTGTGCTCCATCTTCATGGCTTCGAGCACGGCGAGCGTCTGGCCGATCTTGACCTTGTCACCGGCCTTCACGGCAAACGAGACAACCTTGCCCGGCATCGGCGCCGTCAGGCGCCCGCCTTCGACCTGCGCGTCGCCGGCGTGCGCCAGCGCATCGATGACAACGATCTGCGTCGCGCCCTGCGCCGAGAACACATGCACAATCGCGCCGCTCTGGTAGACGTTGACGATCTGGCGCCGGCTGCCGAAGCGCACATCGATGCCGTGCGTGACCGTGACAAAAGCGAACGAGGCGACTTCGCCGGCCACGGCGAGCTGCAACGTGCCGTCGTGCAGCGTCGTCATCTCGATCACATGGACCTCACCGGCAAACTCGTAGTCGAAGCGGCGCGTGCTCGGGCCGTGCGAGCGCCAGCCGTCGCGCCGGGCCCAGGGGTCGAGCCACTGCGCCTGCACGGAAAAACGCGCCTCAAAGGCCTGCTCCTGCAGCAGCGTGTTGGCGATGGCGCCGGCCACGGCCAGCGTCAGACCGACCTTCTCCTGCTTGAACAGCACAGCCGCTTCGCGCGGGATGAGGCCGGTATCCAGATCGGCCTGCACAAAGGACTTGCTCTGCACCACGTTGCGCAGGAACTGCACGTTGGTATTGAGGCCGACGATGTGGGTCTGCGCCAGTGCCACGTCGAGTCGCGCCAGCGCCTGCGCGCGCGTCTCGCCGTGCACGATCAGCTTGGCCACCATCGAGTCGTAGAACGGCGAGATCGCGTCGCCCTGGCGCACGCCGGAGTCGACGCGCACGCGCGGGCCACCGGGCGCATCTGCGCGCTCGAAGGTCACACAATCCGGCAGGCCATAGACCTGCAGCGTGCCGGTGGCCGGCAGGAAGTTGTTGTCGGGGTTCTCGGCGCAGATGCGCGCCTCGATCGCATGGCCGTTGATCCTGAGCTGATCCTGGCGCAGCGGCAGCGTCTCGCCCGATGCCACGCGCAATTGCCACTCGACCAGATCCTGGCCGGTGATCGCTTCCGTCACCGGATGCTCGACCTGCAGCCGCGTGTTCATCTCCATGAAGAAGAATTCCATGCTGCCGTCGGCGCGCTGCTCGACGATGAACTCGACCGTCCCGGCGCCGACGTAGCTCACGGCGCGCGCCGCCGCCACGGCCGCCTCGCCCATCTTCTGGCGCAGCTCGGGCGTCATGCCAGGCGCGGGCGCTTCTTCCAGCACCTTCTGATGGCGGCGCTGCACCGAGCAGTCGCGCTCAAACAGGTAGACGTAGTTGCCGTGCATGTCGCCGAAGACCTGGATCTCGATGTGGCGCGGGCGCTGCACGTACTTCTCGATTAGCACGGCGTCGTCGCCGAAACTGTTGATCGCTTCGCGCTTGCAACTCGCGAGCGCGGCGGCGAAATCCTCCGCCTTGTCGACCGCGCGCATGCCCTTGCCGCCGCCGCCGGCGCTGGCCTTGATCAGCACCGGGTAGCCGATGGCATCGGCCTCGCGCTGCAGCAGCGCCGGGTCCTGGTCGGCACCGTGGTAACCGGGCACCAGCGGCACGCCGGCCTTGCCCATCAACTGCTTGGATTCGGCCTTCAGACCCATCGCCTTGATGCTCGACGGCAGCGGGCCGATGAAGACCAGACCGGCATCGGCGCAGGCCTGGGCGAACTCTTCGTTCTCGCTGAGGAAACCGTAGCCCGGATGCACGGCCTGCGCGCCCGTGGCCTTGGCCGCTTCGAGGATGCGCTCCCAGCGCAGGTAGCTCTCGCGCGGCGCGCTGGCGCCGATGTGCACGGCCTCGTCGCAGACGCTGACGTGCTTGGCATTGGCATCGGCATCGGAATAAACCGCCACCGTCTTGATGGCCATGCGCCGCGCCGTCGCCGCGACACGGCAGGCGATTTCTCCCCGATTCGCAATCAGAATTTTGTTAAACATGGTGGTCTCTTTCCATTACATCCGGAACACGCCGAACTGCGTATCGGGGATCGGCGCGTTGAGCGTGGCGCTCAGGCCCAGCGCGAGCACGCGGCGCGTGTCGGCCGGGTCGATGATGCCGTCGTCCCACAGGCGCGCCGTGGCGAAATAGGGGTGGCCCTGGCTCTCGTACTGGCTGCGGATCGGCGCGCGAAACGCTTCTTCCTCTTCCTTGCTCCAGGTGCCGCCGCGCTCCTCGATGCCGTCGCGGCGCACGGTGGCCAAGACGCTCGCGGCCTGCTCGCCGCCCATCACCGAGATGCGCGCATTGGGCCACATCCAGAGGAAGCGCGGGCTGTAGGCGCGCCCGCACATGCCGTAGTTGCCGGCGCCGAAGCTGCCGCCAATGATGATGGTGAACTTGGGCACGGCCGCCGTCGCCACAGCGGTGACCATCTTGGCGCCGTTGCGCGCAATGCCTTCGTTCTCGTACTTGCGCCCGACCATGAAGCCGGTGATGTTCTGCAGGAACACGAGCGGAATCTTGCGCTGGCAGCACAACTCGATGAAGTGCGCGCCTTTCAGGGCCGACTCGCTGAACAGGATGCCGTTGTTGGCGATGATACCCACCGGCATGCCTTCGATGTTGGCAAAGCCGGTCACCAGCGTCGTGCCGTAGCGCGGCTTGAATTCATGGAACTCGGAGCCGTCAACGATGCGCGCGATGATCTCGCGCACGTCGTAGGGCTTGCGCGTGTCGGTCGGGATCACGCCGTACAGTTCCTCGGCGGCAAACAGCGGCGCGCGCGGCGCGGCCACCGCCGCCTGCAACGGCTTCTTGTGGTTCAGGTGCGAGACCGCCTGGCGCGCCAGCGCCAGCGCGTGCAAATCGTTCTGCGCCAGATGGTCGGCCACACCCGACAGGCGCGTGTGCACATCGCCACCGCCCAGGTCCTCGGCCGTCACCACCTCGCCGGTGGCAGCCTTCACGAGCGGCGGGCCGCCCAGGAAGATCGTTCCCTGGCTCTTGACGATGATGGTCTCGTCGCTCATGGCCGGCACGTAGGCGCCGCCGGCCGTGCAACTGCCCATGACGACGGCGATCTGCGAGATGCGCTGCGCGCTCATGTTGGCCTGGTTGAAGAAGATGCGGCCGAAGTGCTCGCGGTCCGGGAAGACCTCGTCCTGCGTCGGCAGATTGGCGCCGCCCGAATCGACCAGGTAGATGCAGGTCAGGCGGTTCTGCTGCGCGATCTCCTGCGCGCGCAAATGCTTCTTGACCGTCATCGGGAAGTAGCTGCCGCCCTTCACCGTCGCGTCGTTGCAGATGATCATGCAGTCGACGCCTTCGACGCGGCCGATGCCGCAGATCACACCGGCGCTGGGCGCACTGTCGCTGCCGTCGCGGTCGCGGTACAGGCCCATCGCGGCCAGGGGCGAGAGTTCCAGGAACGGCGTGCCCGGATCGAGCAGCATCTGGATGCGGTCGCGCGGTAGCAGCTTGCCGCGTGCCGTGTGCTTGGCGCGCGCCGCGTCGCCGCCGCCGAGCGCGGCCCTAGCGATCTGGGCATTGAGGTCCTGCACCAAGAGGCGCATGGCCGCGACATTGGCCTGGAATTCGGCCGAGCGCGGTTTGAGTTGGGATTCCAGAACGGGCATGGTGGTCCTTCTATGGTTCGGAGGCGTCAAACGCCATTGTCTACCGGACGGGCACCATGCGTTTGCCAAACAGGTTGCAAATCCTGCCACCGCCAAGCATACTCGGCCGATGCCCGCCAAGCCTGCCACCGCGCGTCCGCCCAACCTGCCTGTAACCGCCGGCCAGGCACTGACGCCCATGGAGTTTGTGGCGGCGATTGTGGAAGGCTACCGGCGCTACGGCAAAGACCCGGCGCTGGCCTTGAAGCTGGCACAAATTGCGCCAACCACGCTGAACGATCCGGCGGCGCGCATCAGCGCCGCGCAAATGGAATGCATCTCGGGCGCCGCGATGCAGGAGCTCGACGACGAGGCGCTGGGCTGGTTCAGCCGCCGCCTGCCCTGGGGCAGCTACGGCATGCTGGCGCGCGCCTCACTCAGCGCCACCAGCCTGGGCCGCGCGCTCAAGCGTTGGTGCCGGCATCACAGCCTGATTGCCAGCGACATCACGGTCGCTCTGACGGTGACGGGCGAGACCGCCACACTCGCCATCACCGAGCACGGCGACCTCGGCCGCTTGCGCGAGTTCTGCCTGATCTCGGTGCTGCGCAACATCCACGGCCTGGCCTGCTGGCTGATCGATTCGCGCCTGCCGCTGCAGGGCGCGCAGTTCCCGTTCCCGGCGCCAGCGCACCACGAGGTCTACGACGTGCTGTTCCCGGGGCCGACACGCTTTGATGCCGGCAATGCGGCGATTCGGTTCGACGCGCGCTACCTGGCGCTGCCGCTGCGCCGCGACGAGGCGGCGATGAACCAGATGCTGCAGCGCGCCCTGCCGCTGACCGTGCGCCAATACCGGCGCGACCGCCTGCTGGTGGCGCGTGTGCGCCAGGCGCTCGCCGCGCAGCCGGCGCAGACGCGAAGAGCCGAGGACTTGGCCGCGCTGCTGCACGTCTCGCCGCGCACGCTGCACCGCCAGCTGGTCGAAAAGGGAACCTCGCTGCAGACGCTCAAGGACGCGGTGCGCCAAGGCCGCGCGCGCGAGTTGCTGCTGCGCACGGCGCGCCCGGTCAAGCAGGTGGCCGAGGCCGTGGGATTTCAAAACGAGAAGAGCTTCATCCGCGCATTTCGCACCTGGACCGGGCAGACGCCGGCGGAGTTCAGGCGCACCGGAAGAAGCTAGACATCACATGGATTGCGGATCGAGTCCGCAATGGCAAATCCCGGTTGTCGTGCCGCGCAGTCGGATTTGTCATCCCGGGCTAGACCCGGGATCCACGACTTCTGCACCATGGATTGCGGAGCAGGTTCGCAATGACAAGACAGCAATCAACCGGCCGCCAGCA
>CAIKMZ010000053.1 GCA_903828665.1 uncultured beta proteobacterium
ACACCGGCGGCATCAGCACCTCGGGGCTGGTGCAGGCCAACGCCGGCGCCGTGACGATGACGGCCAACAGTCCCCTGACGATCGGCGGCAGCGGCATCAGCGCCTACAACAGCATCACGCTGACGGCGACCAATCTCACGAGCTCGGGCAACATGACGCTCAATGGCCCGTTGACCTCTTTTGCCGGCGGCATCACCCTGAACGCGGCCAACAACTTCGTGCAAAACAGCAGCCTGACGGCCGCGCTGGCCATCAATGTCTCGGCCGGCGGCAGCATGACCTTCGGCCCGTTTGCCATGAGCACGGGCAACCCGGTCAACTACTACATCAACGGTCAGCCACTGGCGCCGCCCTGGCTGGCCGCGGCCCTGGGGGCTTCGACCGGCGATGTCGTTGTGACTTTCCTCAGCGAGTTCCAGGACAGCCTCGAAGCCCTGCTGGTCGACTACAGCTACAGCGACCCGCTGGCGCAATACAGACAGAACAAGAGCAGCATCGTGGTGGAGGGCAACATATGTTCGCGCTAATCCGTCACCCAAAGTTGCACCACCATTTGCAGCACGTTCTCGGACTGGCCTTGCTGGCCGGCGCGTTGACCTCGCTGGCACAGCCCGTCGGTGAAGTGGCGTTTGCGCACGGCGCGGGCGTCGTGCAGTCGCCGGGGCAGGTGCCACGCACGCTGGGCCAGGGCTCGCCGGTGCAGGAAGGCGATCGCCTGATCACGGCCGAGGAATCGACGGCCATCGTCAAGCTGCGCGACGGCAGTCGCATGACCTTGCGACCGAACACCGAAATGCTGGTCCAGAAGTACAGATTCCAGGCCGGAGAACCGGGCAACAGCATGGTGATGCAGCTGTTGCGCGGCGGCTTTCGCGCCATGACCGGGGCGATCTCCAAGGGCGCGCCCGATGCCGCGCAGGTCCAGACCGCCAATGCCACGGTCTTTGTTCGCGGCACCGATTTCGACGCCCGGGTTTGCGCCGCCGACTGCAAGGCCGAATCGGCCCGCGTCGCCGAGAAGCCGCGTCTGAACGCGGTGCAGGCCAGCGCCAAACTGATCTCTGCACAAGGCGAGATCAGCGCCGTCGATGGCAGCCAGAGCCGGCGCAAGCTGGTCGATGGCGGCAGCGTCTATCCGGGCGAGACCGTGGAGACCGGCGTCGGCGCCAGAGGCGTTCTGGTGTTTCGCGATGACAGCCGCCTGACGCTCGGCGCCAGCACCCGGTTCAAGGTCGACAGCTTTGTTTTCGACGACAAGAACCCGACCGAGGGCCGATTCGCGGTCTCCTTGCTGCGCGGCAGCATGCGGGCCCTGACCGGCGTGATCGGCAAGGCCGACAAGAGCCATGTCGGCTACTCGACGCCCACGGCCACCATCGGCATACGCGGCACCGGCCTTGATCTCGATTGCGCCGCGCTCGACAGTTGCAGCTTCTTCACCTGGCAGGGCATCATCGCCGTCACCCAGATCGGGCAGACCGAGCCGAAGATTCTGGAGGCCGGGCAGGGCCTGTATGTCAGCCGCACGGAGATCCGCTCGCTCACGGGCACGACGCTGGACTACCTGCCACGGCCTGACGGTGTGACGGTCGATTTGCTGCAACTGTTCTCGAGCGGCGGTGTGTCGGGCAACGATGCGGGCCTGTTCGTCTATGTGCGTGACGGCCATATCGAGATCGTGGCGGCCGGCGGCAGCCTGCAGTTGGGCCGCGGTGAGACCGGCTTTGCCGGCAACGACGGCCGCGTCGGGCGGCCCGAGACCATGCCGGCGTTCATTCAATTCGACAACGTTCCCCTGCCCGACAGTTCCAACCCGATGCTGCTCAATGTGCTGAGCGATATCGGCAAGGACACGAGCAACCTGTGCCGATAGGAACCTTCATGCAGAATTTCTACAAGTCATCATGCGCCCGCGCCGTGTTGTTGGCCGCTCTGTGGCCGGGTCTGGCGCTGGCGCAGTCGCCCGTGCCAACGGCCGGCGCTGCGGCCACCGTGTTTCCCATCAGCGGGTTTGCATTGAGCGGTGAGAACCCGCTCGGCAGTGCCGACAGCGATCGCGTGCTCGCACCCTTCATCGGGCCGAACCGGACGCTGGAGACCTTGCAGCAGGCCACGGCGGCACTGGAGGCCGAACTCAAGGCGCAGGGTTTTGCGCTGTACCGCGTGATCCTGCCGCCGCAGGAAGTGGGTGCCATCGTCAACCTGAAGATCGTGCGCTTCGTGATCGGCAGAATCACGGTGCAGGGGCACGAGCAGTTCAGCGAAGCCAACATCCGCGCCAGTCTGCCGGAGTTGCGCGTCGACACCGCGCCCAATTTCAAAACGCTGGCGGTGCAGACCGCCATCGCCAATGAGAATCCGGGCAAGCAGGTGCAGGTCTCGCTCAAGGAGTCCGATGAGGCGGACAAGATCGACGCCAGGCTGCTGGTCAAGGAAAGCAAGCCCTGGAATTTTTCCGCCAGCCTGTCCAACATGGGGTCCGAAGCGACCGGCCAGGACCGGCTGGCCCTGGTGGGCGGCTATGCCAACCTGTTCGATCTGGACCAGCAGTTCTCGGGCGCCTACACCACGTCGCTTGAGCGCCGCAGCGATGTCAAGCAACTGGGCTTGAGCTACCGCATTCCGCTCTACCGCCAGGGCGGTGTCATCGGTGTGAGCTACACCAACTCGGATGTCGAAGGCAGCTTCGGCAGTTTCAACAGCTCCGGCGCCGGCCAGACCTTGGGCGTGAGTTACAGCTACTACCTGCCGCCGGACGGTGGGCGTCGCAGTTATGTCACCGTGGGGCTCGATGAGAAGCGCTTCAATGCGGCGCAGATCAATGGCCTGGTCGATCCGCTCAAGTCGGACCGGATCAGCCGTCCGTTGAGCCTGGGCTACGTGGCACGGATCGAGTCCGATACGGTCATCTGGAGCTACAACACGGAACTGGCTGCCAACATCCCGGGCGGCAGCACCAACAGCCTGGCGGCCTACCAGAGCGAGGATGTGCGCATCACCAATGTCAGCTGGAAGGTCCTGCGCGCGGGCGCCAATTACCTGTCCGCCTTTGCCTCGGGCTGGTTGTGGGCGGTTCGTGCCCAGTTCCAGTACAGTCCGGACGCGTTGATCTCGGGCGAGCAGTTCGGCCTGGGCGGTGTCACGTCGCTGCGCGGCGCCGGAGAACGGGTGCTGGCCAGCGACAGCGGCTTGTCGGCCGCGCTCGAAATCACCAGTGCCGAGTTGTGGCCGGGCTGGCGCGCGCTTGGCTTCATCGATACCGGGTGGTTGCGCAACCACAATAGCGAGGCCAATTCCAACAAGCCCGCGGCCGACCATTTGCTCAGCGCCGGACTGGGGCTGCGCTATGCCTCGGCCTCCTATGCGCTGGCGGCGGACTGGGGGCGCATCGTGACCGGCAGCGTGCTGCCGCTGCAGAGTGGTTCGACCATTCCGCAGTCCGGGGACCGAAAGTTTCATGTCAATTTCACGGCCCGATTTTGAAAAAGCCCGGTCCCTCCAGACTGCATACGATCCGCATCAACCAAATTCAAATCAACGGATTGCATGCCTTGTTCTGAGTTGCCATGTTTCCTGGCAAGCTTCCAATGCAAGTTCACCGGGTTTTTCTGATTTCCGGCAAGCCGGCTAGGCCGTCCCATACTTGGTTTCCACGGCGATGCCAAGCTCCTTGAGCATCGGCGTCGGCAGCACACCGCCGGCGCAGACGATGACGGTGTCGTTGTCGATCAGTAGGGGCCCGTCGTCGCCATCGAGGCTGACCTGATCGGGCGTGATCTGCCTGACCTGCGTGCGCAGGGCCAGCGTCAACCGCCCCGCGTCTTGCGCCTTTTGCAGCTTCGCCCGATTGGTCTCGGTGACGCGGTCAAAGGCCTGCTTGCGATAGGATAGCGTGACGTGCGCACCAGGCTCCGCAGCCACGGCGAGCGCGGCCTCGATCGCAGAATTTCCGCCACCAACGACCAGCACGCGCTGGCCCTGATACTGTGCCGGATCGGTCAGGCGGTAGACAACTTTCGGGAGTTCTTCGCCGGGCACGCCAAGGCGGTTCGGGGAGCCACGCCGGCCGATGGCCAGCAGGATGGAGCGCGTCTGATGCACCGCTTTCGCGGTTTTCACCGTGAAACCACGTTCCAGCTTGGCGATTTTTTCAAGACGCTCGCCGAACTGGATCGGGACCTGGGCCTTGCCGATCACACCCTCCCAAAAGGCAAGCAGCGATTCTTTTGAGACCTCGCCGAGTTTGACCTTGCCCACGAGGGCGAGCGTCACCGGATGTGTGGCAACAATTTTGTTGCGCGGATAGTGGTAGACGCAGCCGCCGAGCGATTCCTCCTGCTCGATGGTGATGAATCGCAGCTTCTGCTCCATCGCCGCGAGCGTGGCCGAGATCCCCGCCGGTCCGGCACCGACAATCACCACATCGAGCTGTTCCGGCGGAGCGCGATGGCGCGCCAGTGACGCGATGGCCTGGCGTCCCTGCTCCGCGGCGTTGCGGATCAGGCCCATGCCGCCGAGTTCGCCCGCGATGTAAATGCCGGCCACACCGGTCTCGAAGTTGGGCTTGACTTGGGGAATGTCGATCCCGCGGCGCTCGGTTCCAAACACGAGCTTGATCGCCTCCACCGGACAGGCGGCGGCGCAGGCGCCGTGTCCGATGCAAACGGTCGGATTCACGAGTTGCGCCTTGCCCTTGATGATGCCCAGGGCGCCTTCGGGGCACGCTCGCGTGCAGCCACCGGCGCCGATGCATTTGTCGGGGTCGATCACTGGATGAAGGCTTGGCGGGTCGGTCAGCCCGCTTTTGACCGACTGCTGCAAGGCCGCGCTGGCGCGCGCTTCCCGCCTTTGCCAGCGCAGGATATACACCGTCACCAGCAACGCCAGGGGGGCGAGATAGGCTGTCAGCAAGAGCAGGTTGGTCATGTTCGGTCACGCAAGGATGAGCTGTCGCCAGCCGCTGGATTGTGCATGACTTCTCAGGATGGTTTGCGGTTGGCAGCCTGCCCGATCACGTGGCGCCAGCTGTCGGGCATGTGGCAGCGCTCGCATTGCACGCCGCTGGTTTCGAAGTGGATGTCGTCCTGGCGATGACAGCTGATGCAGTCGACCGACAGCACGATCTTCTCCGGCGCCGGCTTTGTATGACAGGCCAGGCATTTCACCTGGATGTGCTTGTGGACCAGTTTGAAGCGGGATCGAAGATTGTGGTCGAAGTCCCAATCCTTCCAGCCGCGCGCGCTGTGGCACTGGTCGCAGCGCGTGCCCAGGCGCTGCTTGTGAAGGTCATCCTTTGCATGACAGGATGCGCATTCGCTCCTGGCGTCCTTGAAGGCCGGGCTGTCATGGCACTTCTTGCAGTCGAGCCCGGCATGACGGTCGCGCAGCGCGAACGCCGAACGATTGTGATCGAATGAGCTGGCATGCCAGGTCGCTTCGCTGTGGCAGCGCGCGCAGTCCTTGCCCAGTTGGCCCTTGTGCTTGTCATCGGGGGCATGGCAGGAAACGCAACCTGTATCGAGCCGGTCCCGGTAGAGAAGACCCGTGTGGCAGGTGTCGCACTTGACCTGCAGGTGCTTGTCACTCAGCGCATAGCGCGTGTCACGGCCGTGATCGAAGGTGGCGCCCTTAAAGGACTTCTCCGTGTGGCAGGTTTGGCACTTTTCCCCGTAGCGCCCTTTGTGGCCTTTGGCGCGATCGTCGCGCTCATGACAGGCGTTGCAGTTCGACGGCAGCTTGGCCCCGAACCGGCGTTCGCCATCCTTCTCGCGCCCGGCGCCTTCCTGCTTTCGCTCGGCGCTCTGGGGCGCGAACGCGGTGAATTCTGGCTGCCTGTTGGCTTGTTCATCGGTCCGGATGACAGGATCTATATCGCCGACTCGTACAACCAGCGCGTGCAGGTGCTACGCTATATCGGAGGCCCGACATGAGCCGATTGCGCATAGCCCGGAGCTCTGTCGTCGCACTGTTCTGCGCGCTTGTGCTGGCCTGGCCGGTGGTGGCCGGCGTGGCCACCAGCAAGCACAATCTTTCGGCCAGCGGGCCGGGAACAGTCAAGGCGACCAGCGAAGATCAGATCTGCGTGTTTTGCCATGCGCCGCACAACAACTCGCCCACGACACCGCTGTGGAACCGGCAAACGCCGGGCAGCACCTACACCCCCTACACCAGCTCGACCTCGCTGGCCGGCGCCGGGCAGCCGACGCGCGGATCGCTGCTATGCCTGAGCTGCCATGACGGCACGATCGCGCTCGGCCAGGTGCTCAACCGCGCCACGCCGATCAGCATGGCCGGCGGCGTGACAAGCATGCCCGCCGGTTCGGCCAGTCGTCTCGGAACCGATCTCTCGGGTGACCATCCGATCTCCTTCAATTACACCGCAACGCTGGCGCTGAGCCGCGGCGAACTCGTGGATCCGGCCCAACTGACGGGAGCGGTGCGGCTCGACAGCGGCGGGCAAATGCAGTGCAGCGCCTGTCACGATGCGCACAACGACGCCTATGGCAAGTTCCTGGTCATGCCCAATAGTGCTTCGGCGCTGTGCCAGGTGTGTCATACGAAGAACTACTGGGGCACGAGCGACCACAAGCTGTCGATGAAGACGTGGAACGGCGCCGGCCCTAACCCGTGGCCGCATTCCGGCGGCAGCACGGTTGCCGACAACGCGTGCGAGAACTGTCACCGCCCGCACACTGCCCCGGGCAAGAAATGGCTGCAGAACGCGGCTGCCGAAGAAGCCAATTGCTATCCCTGCCACAACGCCAACGTGGCGAGCAAGAATATCCAGACCGAGTTCAGCAAGGTCTCGGTCCACCCGGTCGCCAGCACGACCGGCGTGCATGACCCGGCCGAGCCGGCAGTGGTCAATGCCCGTCATGTCGAGTGCGTCGACTGCCACAACCCGCATGCCAGCAACGCCAGCGTCGGCGCACTGCCGGGTTCGCTCGCCGGCGTGCGCGGCATCGGCATCAACGGCGCCGAAGTGAAGCCCGCCAGCGCCGAGTACCAGATCTGCTTTCGCTGCCACGCCGACAGCCCCAACAGCCCGGCGCCGCACACGCCGCGCCAGATTGCACAGACCAACACGCGCCTGGAGTTCAGCACCGATGGCCCGTCCTTTCATCCGGTCGCGGGTCCGGGCAGAAGCAGCAAGGTTCCGAGTCTGCTTGCACCGTGGACGACGGCGAGCGTGATCAAGTGCAGCGATTGCCACAACAACAATGCCGGGCCTGGCGCCGGCGGCGCCGGACCGAACGGGCCGCACGGATCGACCAACCCAATCCTGCTGGAGCGGCCGTACGCGACCACCGCAGCGCCGACCACGGGCGACATCTGCTACAAATGCCACAGCCGGGCCATCGTCATCGCCGAATCGCCGCACAACCGCTCAGAGCACCTGCGCTACGGCTGCAAGGCCTGTCACGACCCGCACGGCATCAGCGCCACGCAAGGCAGCACGACGTACAACAGCCGGCTGATCAACCTGTCCACCAGCGACAACGCGCCGGTCGGCACGCCGGCCAAGCTCTATGTGGATACGGTCGCCCGCAAGTGCTACCTCAGCTGCCACGGCGAAAGTCACAGCGGGCGAAGCTACTGAAGCGTCAACCCCAGAGGACCGAGCGCATGGAGATCGACGCCGACTGAAAGCCGGCGTTGAAGAAGCGCGGCATCTCGTTGCTTCGCGCCGCACCGGCCGCGTACAGCAGCGGCAGGTAATGGTCATAGGTCGGATGCGCCTGCTGCGCGACGGCGCCGAGCGACTGAAAGTTCGCCAGCGCATCGAGCTGGCCCTTCTTGATCTGTTCCTGTACCGCGCTGTCGAACTCCTTGGCCCAGTCATACGCCTCATTGGCGGCGCTGCCTTGCCTTGTGGCGCGCAGGTTGTGGACGATGTTGCCGCTGCCAACGATCAGCACGCCGCGCTGGCGCAGCCTGTGCAGTTGCTGGCCCAGCAGGTAGTGTTCAGCAGGCGCCCGGCTGTAATCCATGCTCAGTTGCAGCACCGGGATTTCCGCTTTCGGAAACATCGGCTTGAGCACCGACCAGGTTCCATGGTCGAAGCCCCACTCGCTGTTGTCCACGCCGATCGCAGCACCCGATGCCGGTGACTTCAGTTCCTGCGCCAGTTTCTGCGCCACCGCGGGAGCCCCCGGCGCCGGGTATTGCTGGTCGAACAAGGCTTGCGGAAAACCGCCGAAGTCATGGATGGTCTTGGGCCTTGCCATGCCCGTGATCTGCCATTGGCCACGGGTCAGCCAGTGCGCCGAGATGCAAAGGATCAGCTGCGGCGGCTCGGCGCGCGCGAGGATCTCGGTGCCGATGGTTTGCCAGGCGCGACGCCACGGGTTGTCTTCGATCGCGTTCATCGGACTGCCATGACCGAGGAACAGGACCGGCATCGTGGCCGACGGCTTGAGCGCCTGGATCACGGCGGCGCCGGCCAGCGAGGTCGACAAGGCGGCGGGCAAGGCGGCCATGGCGGCCAGTGAGGTTCTGCGGTTCATGCGGCGCATGTTACTCAGCAGTCAGAAATATAGCGGACAGATGGGTGTCGAAAGAACGACCGTACCAAGGCAGTGTCGTTAGCCATATTTTGCAATTGGTCTTCCACTCGGCATTCCAATTTCTCGCCCGCTTTGAGTGGTGAGCGTGCCA
>CAIKMZ010000054.1 GCA_903828665.1 uncultured beta proteobacterium
GCTGACCGTGCGCTGCGACAGGTGGCGAATCTATTGAGCGAACTTGCACTGACGCCAAAAACCAGAGCGCCACAGAGAGCGACAGGTAAATACGCAAGTCTACTCAATGGGCCAGACTAGACGAATTGATGCCCAGCGACCCAGCCTAACCCGCTGGGTTTGGGTAATTTGCCTACAGATTGCCTACAAGACCACATAAAGAAAAAGCCCACTATCGAATTGATAGCAAGCTTTCCTTTGTTTATTTGGCTCCTCGACCTGGGCTCGAACCAGGGACCTACGGATTAACAGTCCGGCGCTCTACCAACTGAGCTATCGAGGAACAAGCCTCAAATTATAGCGGTAAATATTTGCCTCTTTCGGGCCTGGCCTGCATCGGCGCTCAAAAAGTTCCCAAAAATACGGCGAACCGGTTGCTCGCGCGGAAGCTGACCGCTCAGTCGAACACCGGCGACTCGACGCCCAACACCTTGTGCAGTTTGGGGCTCGTCGTCGTGTACTGCAGGAACACCTTCTTGTCCGGGAAGATGATCGGCATGGCGCCAAAGGCGGCCAGCGCGCATTCGTGAAAACCGCTCAGGATCAGCTTCTTCTTGCCCGGGTAGATGTTGATGTCGCCCACGGCAAAGATGCCGGGTTCGCTGGTGGAGAACTTTTCGGTGTCGACCTTGAGCTGCTTGCGTTCGATGTCCAACCCCCATTCGGCGATCGGCCCGAGCTTGGGCGACAGGCCGAAGAAGACCAGCAGCACGTCCATCGGCACGACGCGTGTCACGCCGTCGGCGCCGGTGACCTTGACGCCGGTGAGCACGTTGTCGGCTTCCTCGATGCCCGTTACCTGGCCGATGACGAATTGCATCTCCAGCGCGTCGCACAGTTCCTTCATCTTGGCCACGTTCGCGGGGGCTGCCTTGAAGCCGTCGCGCCGGTGGATCAGGATCACGCTTTCGGCCTTGTGCGGGCTGTCCTTGACGAATTCAAGCGCCCAGTCGAGTGCCGAGTCGCCGCCGCCGACGATCACGAGGTTCTTGCCGGCAAAGTCTTCCGGCTTGCGCACGCGGTAGAACAGTTGCGAGTCTTCGTAGGCTTCCAGGCCTTCCACCTTGAGGGTGCGGGGCTGGAAAGCGCCAACGCCCGCGGCGATGAAGATGGTCTTGGCCAGGAAGCGCGTGCCCTTGGACGTTTCAACGAAGAAGCGTCCGTCGTCCTGCGTTTCGACGACCGTGACTTCCTGCCCGTAGTGAAAGGTCGCGCCAAAAGGCTCGATCTGCTTGAGCAGGTTGTCGGTGAGTTCTCTGCCGGTGCAGACCGGTACCGCCGGAATGTCGTAGATCGGCTTGTCGGGGTACAGCTCGATGCACTGGCCACCGGGATAGGCCAGGGAATCGACGACGTGGGCCTTGATTTCGAGCAGGCCGAGTTCGAATACCTGAAACAGCCCGACAGGGCCGGCACCGACGATCACTGCGTCGGTTTCTATAGGGTCTTGGTGGTTGCGCACAGAGAACTTGTTGTTGGGGTCAAAAAAATGCAGTCCGCTCTCAGCGGATCAGGTATTGCAGCTTGCCGGTCTTGTCTTTCCACTCTTCTGCTTCCGACAGTGGGTCCTTGCGCTTGGTGATGCCTTTCCAGCTCGGCAGTTTCGCCAGCTCGGCGTTGATTTTGGTCATGTGCTGCTGGTCCGCCGGCACATCCTCTTCAGCGTAGATGGCGTTGACGGGGCATTCAGGAATGCAAACCGCGCAGTCGATGCACTCGTCCGGATCGATAGTCAGAAAGTTGGGGCCTTCACGAAAGCAATCCACGGGGCAAACGTCGACGCAGTCGGTGTACTTACATTTGATGCAGGCTTCGGTGACGGTGTGTGTCATTTTGAGTTTTTCGACGATTGGGTGAAAGCCATAGATTTTAATTGATCAATACAGCCCCAGCAGTTTTGTGGGATGCAGTGTCCACCAGAACCAGTGAACCCAGCACGCGCGATTGGCTGTACGGAAGGGTGGCAACCGCCTCCTGCAGTGTCAGGTCGACATGGCCGATGCTGTTGGCGACCAGTTGGGTGGCCTCTTCCTCAGCAAGGGTATTGATGTCGAGCCGGTGCACGATGCGCTTGATCCGGGCCTTGATCCAGCGGTGGCCATGCAGCGCCCAGTAGACGCGCCCGGCCACCAGCGGCTCATCGTCCAGCCAGGCCACGGTCGCCTTGAGCTCGCGGCTCGCGGGCACACGGCTGTCGGGGTTTTCAAAGTCGTCGGCATCTTCGGGGCTGTCAGTGGCGGCCAGCAGCCAGTCGCCGCGCGACACGTCGACTTCGCGGTCCAGCACAATCCCGGCGCCATGGCCGGCTTGCACCGGGCCCGGCTGGCGCGTGTGGCGCAGCACCTGGGCCACGGTGGCGGTCTGGCCGCTCGGCAGCACGCTGATTCGCTGGCCCACCTGCGCGCCGCCGGTGGCGACGCGACCCCAGAAGGTGCGCCGGCCCTGCGAGGTATCGCTGGAAGCCGAGAACTTTTCTACCCACTGCACCGGAAAGGCGAAGGGCAGGGTGGTTTCGGCCGGTGTGACGGGCAGTTCCTCCAGGATATCGAGCAGGCTTGGGCCGTCATAGTCACACCAGAGCGGAGCCGGCGTCACCACGTTGTGGCCCTTGAGCGCGGATATCGGCACGATGGCTGTCACCTCGATGCCGGCTGCTGCGGCAAAGGCGCGCAGGGCCTCGCTGATCTTTGCAAAAGCTGCCGCGCCGTCTTCCAGCGCGTCGAGCTTGTTCACGGCAAAGACGATCGACGGAACGCGCAGCAGGCTCACCAGCAGCGCGTGGCGCCGCGTCTGCGGCAGCAGGCCGTGCCCCAGCTCGGCGCTGGGAACGCGCGCGTGGCTCTGCTGCGCCCAGGTCAGTTTGGTGGCATCGACCAGCACCACGGCGGCGTCGGCGCTCGATGCCGCGGTCACCATGTTGCGGGTGTACTGCTCGTGGCCGGGCGCGTCGCCGATGATGAACTTGCGCTGCGCGGTGTTGAAGTAACGGTAGGCCACGTCGATCGTGATGCCCTGCTCGCGCTCGGCCGAGAGGCCGTCGGTGAACAGCGCCAGATCGGCCTCGCCGCTCTTGGAGACATTGGCCAGCTGATCCTGCAGCACGGAGCGGCTGTCCACCAGCAGGCGTCCGATCAGCGTGCTCTTGCCGTCATCGACCGAGCCGCAGGTGATGAAGCGCAGGGCCGCGCCGGTATCGCGTGGTGCGGCCTGTGCTGCCGGTGCCACTGGTGCCGCCGGTACCACGCTGATGCGTTCGGCTTGAAGTGTGGTTGCAGTCATCAGAAGTACCCGTCTTTCTTGCGTTTCTCCATAGAAGCCTCAGAGGTTTTGTCGTCCATGCGCGTGGCGCCGCGCTCGCTCACGTCAGCCGCCAGTGTCTCGATTACGATGTCGTCGGCCGTGGCGGCCAGGCTTTCCACCGGGCAGGTGCAGGTGATGTCGCCCACGGTGCGAAAACGCACGTTGCGCGATTCGACGGTTTCACCGGGGCGCGCCGGTGTCAGCTCCGTCACCGGCACCAGCAGGCCCTTGCGATCCACCACCTCGCGCTGGTGCGTGTAGTAGAGCGAAGGCAGCGCGATCTGCTCGCGGGCGATGTACTGCCAGACGTCGAGCTCGGTCCAGTTGGAGATCGGGAACACGCGGAAGTGCTCGCCCGGTTGCAGTCGGGTGTTGAACAGCGTCCACAGCTCGGGCCGTTGTGCCTTCGGTTGCCACTGGCCGAAGCTGTCGCGGTGCGAGAAGATGCGCTCCTTGGCGCGGGCCTTTTCCTCGTCGCGGCGGGCGCCGCCGATCAGGGCGTCGAAGCGGAATTCGTCGATCGCTTCCAGCAGCGTGACCGACTGGTGCACGTTGCGTGACTCGCCGGGATGTGCCAGGCGCACGCTGCCGCGCGCTATCGAATCCTCGACGCTGCGCACGATCAGCTCGGCCTGCAGTTCCTTGGCGCGTGCATCGCGGAAATCGGTTACTTCATGGAAGTTGTGCCCGGTGTCGATCATCAGCAGCGGATACGGAATGCGGCCGACGCCGAAGGCTTTTTCAGCGCACTTGAGCATGACCAGTGAGTCCTTGCCGCCGGAGAACAGCAGCGTCGGGCGCTCGAACGCGGCGGCCACCTCGCGCAGGATGAAGATGGTTTCCTCCTCGAGCGCGTCGAGGTGCGAGTTGCTCAGGTGATCGGGATGGTGCGAATGGGGCATGGTCTGCAGCAGCTCGGGATTGATACGGGCGTTCATGTGGAGGCTCTTTCTGTGGCGGGCTCGGCATGGTCTGCGGCCTTGACGTGCAGGCCGCATTCCTTGGCCGCTTCGTCTTCCCACCACCAGCGGCCGGCGCGAAAGTCTTCGCCCAGGCTGATGGCGCGCGTGCACGGCACGCAGCCGATGCTCGGGAAGAACTGGTCGTGCAGCGGGTTGTAGGCGATGTGGTTCAGCGCGATGAAATGCCAGACGTCGCCCCAGCTCCAGTTGGTCAGCGGGTTGAACTTGACGCGCGTGGCGTCCGAGCGGTCGACCAGCGGCACTTCGGCGCGCGCGCCCGACTGCTCGCGGCGCAGCCCGGTGATCCAGGCGCTCTT
Organism: uncultured beta proteobacterium; assembly: GCA_903828665.1. Classification (GTDB taxonomy): domain Bacteria; phylum Pseudomonadota; class Gammaproteobacteria; order Burkholderiales; family Burkholderiaceae_C; genus Rhodoferax. The sequence continues at coordinate 4,619 of CAIKMZ010000054.1, forward strand.
GCCGTCCAGCGCGCGCGCGAGCGGCTCCATCTTGCGGATCTGGCAGCAGGCCTTGCGCAGGTCGATGTTGCGGTACATCGCATCCTGGCCTTCGCGCGCCACGAATTGCACCACCGCCTCCTGCGCCGGCTTGAACACCTGCACCGGCGCGCGCGACGTGGCCTGCAGTTGCGCCAGCAAGGCCAGCGTCTCGGGATGCAACTGGCCGGTCTCGAGCACGAAGATGCCGATGTCGAGCTGCAGGCTGTTGATCAGGTGGCTGATGACCACGTCCTCGGCGCCCAGGCTGGAGGCCTGGCTGACGCGCGATGCGGCGCCGGCCGTCAGCGGCGCATATTCGCGCGCGGCCTGCTGCAGCACGTCGATGGTTTGTGCCAGCCGGGCGTCGAAGTCGGCCGACGGGCGGGCGTTGCGTTCGATCGCGCTCATGCGCCAGCTCCGGCGGCGAAGTGCGGCTGGGGCTGCTCGGCGTCACCCTGGTAGAAGGCAGGGTAGCGGTCGAACTGGCGCTGGGCAAAGTCCGGGTTCTGGTCGGTGCGCAACACGGCGCTGTCGAAGCCGCTGCGCTTCATCTGCACCAGCTGGTCGATCAGCACGTCGCCAACGGCGCGGATCTCGCCCGTGAAGCGCAGGCGCCGGCGCAGCAGAAAGGCCTGGCTGAAGGCGCGGCCGTCGGTGAATTTAGGAAAGTGCAGATCGATCCGCGCCACGCCTTTGAGGGGCAGGGCGCGCGGATCGGCATCGTTGGCCAGTGCGATCGCCTGAGGGTGTTCGGACTGGGCGGCGTGGGCGGTGGCAGTGATCAGTTTCATGTCTTTTTCCTCTCAGGCCGGTTCGGCTTCGGCGGTCTGGCGCACACTGTTGGCGGCCTGCTTGAACTTGTCCATGCCGACGCGCCGGAAGGTGGCGATGAAGGTCTCGCCGCTCTGGCGCTCACGCCGGTAGGTGTCGAGCAGGGCTTCGATCACGTCGGGCACTTCAGCGGCGCCGAAGGACGGACCGACAACTTTGCCGGCTTGCGCCGCACCGCTGAGCGTGGAGCCATCCGCGCCGCCGAGCGACACCTGGTACCACTCGCGCCCGTCCTTGTCGACGCCCAGGATGCCGATGTGCCCGCTGTGATGGTGACCGCAGGAGTTGATGCAGCCGCTGATGTGCAGGTCGATCTCGCCAAGGTCGTGCAGCTCGTCCATATCCTGGTAGCGCTCGCTGATGGCGGCGGCGATCGGGATCGAGCGCGCATTGGCCAGCGCGCAGAAGTCGCCGCCGGGGCAGGCGATCATGTCGGTCAGCAAGCGGATGTTGGCGCGTGCCAGACCGGCCTGGCGCGCGGCGCGCCAGAGCGCGGGCAGTTGCGCCGCATGAACCCAGGGCAGCAGCAGGTTCTGGTCGTGCGTGACGCGCGCCTCGCCGGCCGAGAAGCGGTCGGCCAGTTCAGCGGCCGTTTCGAGCTGGCTGGCGTTGGCGTCGCCCGGTGCCTGGCCCAGGCGCTTGAAGGACAGTGTCACCGCGCGCAGGGCTGGGTTCTTGTGCGGCGCCACGTTCTGCTGCAGCCAGCGGCTGTAGTCGAGCGCTTCCTTGGGGTCGGCCGGCAGCGCGCCGTCGATCGCGGTCAGCGGCGCCGGCTCTTGCAAGGCGGGCGGCACAAACGAGGCCGCCACGCGGTCGAGTTCGTGCTGCGTGATGGTGTGCGGCGCGCCGTCGATTCCGATGATGTCCTTGTACTCGGCTTCGACTTCGCTGACGAAGCGCTGGCCTTCGGCCTTGATCAGGATCTTGATGCGGGCCTTGTAGGCGTTGTCGCGCCGGCCCCAGCGGTTGTAGACGCGCACCACGGCTTCGAGGTAGTTGAGGACCTGGTTCCACGGCAGGAACTCGCGCAGCGCGCTGGCGATGATGGGCGTGCGGCCCATGCCGCCGCCGGCCACGACCTTGAAGCCGATTTCGCCATTCGCGGTGCGCAGCACGTACAAGCCGACGTCATGCCAGGCCGTCGCTGCGCGGTCTTCGCGCGCGCCCGACACCGCGATCTTGAACTTGCGCGGCAGGAAGGCGAACTCGGGATGCAGCGTGCTCCATTGGCGCAGGATTTCGCAGAACGGGCGCGGATCGACGATCTCGTCGACCGCGATGCCGGCGCGCTCGTCGCTCGTGATGTTGCGGATGCAGTTGCCGCTGGTCTGGATGCCGTGCATGTCGACCGATGCCAGCAGGTCCATTACGTCGGCGCTGCGCGTCAGGGGAATCCAGTTGAACTGGACGTTCTGGCGCGTCGTGAAGTGCCCGTAGCCGGTCGGCAGGTGCGTCGTGCCGAGCTTGCCCTGCGTGCTCTGCGCGGTCTCGTAGACGACCGCGCTGGGCTGGTCGTAGTCGCGGGCAATGCGCGCCAGCGCGCGCAGCTGGCGGCTCGAGAGTTCGCCGTAGGGCACGGCCACGCGCAGCATCGGCGCGTAGCGTTGCACATACCAGCCGTTTTGCAGGCGCAGCGGGCGAAAGTCGTCATCGCTGAGCGTGCCGGCGAGGTTGCGCTCCAACTGGTCGCGGTACTGCGCGGCGCGTTGCGCTACAAACTGTCGGTCAAAAGCGGTGTACTGGTACATGGTTTCTTCAGCAGGGTTGAGGGGCAGCGCGCTCCTCGCGCGTCGGTCTGCCTGGCGGGATTGGGTTACAGGGCAATGAGTTTGGCGCCGGCATAGGCCAGCAGGACGGAGAGCAGGGAGCGGATGACACGCTCCGGAATGCGCGACATCCAATGGGAACCGATCCAGATGCCGGGCAGCGAGCCGGCCAGCAATTTGACGAGCATCGGCCAATCGACCGATCCGAGCGACGCATGGCCCAGGCCCGCCACCAGCGTCAGCGGCACCGCGTAGGCGATGTCGGCGGCGACGATGCGCGGCAGCGGCAGCATGGGGTAGAGCAGCATCAGCACCGTCACGCCCACGGCGCCGGCGCCAACCGAGGTCAGCGTGACCAGCGTGCCGATGACAGCACCGAACAACAGTGGCAGGCTCCAGTGACGCGGCGTGGCGGCCGCGCGCTCCTGGCCGCGCGCCACCGCAACCGGTGCCGCCTTGCCGCGCAGGGCCTTGTACAAGGTGGCTGCGGCGGTCAACAGCAGGGCCGCGCCCAGGGTGTTGGTCATCAGGCTTTGGACGCGGGCACTGGTCGCGCCCACTTGATCGAGGATGAAAAGGGTGACCAGGGCGGCGGGAATGCTGCCGGCCGAGAGATGCAGCACGACCCGCCAGTCCACGACGCCGGCGCGCGCCAGTTTGACCGAGCCGCCCATCTTGGTGAAGGCCGAAAACAACAGATCGGTGCCGACTGCCAGGTAGGGTTTGACACCGAAGAAGAAGATCAGGATCGGTGTCATTAGGGAGCCGCCGCCCACGCCCGTGAATCCGACCACGAGGCCGACGAAGAAACCCGCAAAAATGAACGCCAAGTCATGCATGGGGGCTGACTTTAGTGGCGGATCGTTAGATTACAAAATATATATTAGTGATGGGTATATAAGCAATCGGTATAAAGAACCGAATCACCGGAAGATCCGCCCCCTCCAAACACCCGCTCACGCGAGCCAGGGGCCGAGCAGGGTGTCTGATACCAGCTGTTTGCAGGCATCGGCGTCGACCTCCATGCAGACCTGCGAGACGCAATCGCCGCGTCGCCCGGCCAGCGCGGCGTCGGCGTCGTAGTGGCTGCTGAGCACCGTTTGTCCCTGCAGCGGCCCTTCGGTCAGCACGCTGATGCGTCCGCGCGCCAACGTGAACAGATCGGGCCGGACCAGGTAGACGAAGGCCAGCACGTCGTGGCCGAAACAGCCGTGGATCTGCGCCACATGGGGGTACAGGCCGCTGTAGAAGTCGGCATAAAAGCACACCGCCTGGTGCAGCGTGCTGGTGGCCGGATGCTGTTGTTGATCGGCAATGGCCTTGAACATCGACAGCGGCAGGATTACGCGGTGCGTCACATCGAGGCCGACCATCGTCAGGCGCCAGGGCGCGGCAAACACCTGCGCCGCGGCATGCGGGTCGTTGGCGATGTTGGCCTCGGCCACGGCCGACACGTTGCCCGGCTCCAGCACCGTGCCGCCCATCAGGATGACTTCGCGCAGCAGGTGCGGCAGGCGCGGCTCGATTGCCAGCGCCAGCGCCAGGTTGCCCAGCGGACCGACGGCCACGAGTGTGATTTCGCCGGGCTGCGCGCGCGCCATGTCCACGATGAAGCGGGCCGAGGCGCGCGGGTCGAGCGTGGCCTGAACCGGCCGGCGCTCGGGCAGGTTGCCCAGACCGTCGGCGCCGTGAACATGCGCCGGGGGCACAGGTGGCGGCAGCGTCAATGGCGCGGCGATACCCTGCGTCACGGGGATGCTTGCGCCGGCCAGTGCCGTCAGGTACAGGGCATTGACGGCGGCCTGTTCCACTGCGACGTTGCCAAAGGTCGTGGTGATCCCGATCACCTCGATGTCCGGATGCGCCAGCGCGAAGTAGAGCGCCATGGCGTCGTCGACACCGGGGTCGGTATCGAAGATCACCTTGTACGGTTCGCGTTTCATGGTTCAGCCAGCGAAGCCGCAACGGGTTTTCAGCGCTTCGATCTGTGCGGGTGTGGCGTCCGGCTGCGCTGCCAGAAAGTCGGTCAGTTCGGCATGCGTCGGTATGCTGGATTGGGCTCCGGCTCGGGTGCAGGCCAGGGCGCCAGCGGCGCTGGCTTGGCGCAGGGCCTGCAGCAGGTCCGAGCGCTGGCTCAGCGCCGCCACCAGCACGCCGCAAAAGGTGTCGCCAGCACCGGTGCTGTCAACGCTCCTGACCGGAAACGACGGCTGCACGGTCACATGGCCGTCGTTGCGTGCGCAGCAGCCGTGCGCGCCTAGGGTCACCACGACGCAGGGCACGGCAATGCGTTCCAGGCACTTCGCAACGCTGCCTTGATGCTGTGCCACGACGGCCAGCTCGCCCTGGTTGACGATCAGCACGTCGATCAGCGCGAGCAGATCGGCGGCCAGGGCTTGCGCCGGCGCGGCGTTCAAGACCACCTTGAGGCCCTGATCGCGCGCCGAGCGGGCATAGGCCGCTATGGCCGGCACGGGTGTTTCGAGTTGCAGCAGCAGGTGGCTGAAGCCGTCCAGCGCGGGCAGGTCGGACGCGCGCAGCGACAGGTTGGCGCCGGGCGCCACCGTGATCGCGTTTTCCGCATCGTCCGAAACGCAGATGAAGGCGGTGCCGGTGGCTTGGTCCGGCACGCGCACGATGTGGCGCTGCACGCCGGCGGCCAGCAGGGACTCCTCGAGCGGCACAGCGTAGGCATCGTCGCCGAGCGCCAGCAGCATGTGCGTCGGCACCGCGCCGGCGCGCGCAGCAGCGACCGCCTGGTTGGCGCCCTTGCCGCCGGGATAGGTCTTGAAATCGCGCCCGAGCACGGTCTCGCCCGGGGCCGGGATGTGCGCGGCGCGAACAACAAAGTCGAGATTGGCGGAGCCGGCGACAAAGATCATGGCCGATTCCGATCGCAGGCAGCCAATGCCGGGCCGGTCCGTCCGGGTGATCAGGCGCTGGGCGGCACGTAACCCTGGGCGGCGTCGGCGCCGGAGCCGAAGAAGTGGTTTTCCATCTGGCGTGCGAGGTACTGGCGGGCGCGCGCGTCGGCCAGGTTCAGCCGGTTTTCATTGACCAGCATGGTCTGATGCTTGAGCCAGGCCGCCCAGGCTTCCTTGCTGACGCTTTCCCAGATGCGTTTGCCGAGTTCGCCGGGATAGGGCGCAAAGTCGAGACCTTCGGCCTCTTTGCCGAGTTTGATGCAGTTCACAGTGCGTGCCATAGGGGCCTTTTCCGAATTCTTGTAAAAGACTAACTTTAGCAAGCTTTCAGTGCCCTTCGGGACACTGCGGTAAAATGAAGGTTATGGCAAAAGCAGACACCAAAACGAAGATGCTGGCCGATGGCCTGCGTTACAAATCCAAGGTATCGGGTTCTCCCTTCACCGCTGCAACCTCCTTTGGGGCTGCAACCATGTCGTGTTTTCTGTGTGGCAAGCATCGCGCTCGCTCGCAGATGGTCACGCGCAAGATACTTGGCAAATCCCAGGCCGTGTGTTCGCCTTCGTGCAAGGCGGCGGACGAGGCTGCCAGTTGATATCCTGAATTGAAGCGGTTTCCTGCGCGGCAGGAACTTTATTCCGTGGAAGGCCACCAAGCAGTGGAGGCCGTGTTCCATTGTTTGCTGCTTAAAGGATGGCGATGATTTTCAAGACCCTGTCGGATTGGCTCGACAACTCCCCGCGTGCGATCTTCCTGTGGGTGACCGCTGCGTGCGTCGGCATGCTGGCATTCGGGCAGTACCTGCAGCACAGCCTGGGCATCGACCCGTGCCCGATGTGCATCGTGCAGCGCTATGCCACGGTGCTGGTGGCGATCTTTGCCGCACTGGCCGGCGCCACCGGCAAACGGAGCATGCATGTCGGCGGGGGTTTCCTCATGCTGCTCAGTGCCGGCTTTGGCGCCTATGTGGCGGCCCGGCAAAGCTGGCTTCAGTGGTATCCGCCCGAGGTTGTGAGTTGCGGGCGCGACTTCTACGGAATGATCGAGACGTTTCCACTGCAGCGCGCCATTCCCATGATCTTCAAGGGCAGCGGTGATTGCAGCAAGGTGGACTGGATGTTCCTGGGCGGCTCCATCGCCAACTGGACCTTCCTTTGCTTCAGCGGCTTTGCCCTGCTGGCCGCCTTGCTGATTGCCCGGCGCCTCAGGCAATCGACAGTTTCTTGACCAGTACCTGACTCTTGCGGTCCCAGTTGTACTTGCGCTTGCGCGCTTCGGGCAGCCAGTCCGGGTCCACCAGCACGAACCCGCGTTTGAGAAACCAGTGCGTGGTGCGCGTGGTCAATACAAAAATGCTCTCCAGCCCGGCCGCGCGGGCGCGCTGCTCGATGCGTTTGAGCACCTTCTCGCCATCGCCCTGACCCTGTACCTGGGGTGAGACGGTCAGTGCCGCCATTTCGGCCGTGCGCGCCTCCGCATAGGGGTAGAGCGCAGCACAGGCGAAGATGACGCCGTCGTGCTCGATCACCGTGTAGTTGCCGACGTCGCGCTCGATCTCCGTGCGGCTGCGCTTGACCAACGTGCCGTCCTTCTCGAACGGCTCGATCAATTGCAGGATGCCGCCCACGTCTTCCACAGTGGCCTCGCGCAGGCTTTCCAGTTTTTCATCGACGACCATGGTGCCGATGCCGTCATGCACATAGACCTCGAGCAGGATCGACCCGTCCACGGCAAAGGGAATGATGTGGCTGCGCTCGACGCCGTTCTTGCAGGCCGTCACGCAATGCTGCAGGTAGAAGCCGGTGTCGGTGGGCTGGTTGGCCGATGGCAGCTCGGACAACAGCTTTTCAGCAGCGGCCAGCGGCAGTTCGGTATCGATCGGGTTGTCGTCGCTCTCGGGCTGTCCCGGCTGGATGCGGATGCCCGGAATTTCGGTCACGAAGATCAGCTTGTCGGCCTGCAGGGCCACGGCGACCGAGGTGGCGACTTCCTCCATCGTCAGGTTGAAGGCCTCGCCGGTGGGCGAAAAGCCGACTGGCGAGAGCAGCACCATGGCGCCGAAATCGAGTGTCTTGAGAATGCCGGCCGTGTCCACCTTGCGCACCAGGCCCGAATGCTGGAAATCCACACCGTCGACGATGCCGACCGGCCGCGCCGTGATGAAGTTGCCCGAGATCACGCGCACCGTGGCGCCGGCCATCGGCGTGTTGGGCAGGCCCTGGCTGAAGGCCGCCTCGATTTCGTAGCGCAGCTGTCCGGCCGCTTCCTGTGCGCAGTCGAGCGCGATGCTGTCGGTGATGCGCATGCCATGCGAATAACGCGAGGTGTGGCCCTTGGCCGTGAGTTGCTCCGTCACCTGCGGTCGAAACCCGTGCACCAGAACCACCTTCACGCCCATGCTCTGGATCATCGCCAGATCCTGCGCTAGCGATTGCAGCTTGCCCGCGGCGATGGCCTCGCCCGCAATGCCCACGACGAAGGTCTGGTTGCGAAACTTGTGGATGTAGGGCGCCACGGAACGAAACCAGGGCACAAAGGTGAAGTTGAAAACAGAGGACATCAAATCAAAGGTGGTAGGTGCGCGGCCAAAAGGAATGCATGAGGGGATAATCGCCCGGTCCCAAGCTTGTGCCCCTGATTTTGACTGAAGTTTCCCCCTTGTCTGCCTGCCCCCTGAAAATCGAATTTCCACCAGCGCTGCCGGTGTCGGAGAAACGCGACGAAATCAGCGCCGCCCTGCAGCAGCATCAGGTCATCATCGTGTGCGGCGAGACCGGTTCCGGCAAGACCACACAGTTGCCGAAAATTGCGCTGGCCATGGGACGCGGCAAGCTCAATTACCCGCCGGGTCGCGGCAAGCTCATCGGTCACACGCAGCCGCGCCGCATCGCCGCGAGTTCGGTGGCCAAGCGCATTGCGGAGGAACTCAAGACTCCGCTCGGTGATGTGGTGGGCTACAAGGTGCGCTTCCAGGACCGTCTCAGCCGCGACGCCTCGGTCAAGCTCATGACCGACGGCATCCTGCTGGCCGAGACGCAGACCGACCCGCTGCTCAAGGCCTACGACACCATCATCATCGATGAAGCGCACGAGCGCAGCCTGAACATCGACTTCCTGCTCGGCTACCTGCGCCAGATTCTGCCGCGCCGCCCGGACCTGAAGATCATCGTGACCTCGGCCACGATCGACGCGCAGCGTTTTGCCGACCACTTTGCGACAAGAGCGCGCCTGGCGCCGGGCCGCCCCAAGGCAGGCGACGCCCCCTCGGGGGGCAGCGACGACGCGCAGCGCGGAGCGTGGGGGCCTTTGGTTCCAGCCCCGGTCATCATGGTGTCCGGGCGCATGTTTCCGGTCGAGCAGCGCTACCGGCCGTTCGAGGAATCGCGCGAGTACGACCTCAACAACGCGATTGCCGACGGCGTCGACGAGCTCTGGCGCGACGTGCACAACAGCGGCGACATCCTGGTGTTCCTGCCGGGCGAGCGCGAGATCCGCGAGGCGGCCGACCATCTGCGCCGGCATCTGAGCCACCAGCCGCTGTTTCGCAACGCCGAAGTGCTGCCGCTGTTCGCGCGCCTGTCGCAGGCCGAGCAGGACCGCATTTTCGACGGCCACAACGGCCGGCGCATCGTGCTGGCCACCAACGTGGCCGAGACTTCGCTCACCGTGCCGGGCATCCGCTACGTGATCGACGCCGGGACCGCGCGCATGAAGCGTTACAGCTTTCGCAGCAAGGTCGAGCAGCTGCTGGTCGAGCCGATCAGCCAGTCCTCGGCGAACCAGCGCGCCGGCCGCTGCGGGCGCGTTGCCAACGGCATCTGCATCCGGCTCTACGACCAGAAGGACTTCGACGGCCGGCCGCGTTTCACCGATCCCGAAATCCTGCGCAGTTCGCTCGCCGGCGTCATCCTACGCATGAAGTCGCTGCACCTCGGCGGCGTGGAAGAGTTTCCGTTCCTGGAGCGGCCGTCGGGGCGCGCCATCGCCGACGGCTACCAGTTGCTGACCGAACTCGGCGCCGTCGACGAGGCCAACGAGCTCACGCCGATGGGCACGGAACTGGCGCGATTGCCGCTGGACCCGCGCGTCGGCCGCATGATCCTGGAAGCGCGCACGCGCAGCGCGCTCGAAGAGGTGCTGGTGATCGCCGCGGCACTCAGCGTGCAGGACGTGCGGGACCGGCCGATGGAGGCGCAGACGCAGGCCGATCAGGCGCATGTGAAGTTCGACGACGAGAAGAGCGAATTCAGCGGCTACCTGAAGCTGTGGAAGTGGATCAACGACGGCAAGGGGGGAGAAGGTCAGCACAAGCTCTCGAACCGCCAGTACGAGCAGTTGCTGCGCCAGAACTTCGTCAACATCCGGCGCGTGCGCGAGTGGCGCGACATCCACTCGCAGTTGCACACGGTGGTGGCCGAGCACAAGTGGCGCTTGAACACGGCGCCCGCGAGCTATGAGCAATTGCACTTGTCAATGCTCTCAGGCTTGCTCGGCAACATCGGCTGCAAGGTCGAGGTCGAGGCCAATCAGGGCGAGTACCTCGGTGCGCGCGGCATCAAGTTCTTTGCCCATCCGGGCGCGCACCTGAGCAAGAAGCCGGGGCGCTGGGTGGTTGCCGCCGAACTGGTCGAGACCACGCGCCTGTTCGGCCGCGGCATTGCCAATATCGAGCCGCAGTGGCTGGAGCAGGTGGGGGGGCATCTGCTCAAGAAGCAGTTGCTCGACCCGCACTGGGAGAAGAAGGCCGGCGAGGTCGTGGCGCTGGAGCGTGCCATGCTGTACGGCATCGTGATCTACAGCGGGCGGCGCGTCAACTTCGGCCGCGTCGATGCGGTGGCGGCGCGCGAGATATTCATCCGCGAAGCGCTGGTGGCCGGGCAATGGGAGACCAGGCTGCCGTTTCTCGCTGCCAACCAGCGGCTGATCCGGCAGGTGGAGGACATGGAGCACAAGGCGCGCCGGCAGGACGTGCTGGTGGACGAGGAACTGATCTACGCCTTCTACGACCAGCAGCTGCCCGCCGACGTCTGCAGCGCCTACAGCTTCGAGAATTGGTATCGCGAGGAGATCAGGAAGCAGCCCCAACTGCTGCTGCTCACGCTGGAAGAGCTGATGCGCCACGAGGCGGCCGGCATCACGACGCAATCCTTTCCGAAGACGCTGCGCCTGGGCGGTGTCGACTGCGCGGCGACGTATCTGCACGAACCGGGTGATGCCAGGGACGGTCTGACCGCCACGGTGCCCTTGTTTGTGCTCAACCAGGTCAATGAGGAGCGCTGCGAGTGGCTGGTGCCGGGCATGCTCAAGGACAAGATCCAGGCCCTGCTGAAGACTCTGCACCAGCGGCCGCGTTCGCGTCTCGTGCCCTTGCCAGAGACCGCCGCAAAGATGGCACTGACGCTGGGCGCGCCGGAGATTTTTGGTCACGGCTCGCTGGTCGATGCCGTGCTGAAACTGGTGCGCCAGGCGACCTCGCTCGACGTGGTGCGTGCCGATATCAAGGTCGACATGCTGAGCCCGCATTTCTTCATGAACTTCCGCGTCGTGGACGAGCACGGCCGCCAGCTCGGGCAGGGGCGCAATCTGGGCGCGCTCAAGGCCGAACTCGGTGCGCAGGCGCGCGGAGCCTTCCAGGCGTTGGCCGGGCTCAAGATGGCGAGCAACGCTGCAGCCGCGCCCGCAACGAAGCAAGCGGCATCGCCAGCCGGCAGCCCGGCAGCGGCCGGCGCGAGCCTGAAGACAGCACCGGCCGCCGCGCCGGCCGGCCAGCGCTACACGGCCTGGACCTTCGGCGAGTTGCCGGAGTTGCTGGAGATCCAGAAGGGTGGCCAGACGCTGATCGGCTATCCGGGCCTGATCGACGCCGGTGACGCCGTGATGATCGAAGTCTTCGACGAACCCGACGTGGCGGCGGCCAGGCACCGCGCCGGCCTGCGCCGACTGTTTTCGCTGCAGATCAAGGACGCGCTCAAGTACCTCGAAAAGAACATCCCCGATCTGCAGAAGATGGGGATCACGTATCTGCAGGTCGGTAAGTCGGCCGACGGGTCGGGCGGCGGCACGATCGAGGAACTGCGCGAGCAGATCGTCAGCGTGGCGCTGGACCGGGCTTTCCTGCTCGACCCGCTGCCGACCAACGAGCTCGATTTCAAGCGCCGCATTGACGAGGGCCGGGGCCGCCTGACCCTGATCGCCAATGAAGTGGCGCGTCTGGCCGGTGTGATCCTGCTCGAATACGCGAGCGCCGCGCGCAAGCTCAAGGACACGCGCAACGCGCCTGAGGCCACGGCCGACGTGGCGCAGCAACTCGCGCGCCTGATGCCCAAGCGCTTCCTGTCGAATTCGCCTTGGGGGCCGTTGCAGCACTTTGCGCGCTACCTCAAGGCTATCACGGCGCGGCTCGAAAAGTACCGCGCCGACCCGGCGCGCGACGCGGCCCGTCTGGCCGAGCTGCGCCCGCTCGAACAACGCTATTGGCGCTTGGTGGCCGAGCGTAAAGGCGCGGTCGACGAGCGCATGCAGGAGTTCCGCTGGCTGCTGGAGGAGTTGCGCGTGAGCTTCTTCGCGCAGGAACTGCGCACGCCGCAGCCGGTCAGCGTCAAGCGGCTGGAGAAGGCCTGGGCGCAGCTGCTTTGATGCTCAGAGCGCCTGCAGCCGCTGCAGGGCGGCGTTGAGCGTCTCGTCCTTCTTGGCAAAACAGAAGCGCACCACGTGCTGGTCGAAGCCGTTGCCGTAAAAGGCCGACAGCGGAATCGCCGCGACGCCGATCTCGGACGTCAGCCACAGGCAAAACTCGGCTTCGGGCAAGTTGCGCTCGGGCACGCTCAATCCGGAGATGTCGACGCACTGGAAGTAGGTGCCTTCGCCCGGCAGCAAGCGGAACTTGGTGCGCGAGAGCCCGGCGCGAAACAGGTCGCGCTTGCGCTGGTAGAAGGCCGCCAGTTCAAGATACGGTTTCGCGTCGCTCATGTACGCGGCCAGCGCGTGCTGCACCGGCGTGTTGACGGTGAAGACGTTGAACTGGTGCACCTTGCGGAACTCGGTCGTCAGCGCCGCCGGCGCGGCCACATAGCCGACCTTCCAGCCGGTCACGTGGTAGGTCTTGCCGAAGCTCGAGACGATGAAGGCGCGCGCCGCCAAGCCCGGATAGCGCGCCGCGCTCTGGTGCTGCTGGCCGTCGAACACCATGTGCTCGTAGACCTCGTCGCAGATCAACAGCACATCGGTTGGCGCCAGGATCTCCTGCAGCCGCAGCATGTCCTGTGCCGTCCACACCGTGCCGCTCGGGTTGTGCGGCGAATTGACCAGGATGGCGCGCGTTTTCGGCGTGATGGCGGCGGCGATTTTGTCGAAGTCGGGGCGGAACGTGCCGGGCGTCAATGGCACGCGCACCGGCACGCCGCCCGCCAGTTCGATGTTGGGCACGTAGCTGTCGTAGCAGGGCTCGAGCACGATGACCTCGTCGCCCGGATGGACCACGGCGAGGATGGCGGTGATGATGGCCTGCGTGGCGCCGGCGGTGATGGTGATCTCGCTGGCCGCGTTGTAGCGGCGGCCGTACAGGGCCTCGATCTTGCCGGCGATGGCTTCGCGCAGCACCGGCACGCCGGTCATCGGCGGGTACTGGTTCAGGCCTTTTTGCATGGCCTCGGTCACCGCGTCAACCAGGGCCGGATCGCAGTTGAAATCCGGAAAGCCCTGGCCCAGATTGACCGCGTTCTTCTCCGCCGCGAGCGTTGACATGACGGTGAAGATGGTGGTGCCGACGTTGGGCAGCCGGCTTTGCAGGATGGGCGTTCGTTCGCTGGTCATGGCGGTGCTTGTCAGGTGGTTGCCGATCTTCGCTGCGGTCGGTCCGGCAAGTTCAAGGTGTTGGGGACAGAGCTCCGCTGCGCTCCGGTCTGTCCCGCAAGGTTTCACAATTCATAGTCATCCACATGCCCGGTCATGGCGCGCTCGACCAATGTGCGGCTCAGGCGGTCGCTCAGCAATTCGGCAAAGTTGTAGACGAAGTTGCGAAGGTAGGCACCGCGCTTGAAGGCGACGCGGGTCACGTTCTGGCCGAACAGCTGGCCCAGCGGACGCACGACCAGATCGCTCTTGGCGCCGTCGGCGACCACGTCGGTCACCGACATTTCAGCCGCAATGCCAATGCCCAGGCCCAGTCGCACATAGGTCTTGATCACGTCCGAATCGATGGCTTCGAGCGCGATGCGCGGTTCGAGCTTGCGCGTCGCAAACGCATGGTCGATCTTGGTGCGCCCGGTGTAGGCCGGGTGGTAGGTGATCAGCGGCTCGCGGGCGATGTCTTCCAGCGTGACATGTTCCTTCAGGCACAGCGAGTGGCCAACCGGCAGCACCAGCACATGCTGCCACTCGTAGCACGGCAGCGTGACGAGTTCAGCGTAACCGGCCAGCGACTCGGTGGCGATCCCGATCTCGGCCACTTCGTCGATCAGCATGCGCGCCACCTGGTCCGGTGAGCCCTGGTGCAGGCTGACATTGACCTTCGGGTAGGCCAGGCGCAATTTGGCGACCGGCGCCGGCAACACATAGCGTGCCTGCGTGTGCGTAGTGGCAATCGAGAGCGTGCCGCTGTCCTCGGCACTGTACTGCTCGCCGATGCGTTTGAGGTTCCCGATTTCGCGCAGGATCAGCTCGATGCTCTTGAGGACCAGTTGGCCGGGTTCGGTGACGCGCTTGAGGCGTTTGCCGTGCCGGGCAAAGATCTCGATGCCCAATTCCTCTTCCAGTTCGATGATGGCCTTGGACACGCCGGGCTGGGAGGTGTGCAGGGCCTTGGCGGCTTCGGTCAGATTAAGGTCGCGCCGGACTGCTTCCTGGACAAAACGGAATTGATGTAGGTTCATGCCAAATTTCAGCTAACAGTGAAGTTTATTATGCCTCAGTCGCATATCCAAAAACCCGTTTCGCTCAGGAAATGGCAAGCCGGGCGATCAGGGCGATGATTTCCGGCTCTTCGCCGAGGGCGGGCCGCAAGTCGAAAGTGACGTTGGGATGGCTGGACTGCAGGGTCGCGATCAGAAGCGGCAGGTCCTCGCGCGCGTGCTTGCCAAGGCCCAGAAAGAGCGGCACCACGGTGATCAAGGTGATGCCCAGTTCGACCAGTTCGGCGGCGCTGCTGAGCAGGTCGGGCGTCGTGGCTTCCAGATAGGCGCAACGCACGGCAACCTGTGGCGCCATTGCTCCGATGTGGCAGGCCACCGCTTCGATCGGTTGCTTCCACAGCGGGTCGCGTGAGCCGTGGGCCAGCAGGATCGTGCCGCGGGCCGAACTGGCGCCGCTTTGCGCGGGAGGCATGCTCATCGGCGCAGCACCAGCCAGCCGAAGGCGGTCAGGGACAGCAGGGAATAGATCAGACCGGGCAGCGCGGCGGTGAGCCAGGGCTGCCAGTTCTGCATTTCGCCGATGTAGCCGAACACATTGTTTAGCAGGAAGAAACTGATGCCCGCCATGACACCGCCGAACACATAGCCGGCGATGCCGCCCGAGCGGAAATGCAGGTAGGCAAACGGCAGTGCCAGCACAACCATGACCAGGCAACTCAACGGATAAAACACCTTCTTCCAGAACTCGATTTCGTAGCGTTGCGCGCTCTGCTGGTTGGCATCGAGGTGCCGGATGTATTGAAACAGGTCATAGGTGCTCATGCGCTCGGGCTTGAGCAGCGCGGCCGACACCATTTCGGCGCTGATTTCGTTGGGCCAGCGGAAGTCGTCGACGCGCGTGCGA
Organism: uncultured beta proteobacterium; assembly: GCA_903828665.1. Lineage (GTDB taxonomy): Bacteria > Pseudomonadota > Gammaproteobacteria > Burkholderiales > Burkholderiaceae_C > Rhodoferax. Next base: position 19,914 of record CAIKMZ010000054.1, read on the forward strand.
TCGACGCGCGGGGGCTCCGTGTTTCGGGGCGGGAACTCGGTGCGGTCGACCTGCTTGAGGTGCCACGCGTCGTCCGTGCCATGCCGCGCTGTCTCGGCCTGTGTCATCGAGACCAGAAATCCCTGGTTGTCGAATTCGAAGATGCGCACCCCGCGCATGCTGCCGTCGGACTCCAGCGCGCCGATGTTGACCGCGTACTGCGAGTACTGCTGCTTTTCCTTGAGCCAGGCGCCGGTATGCCCGATGGTGATGAGCCCCTGGTAACGCGCCTTGAGCAGTTGAGCGCTGCGGTCGGCCGCCGGGGAGATGTAATCGCCGAGAAGAAAGGTCAGCAGCACAAAGACGGCGCCGAGCCAGAGCAGCGACTTGAGCGCCCGACCGGGCCCCAGGCCGCTGGTTCGCAGGATCGTGTACTGCGAGCTCTGGGCGAAACGCGCCATGACAAAGATGGTGCCGATCAGCACGGCGATCGGCAGCAGTTCGTAGAGATGGCTTGGGATCATCAGCGCCACATAGCTCAGTGCTTGGACCAACTGGTAGCGGCCGGCGCCGGCGCGCCCGATCGACTGGATCTCTTCGACAAAGTCAAAAAAGAAGAACAGCGACAGGAAGCAGAGCGTGACAAAGCCTACGGACGAAAACACTTCGCCGTAGATCAGGCGCCGGATGGTTCTCAAGGTGATGGCTTTCTTGATGCGGCGCCGCGCCGGCCGAACAGGGAGCGCCAGTGCCAGTTGTTGTGCGCCTTGGCCAGCCAGCCCACACCCAGCGCCAGGGCGCCGCCGTGCAGGCTCAGCATGAAGCCGGCAAAGCTGAACTGGCCGGTGGCAATCCAGTTCTGGCCGAGGTTGAGCAGGTTGTTGTAGAGGACAAATGCAAACAGGGCGAAAACCAGGTTGAAGCTTCGGCCGATGCGCGGATTGACGCTGGAAACCGGAATGCCCACGATGATGAAATTGACCGCCGCCAGGATCAAGCCGATGCGCCAGGACAACTCTGCCAGATTGGCGCGCGACAGGTTTTGCAGCAAGTCCAGGGTAGGGCGCGTGTTGATCGGGACGGCATCGGTGCTGCCCAGAACATCGCCGCCGACCTTGATGCGGTATTCCTCAAACTCGCTGATCTTCAACTCGCCCTTGGATGCCGGGCTTTCAAGGCGCTGGCCGTTGCTCAGCATCAGCAGCCGGTCCGGCCCTTCGCGCTGGATGCGCCCGCTGCGCGCCGACGTCATCGTCTGCTTGCCGTTTTCCGTGGTGGCGATGAACACGTTCGATCCGCCCTGTTTGCCGCTCGCATCCTTCTCGACAAAAAAGACGCGGTCGCCGCCGGCCGATTCCTGGAACTGGCCGGGCTCGACGCGTTCGATGTCGCCCCGCTTCTCGTAGACCTCCTTGAGGTTCTCGATCCTCTGATTGGACCAGGGCAGGACCAGCAAGGCCAGCGCCATTACCACCAGCAGGACCGGCCATGCGAACTGGAACAAGGGGCGCAGAAAGGACGACAAGCCGCGTCCACTGGTGAACCAGATCACCATTTCGCTGTCGCGGTACATGCGCGACAAGGAGCCGAAGATCGAGATGAACAGGCTCATGGTCAGGATGGTCGGCATGTAGGCGAGCACCGTGTAGCCCATCACCAGGGTGACATCCGACGGATTGAAGCTGCCGCGCGAGGCCTGGCCGAGCGTGCGGATCAGCGTCATGGTCATGACGACCGTCACCAGGACCACCAGCGTGGCGCCGAAACTGCGTGCCAGTTCCTGGCGGATGGAAGAATGGAATAGCATGGGTGTCTTGCGGGACGACGCACCACAGCGCGTTATCCTGTTTTCAACTGTATAAAATCCGCGGGCCCAGCGTCATGATGCAATGGCCCGACTCGCAGCTTCCTTAACTGATCAACAAGACGAATTATGAACTTTGAACTCAAGACCTTTGACCTGGCTGCTGCGGTTGGCGAGAAATGCGACGCCCTGATCGTGCTGTTGGGCCTGTCGTTCAAGCCGGGCAAGGACGCTTTGTCCGCCTTGCTTGCGCAGGCCATGAAGGCCGGCGACCTTGAACTCAAGGCCGGCAAGACGCTGTCCTTGTACCGGCCGGCCGGTATCGCCGCCGCGCGCGTCGTGTTTGCCGGCACGGGTGACGGGTCCGCCCGCGAAACGCGCCAGGGCATCGCGGCGGCAATGGCTGCCGCCAAGAGCACCCAGGTAAAGAAGTTGGCTGTCTGCTTTGCCGAAATGCCCGGCGAGGGCGCGCTGCGCAGCACCATCATCGCGGTGGCCGAGGCCAGTTACGTATATACCAGCACCAAGTCGAAGCCCGAGCCCAGGGTGATCCAGCGCGTTGTGCTGGCACTGCCGGATGCGGCCAGGCTCAAGCCGGTCTTCGCGCAGACCGTGGCCGCGGTGACGGGCATCGAGTACGCCAAGGAATGGGCGAACCGTCCGGCCAACCATGCGACACCGACTTTGCTGGCGGGTGCCGCCAAGTCGCTGGCCAAGCTGCGCAACATCCAGTGCGAGGTGCTGGGTCCGAAGGAAGTGGCCAAACTGGCGATGGGATCCTTCATGGCCGTGGCGCAGGGGACGGACGAACCCTTGCGCTTCATCGTTCTGCGCTACAGCGGCGCGTCCAAGGCGGTGGCGCCCACCGTCCTCATTGGCAAGGGCATCACCTTCGACAGTGGCGGCGTTTCCCTGAAGCCGGCGCCCGAGATGGACGAGATGAAGTTCGACATGTCGGGTGCGGCCAGCGTGCTCGGCGTCTTTCGTGCCCTGGCCGATCTGCAACCCGCCATCAACGTGGTCGGCCTGATTCCCGCGTGCGAGAACATGTCGGGCGGGCGCGCCATCAAGCCGGGCGACGTCGTCACCAGCATGAGCGGCCAGACGATTGAAATCCTCAATACCGATGCGGAAGGACGGCTCGTGTTGTGCGACGCCTTGACCTACGCCGAGCGCTTCAAGCCGCGCGCCGTGGTGGACATCGCCACGCTCACCGGTGCCTGCATGATTGCCCTGGGCGGTGTGCGCAGCGGGCTGTTCGCGAGCAGCGATGAGCTGGCCGCTGCCCTCGTGCAGGCCGGCGAGTCGTCGACCGACCTGTGCTGGCGCATGCCGCTGGACGATGACTATGCCGAAGGTCTCAAGACCAACTTCGCCGATGTTGCCAATGTGGCCGGGCGCGCCGGCGGCGCCATCACGGCTGCCAAGTTCCTGCAACGTTTTGCCGCCAAGTTCGCGTGGGCGCATATCGACATCGCGGGCACGGCCTGGAAGAGCGGCGCCGCCAAAGGGGCGACCGGACGTCCCGTGGCGCTGCTGCTGCAGTACCTGCTGGCGTCGGCGAAATAGCCTGCGGGTAGCCGGTCGTGACCGAAGTCGCATTTCACTTCAACGCACCGGACCGGTTGGCGTATTGCTGCCGATTGCTGCGCAAGGCCGTGGCCGGCAACGCACGGGTGGTGGTGACCGGTTTGCCTGACACGCTTGCGCAACTCGATGCCGCGCTGTGGACTTTTTCACCGACCGACTTTGTGCCGCACTGCATGCTCGACAGCGATGCGCCGGTGCTGGCGGCTTCGCCGGTTATCCTGGCCAGCACGATTACTTCCACACCGCATCGGCAGGTGCTGGTCAATCTCGGACAAAGCGTTCCCGAAGGCTTCGCGCAGTTCGATCGCGTGATTGAAGTGGTGGGCATGGATGACGAGGATCGCCAACTGGCGCGCGAACGCTGGAAGCACTACACCGAGCGCGGTTTTGCCATCACGCGGCACGATCTGACCTTGAAGACCTCATCCTGATGAATGCGTCGTCATCACCGCCGCCGCGTTTTCTGCCGACCTTGACCGAGGTTGTTGATCCCGCAAGTCTGGTTCCGGCCCCGGCACCGGAGACACCTGAGCTGGAGCAAGTCGTGCGGCTCGTGATGCAGCGCTTGCAGGCAGAACTGGAGCGTCGCCTGCAGGAGCAGATTCAGGTCATGCTGCAACAACAGTTGCAGATTCTGCGTGCCTCGATTTGCGAACAAATGGAGCCCTTGGTTCGGCAATCGGTGGTCGAACTGTTGCATCCAATGGCAGGTCAAGAGACCATGAAATAAGTAGGGCCTGGCGCGCGAATTGGTGTCTACCCTATGTCAGTGGCTCGAAAATTGCGTTATCGTGGCGGGTGTGGAATTATTTAATTCACATTTTTTTTACTCTTGGAGTTGTGTATGCAAATGAAATTGAAAATTACCGTAGCCGCAGCGATTGCCGCTGTTGCTGGCATGGCCATGGCGCAGGACGTGCAAGTCGTCAAGATCGGTCACGTTGCACCGATGTCCGGCGGCCAAGCCCACTACGGCAAGGACAATGCCAACGGCTCCGCGATGGCGGTGGAAGACCTCAACGCGCAGAATCTGGTTATCGGCGGCAAGAAGATCAAGTTCGAGTTGATGGCCGAAGATGATGCAGCCGACCCGAAACAGGGCACGGCCGTGGCACAAAAGCTGTGCGACGCCAAAGTGGCTGGTGTGGTCGGTCACCTGAACTCGGGCACCACGATCCCGGCTTCCAAGATCTACAACGACTGCGGCATTCCGCACGTCACCGGCGCTGCCACCAACCCCAACTTGACCAAGCCCGGCTACAAGACCACTTACCGGATCATTGCCAATGACAACGCCCTGGGCGCCGGTCTGGCTGTGTATGCGGCTGATACCTTGAAGCTCAAGAAGATCGCCGTGATCGACGACCGCACCGCTTACGGTCAAGGCGTGGCTGAAGTGTTCAAGAAGACCGCTCTGTCCAAGGGCATCCAGATTGTCGACGAGCAGTACACCACGGACAAGGCCACCGACTTCATGGCCATCCTGACCGCCATCAAGTCCAAGAACCCGGACGGCATCTTCTACGGTGGCATGGACGCGCAAGCCGGCGCCATGCTGCGCCAGATGGACCAGTTGAATCTGTCGAACGTGAAGTTCTTCGGCGGCGATGGCATCTGCACCACTGAAATCATCAAGATCGCTTCGGGCGCCAAGAGCCTCGAAGGCGTTGTCTGCGCTGAAGGCGGCGCGTCGATCGCGAAGATGCCTGGCGGCACGGCATGGAAGGCACGCTACGACGCCAAGTACCCTGGCCAGTTCCAGATCTACAGCCCGTTCACCTACGATGCGACCTTCGTTCTGGTTGACGCCATGAAGCGCGCCAATTCGACCGACCCCAAGGTCTATGTGCCCAAGATTGCCGAGACCAACTTCAAGGGTGTGACGGCCAATATCGCTTTTGAACCCAATGGCGAAATGAAGAATCCTTCGATGACCCTGTCGAGCTACAAGGGCGGCAAGAAGACTGCCTTGAACTGATCCGGTTCTGCGCGGAATGAAGAAGCCACCCTCGGGTGGCTTTTTTCTTGCCTGTTCTCGCCCTCGCGCTCGAAACGGATGCTGCCTCAGTTAAAATTCGACATGCTGGAGCGGTGGATGAGCGGTTTAAGTCACACGCCTGGAAAGCGTGCGAGGGGTAAAACCCTCCGGGGGTTCGAATCCCCCCTGCTCCGCCAGATAGTTTAGAAAATCCCTTGTAAATCAATAACTTACAAGGGATTTTTTTCGCCTGTACGCTTTTGGATGCAATTTTTTATGATGGTTAATTACTTAATTTTCCCCAAAATTGCGCCCGTTTTGCGCCGGAAGTGTGCCCGTTTTGTGCCGGAACTGTGCCCGTTGCTTGCCTTTTTGATGTGCCCGTTTTGTGCCGGTGTCTCCTGAGATGCGGTTTTTGAGATAAGTCGAACTTTTTTCTGCGTTCAAGCCGGAAAATTTTGACGATGCTTTCAGCCCGCGCTCTATTCTTCGAACCAAGCCAATCCTTCAAAACGCCCGGATTGTCTTGTCCCATTCGGGTAACGATCGCTATCGCAACATCCGAAGTCCGGGTTCAACTCATTGGGGATGTCGTTCGACAACCCCAGCCGTAAGGCTAGCCCCTGGACGAAGCTCAAACGGACTGTCAAAACAAAGTCGCTTCGCTTGGTTCGCTTTGCCAGTCCGTTTCAGCCCGGCAGCAAACC
>CAIKMZ010000055.1 GCA_903828665.1 uncultured beta proteobacterium
ATCAGCAGGGCGTCCTGCCCGCGCGTGAGGTTGATATAGACCTCGGCGAGCAGTTCGGCATCGAGCAGAGCGCCGTGCAGGCTGCGCCCGGAGTTGTCGACGCCGAGGCGTCCGCACAGCGCGTCGAGCGAATTTCGCTTGCCCGGAAACATCTCCTTGGCCATGAGCAGCGTGTCGGTGACGCTGGCCACGCACGCGTGCAGCGCGGGGCGCCTGATCAGCGCGAGTTCCATGTTCAGAAAGCCCAGATCGAATGGCGCGTTGTGGATGATGACCTCGGCCCCTTCCAAGTACGCCAGCAGTTCGTCGGCCACCGCTTCGAAGGCCGGCTTGTCCTTCAAAAACTCGCTGCTGATGCCGTGCACCTTGAACGCCTCTTCATGGCTTTCGCGCCCGGAGTTCAGATAGAAATGCTTGTTGTTGCCGGTGAGCCTGCGGTTGACGAGTTCAACGCAGCCGATTTCGACAATCCGGTCGCCACTGTCGGCCGACAGGCCGGTGGTCTCGGTATCCAGAAAGATTTGACGCATGCGGCAATGCTAATGTTTTTCTTTGGCGTGGTTGATGGAGTACTTGGGTATCTCCACCACCAGGTCCTGCTGCGCCAGGTAGGCTTGGCAGCTCAGGCGTGAGTTGGGCTCTAGGCCCCAGGCGCGGTCCAGCAGGTCTTCCTCGTTCTCATCAATCTCGTTGAGCGATGCAAAGCCCTCGCGCACGATCACGTGGCAGGTGGTGCAGGCGCAGCTCATGTCGCAGGCGTGCTCGATGGCGACATGGTTTTCGAGCATCGCTTCGCAGATCGAGGTGCCGGCCGGCGCTGAAATCTCGGCTCCCTGCGGGCAGTAGTCGGGGTGCGGCAGGATCTTGATGATGGGCATGGTGTGTTCCGGTGGAGCGTCTTCAGACGGTCTCAATATTGCGTCCGGCCAGCGCCTGCTGTATGCCGCGGTTCATGCGCAGCGCAGCAAAGGCTTCCGTTCCCTTGGCCAGCGCCTGCGTGGCCGCCTCGATCGGCGCCGGCTCCTGCAGCGCCAGGGCGGCGCGCGTGGCGACCATCAGGGCGTCGATGTCAGCGCGCTCGTCGGCGGAAAGAATGTCGCCGTCGGCGGCCAGCGCGCTGGCACTGGCCAGCAGCATGCGGTCGCAATCGACGCGGGCCTCGACCAGCGCGCGCGCCTTCATGTCGATCTCGGCGGTTGTGAAACTGTCTTGCAGCATCTTGGCAATCTGCTCGTCGCCCAGCCCGTAGGACGGCTTGACGTCGATGTGCGCCTCGACGCCGCTGATCTGCTCCTTGGCGCTGACCGTCAGAAGGCCGTCGGCGTCGACCGTGAAGGTGACGCGGATGCGCGCCGCGCCGGCAGCCATCGGCGGAATGCCGCGCAGCTCGAAGCGTGCCAGGCTGCGGCAATCGGCGACCAGATCGCGCTCGCCCTGCACCACGTGCAGCGCCAGCGCGGTCTGGCCGTCCTTGTAGGTCGTGAAGTCCTGCGCCTTGGCGGTCGGAATGGTTTCGTTGCGCGGCACGATGCGTTCCACCAGGCCGCCCATGGTCTCGATGCCGAGCGAGAGCGGAATCACGTCGAGCAGCAGCAGCTCGCCGCTCGTGTTGTTGCCCGCAAGCTGATTGGCCTGGATCGCGGCGCCCAGCGCCACGACCTGATCGGGGTCGAGGTTGGTCAGCGGCGCTCGACCGAAGAAGTTGGCAACAGCCTGCTGGATCTGCGGCATGCGCGTGGAGCCGCCGACCATGACCACGCCCTTGACATCGTCCTTGTCCAGTCCGGCATCGCGCAGTGTCTTGCGCACCGCCTGCATGGTGCGCTGGGTCAGGCTGGCGGTGAGCTTCTCGAACTGCTCGTTGACGACCTCGAAGCGCACGTTCTCACCGCCGATGCAGGCATGGCAGGCAGCGCAATGCGCGGCCGACAGCTCTTCCTTGCAGGCACGCGCCGCAATGATGGCAATCGCCTTGTCCTGCGGTGTCTTGACCTTGACGCCGGCCTGCGCCATGACCCAGTCGGCCAGGGCGCGGTCGTAATCGTCGCCGCCCAGCGCCGAATCGCCGCCGGTGGCCAGCACCTCGAACACGCCGCGCGTCAGGCGCAGGATGGAAATATCGAAAGTGCCACCGCCCAGATCGTAGATGGCGTAAACGCCTTCGCTGGCATTGTCGAGCCCGTAGGCGATCGCGGCCGCGGTCGGCTCGTTGATCAGGCGCAGCACATTGAGACCAGCGAGTTGCGCCGCATCCTTGGTCGCCTGGCGCTGCGCGTCGTCGAAGTAAGCCGGTACCGTGATCACGGCGCCGTACAAATCGTCTGCAAACGTGTCCTCGGCCCGGTAGCGCAGCGTGGCCAGGATCTCGGCGCTGACCTCCACTGGCGACTTCTCGCCCTGCACCGTCTGCAATGCGAGCATGCCCGGCTTGTCGATGAAGTGATAGGGCAGCTTCTCGTGTCCGATCACGTCGTCCAGGCCCCGCCCCATGAAGCGCTTGACCGAGACGATGGTGTTCTGCGGGTCCTGCGCCTGCGCGCTCTTGGCATCGAAGCCGATCTGGCGGCCACCGCCTTCGAGATAGCGCACGATCGACGGCAGGATGACGCGGCCTTCGCCGTCGGGCAGGCATTCCGCCACGCCGTTGCGCACAGAGGCCACCAGCGAATGCGTGGTGCCCAGATCGATGCCGACGGCCACGCGCCGCTGATGCGGATCGGGCGAGTAACCGGGTTCTGAAATTTGTAGCAGCGCCATGTTTGTTATTTTCGAATTAGCCCTATTGTCCCTGCTCCGCGGCATCGATCCGGTCCATCTTCGCTTCAACGTCGCCGGCAAAGCGTTCGATGAACATCAGCGCGCGCACCTGGCGTACCGCCGCCACGTAATCGCGCTCGACATCGAGCAAACGGGCGCATTCCTGCAAGGCGTCCTGTCGGACCGAGCGGACCTCGCTGGCCAGGCGGTCGAGCTCGACCGCATCGCGCGCCTCGTCGAGCGCCTCGCGCCATTCCATCTGCTGCATCAGGAACGCCGCCGGCATCGCCGTGTTGTCCTCGGCATTGACCGGCGCCGCGTGCAATTCGCACAGATAGGCAGCCCGCCTGAGCGGATCCTTCAGCCGGCGATAGGCCTCGTTGATGCGCACCGACCATTGCATCGCCACGCGCTGCGCCGCAGCGCCCTGGGCGGCAAAGCGGTCCGGATGCGCCTCGCGCTGCAGATCTTTCCAGCGGTCATCGATGGCCGCGCGGTCCTGCTCAAACCGGAGGGCAAGACCAAACAGTTCGAAATCGTTCGATTGAAGATTCACACCCGAAACGACTCGCCGCAGCCGCAGCGATCACGCTCCCGCGGGTTATTGAACTTGAAGCCCTCGTTCAATCCTTCACGGACAAAATCGAGCTCCGTGCCATCGAGGTAGGCATAGCTTTTCGGCTCGATCAGAACCTTCACGCCATGGCCTTCAAAAACCATGTCTTCGGGGTCGATCTCGTCGACGTATTCGAGCTTGTAGGCCAGGCCTGAGCAGCCCGTGGTCTTGACGCCCAGGCGCACGCCGACACCCTTGCCGCGCTTGGCCAGGTAGCGACTGACGTGACGGGCCGCAGCTTGTGTCAGCGTGACAGCCATTTCAAATCGCCTGCCCTGCGTTGTGCTTCTGGCGGTAGTCGTTCACCGCCGCCTTGATGGCATCTTCGGCCAGGATCGAGCAGTGGATCTTCACCGGCGGCAAGGCCAGTTCTTCCGCGATCTCGCTGTTCTTGAGCGCCGCAGCCTGGTCCAGCGTCTTGCCCTTGACCCATTCGGTCACCAGCGACGAGGAGGCGATGGCCGAGCCGCAGCCATAGGTCTTGAAGCGCGCGTCTTCGATCACGCCGGAAACCGGATTGACCTTGATCTGCAGCTTCATGACGTCGCCGCAGGCGGGCGCACCGACCATGCCGGTGCCGACCGATTCGTCACCCTTGTCGAACGAGCCGACGTTGCGGGGATGCTCGTAGTGGTCAATGACCTTTTCAGAATATGCCATATCAGTACCTCTTGAATTTAGTGCGCCGCCCACTGGATCGTGGAGATGTCGATGCCTTCCTTGTACATGTCCCACAAGGGGCTCAGGTCACGCAGTTTGGCAACGTTGAGCTTGATGGTCTCGACGGCGTAATCGATTTCTTCTTCGGTCGTCCAGCGCCCGATCGTCATGCGCAGGCTGCTGTGCGCCAATTCGTCGCTGCGGCCGAGGGCGCGCAGCACATAGCTGGGCTCGAGGCTGGCCGAGGTGCAGGCCGAGCCGCTCGATACCGCCAGACCCTTGATGCCCATGATCAGGGACTCACCCTCGACATAGTTGAAGCTCATGTTGAGGTTGTGCGGCACGCGCTTCTCGAGGTGGCCGTTGATGAAAACCTGCTCGACGTCCTTCAGGCCCGCCAGCATGCGGTCGTGCAGGGCGCGGATGCGCACGTTCTCTGCGCCCATTTCATCCTTGGCAATGCGGTAGGCCTCGCCCATGCCCACGATCTGGTGCGTCGGCAGCGTGCCCGAGCGCATGCCGCGCTCATGACCGCCACCGTGCATCTGCGCTTCGATGCGAACGCGCGGTTTGCGCCGCACGAACAGCGCGCCGATGCCCTTGGGGCCGTAGGTCTTGTGCGAGGTCAGGCTCATCAGGTCCACCGGCATGCGGCTCAGGTCGAACTCGACGCGGCCCGTGGCCTGCGCTGCATCGACGTGAAAGACGATGCCCTTTTCGCGGCAGATTGCGCCGATCGCCGCAATGTCCTGGATCACGCCGATCTCGTTGTTCACGTACATGACGCTGGCCAGAATCGTGTCGCTCCGGATGGCGGCCTTGAAGACCTCGATGTCGAGCAGGCCATCGGGCTGCACATCGAGATAGGTCACTTCAAATCCCTGGCGCTCGAGTTCGCGGCAGGTGTCGAGCACTGCCTTGTGCTCGGTCTTGACCGTGATGATGTGGCGGCCCTTGGTCTTGTAGAAACCCGCCGCGCCCTTGAGCGCCAGGTTGTTCGACTCGGTCGCGCCGGAGGTCCAGACGATCTCGCGCGTATCGGCGCCGATCAGCGCGGCGACCTGCTCGCGCGCCTTCTCGACGGCGGCTTCCGCCTCCCAACCCCAGGCATGGCTGCGCGACGCCGGGTTGCCGAAATGCTGACGCAACCAGGGAATCATGGCGTCCACCACCCGCTGGTCGCAGGGATTGGTGGCGCTGTAGTCCATGTAGATCGGGAAATGCGGGGTTGTATCCATCACGGGTTCATTGTTGCTGTTGGTTGAAGGACCGATTGTCGGGCAGCTCAGTTCTTGGAAAACGCGTTGCCGAGGGCAAAGACCGAGTTCGGCACGTTCATGCGGATCGGCCTGACCGTCGGCATGCTGGATATGGCGCGCTTGAGCGTGGGCTTGTCCTCGACCCGGAACCCCTTGGCCAGCTGGTCGTCGACGAGCTTTTGCAAGGTCACGGATTCGAGGAACTCGACCATGCGCACATTGAGCGCAGTCCACAGATCGTGCGTCATGCAGCGCTCGGCTTCCCCGAGGCAATTTTCCTTGCCGCCGCAGTGGGTCGCATCCATCGGCTCGTCAACCGAGCTGATGATCTCGGCAACGGTGATCTCGGACGGATTGCGCGCCAGTGTGTAGCCACCGCCTGGTCCGCGTGTCGATTCGACCAGTTCGTGGCGGCGCAGTTTGCCAAACAGCTGCTCCAGATAGGACAGGGAGATCTGCTGGCGCTGGCTGATGGCAGCCAATGTGACGGGGCCGTTGCTCTGACGCAGACCGAGGTCAATCATGGCGGTGACCGCAAAGCGGCCTTTGGTGGTGAGTCGCATTTGATGCTCCTTCAGTCTGTTTGGTTGACTAACGTAGTCAAGTATAGCAAGAAACCCTGTAATTTGCTCGGGTAAGCGCCCGATTCAACCGGATTTACGAAGCTTTACCATTGGTCGCCAGCACCACGATGTTGTCGCTGCCCGCCGCGCCAAAGGCCTGCTCCTTGAGGATGCCCAACTGGTCGCGAACGCGCGCCGCCTTTTCGAACTCGAGGTTGCGTGCGTGCTCGAGCATGAGCTTTTCCAAACGTTTGATTTCGCGCGAAATGTCCTTCTCGCTCATTTCTTCCACCTTGGCCCGCTGCACCGCATCGCGTTCGAGCCGGTCCGCTTCCCTGCCCGCCTTCTCGCTGTAGACGCCGTCGATCAGGTCCCTGACCTCCTTGACGATGGAGCGCGGCGTGATGTGATGCAGCTCGTTGTACAGCACCTGCTTGGCACGGCGGCGCTCGGTCTCGCCGATGGCGCGCTGCATCGAGTCGGTGATCCGGTCGGCATAGAGGATGGCGCGCCCCTGCAGGTTGCGCGCGGCGCGGCCGATGGTCTGGATCAGCGAACGCTCGGAACGCAAGAACCCTTCCTTGTCGGCGTCGAGGATCGCCACCAGCGAGACTTCCGGGATGTCGAGGCCCTCGCGCAGCAGGTTGATGCCGACCAGCACATCGAAGGTGCCCAATCGCAGGTCGCGCAGGATCTCGACGCGCTCGACGGTGTCGACATCGCTGTGCAGGTAGCGCACCTTGACGCCGTTGTCGCTCAGATAATCCGTCAGCTGCTCGGCCATGCGCTTGGTCAGCGTGGTGATCAGCACGCGCTCGTGCTTCTCGACGCGGATGCGGATTTCCTGCAGCACGTCGTCGACCTGGCTGGTAGCGGGACGCACCTCGACTTCAGGGTCGACCAGACCGGTCGGGCGCACCAGTTGCTCCACCACCTGCCCGGCATGGTCCTGCTCCCACTGCCCCGGCGTGGCCGAGACGAACACCGCCTGGCGCATGCGGCGCTCGAATTCCTCGAACTTGAGCGGCCGGTTGTCGAGCGCGCTGGGCAGGCGAAAGCCGTACTCGACCAGCGTGCTCTTGCGCGAGCGGTCGCCGTTGTACATACCGCCGAACTGCCCGATCAGCACGTGGCTTTCATCGAGAAACATCACGGCGTCCTTGGGTAGGTAATCGGTCAGCGTCGCGGGCGGCTCGCCCGGGGCCGCGCCGCTCAGGTGCCGGCTGTAGTTCTCGATGCCTTTGCAATGCCCGACTTCGCTGAGCATCTCCAGATCGAAGCGCGTGCGCTGCTCGAGACGCTGGGCCTCGACCAGCTTGCCCATGCCGGTCAGCTCCTTGAGCCGGTCCGACAGCTCGATCTTGATTGTCTCCACGGCTGCGAGCACCTGCTCGCGCGGCGTCACGTAATGGCTGCTAGGGTAGACGGTAAAGCGCGGGATCTTCTGGCGGATGCGCCCGGTCAGCGGATCGAACAACTGCAGCGATTCAATCTCATCGTCGAACAGTTCGATGCGCAGCGCCATCTCGCTGTGCTCGGCCGGAAAGACGTCGATGGTGTCGCCGCGCACGCGGAACTTGCCGCGCGAGAAATCAACGTCGTTGCGCTGGTACTGCATGCGCACCAGTTGCATGATCAGGTCGCGCTGGCCCATCTTGTCGCCGGCGCGCAGCGTCATGACCATCTTGTGATAGGCCTCGGGCTGGCCGATGCCGTAGATGGCCGATACGGAGGCCACGATCACGACGTCGCGGCGCTCGAGCACGCTCTTGGTACAGCTCAGCCTCATCTGCTCGATGTGCTCGTTGATGGCCGAGTCCTTCTCGATGAACAGGTCGCGCTGCGGCACATAGGCCTCGGGCTGATAGTAGTCGTAGTAGCTGACGAAGTACTCGACCGCGTTGCGCGGAAAGAACTCCCGGAACTCGCTGTAGAGCTGTGCCGCCAGTGTCTTGTTCGGCGCGAAAACGATGGCCGGGCGACCGAGACGGGCGATGACGTTGGCCATGGTGAAAGTCTTGCCGGAACCGGTCACGCCGAGCAGGGTCTGGAACACCTCGCCGTCCTCGATGCCGGCCACCAGCTTGTCGATCGCCTCGGGCTGGTCGCCGGCCGGCGGATAGGGTTGGTACAGCTCGAACGGCGAACCGGGGAAGCGCACGAAGATGCCGGCGCGCGACGCGTCGGCGTCGTCCGTGGCGGACGTGACAAGGGGTGCGGCAATGGACATGGCAGGCGATTGGAAGATGGGTCGCGCGATGCGCGGAACAAGAGATGGTAGCGGGTTGCGCCGGCACCGTCCGGGCCAGCGCGCCACACAGGCTCAGGCACCGAATCCGATCAAGGTCAATGTTGTGTGAAAAAGCGCGGCCGCTCTGGCAGCGGCGCCGTTAAAATTCAGGGTAAACCCGCAAGCTGCACCGTTTCCGTTTCCGTTCTTCTTTGACTTCTCTTAACAGGACTTTCCCATGTCACTCTTCACCGCTGTCGAAATGGCCCCGCGCGACCCGATCCTGGGTCTGAACGAACAATTTGCCGCCGACACCAACCCGAACAAGGTCAATCTCGGCGTCGGTGTCTACTACGACGACAACGGCAAGCTGCCTCTGCTGCAATGCGTTCAGGCGGCCGAAAAGACCATGATGGACAAGCCGACGGCGCGCGGTTACCTGCCGATCGACGGCATCGCCGCGTATGACGCAGCGGTCAAGTCGCTGGTGTTTGGCGCTGACAGCGAGCCGGTCAAGTCCGGGCGCATCGCCACCATCCAGGCTCTCGGCGGCACCGGCGGCCTCAAGGTCGGTGCGGACTTCCTGCAGCACCTGAATCCGAAGGCCAAGGTCCTGATCTCGGACCCCAGCTGGGAAAACCACCGCGCCCTGTTCACCAACGCCGGTTTCACGGTTGAAAGCTACCCCTACTACGACGCTCAGACACGCAGCCTGAATTTCGCCGGCATGCTGTCGGCGCTCAATGCCGCCGCGCCCGGCACAGTGATCGTCCTGCATGCGTGCTGCCACAACCCGACCGGCTACGACATCACGCCAGCCCAGTGGGATCAGGTGGTCTCCGCGGTCAAGGCCAAGCAACTGGTGGCCTTCCTCGACATGGCCTACCAGGGCTTCGCCAACGGTCTGGCCGAAGACGGCGCCGTGGTGCAGAAGTTCGTCGCGGCCGGCTTGACCTTCTTTGTCTCGACCAGCTTCAGCAAGAGCTTCAGCCTGTACGGCGAGCGTGTCGGCGCCCTGAGCGTACTGTGCGAGAACAAGGAAGAGGCAGGCCGCGTTCTGAGCCAGCTCAAGATCGTGATCCGCACCAACTACAGCAACCCGCCAACGCACGGCGGCGCCATCGTGGCGGCCGTTCTTTCCAATCCGGAACTGCGCGCGCTGTGGGAAAAGGAACTCGGCGAAATGCGCGTGCGCATCAAGGCGATGCGCCAGAAACTGGTCGATGGCCTGAAGGCCGCCGGCGTCAAGCAGGACATGAGCTTCATCACCAGACAGATCGGCATGTTCAGCTATTCGGGACTGACCAAGGACCAGATGGTGCGCCTGCGCAATGAATTCGGCGTCTACGGCACCGACACCGGCCGCATGTGCGTCGCAGCGCTCAACAGCAAGAACATCGACCACGTCTGCGCGTCGATCGCCAAGGTGCTGTAGGGCAAACGAGCGTTTCGCAATGAAATTGCCGGGGTGATAATGCCGACTCGATGAGTTCTGCACCAGTCACCCCGCCGTGAGCCAGCCCTGCCTGCTGGCGATCGACAACGGCACGCAAAGCGTGCGCGCCCTGCTGTTCGACTTGCAGGGTCATCTGCTGGCCAAGGCGCAGGTCGCCATCGACAGCTACCACTCACCACAGCCAGGCTGGGTTGAAAACGAACCCGAGGCCTTCTGGCAGACGCTGTGCCAAGCCTGCCAGCAACTCTGGTCCAGCACCGACATTCCCAAGAGCAGCATCGCCGGCGTGGTGATCACGACCCAGCGCGGCACCACCATTGCCCTGGACAAACAGGGCCAGCCTTTGCGGCCGGCCATGCTCTGGCTCGACCAGCGCCGCGCCGAGCACGCACCGCAACTGGCGTGGTGGTGGGAGGCTGCGCTGCGCGCCATCGACATGCGTGCCACGGTGCGCTATTTCCAGCATGAGGCCGAAGCCAACTGGATCGCGCAGAACCAGCCCGAGATCTGGGCCAAGACGGACAAGTACCTTCTGCTATCGGGCTACCTGAACTACCGCTTCACCGGGCGTTTCGTGGACTCGGTGGCGTCCCAGGTCGGCTACATCCCGTTCGACTACAAGCGCGGCCGCTGGGCCGCCCCGTGGGACTGGAAATGGCAGGCCATGCCAATCCAGCGCAGCATGCTGCCTGAACTGGTCGCCGCCGGAACCATCCTGGGTGAAATCAGTGCAGCGGCGGCGCGCGACACCGGCATACCGCAAGGGCTGGCACTGATCGCGGGCGCCGCCGACAAGGCCTGCGAAGTGATTGGCGCTGGTTGCCTGACGCCCGAGATCGCCTGCCTGTCTTATGGCACAACGGCCACCATCAACACCACCACCGCGCGCTATCTGGAAGCGACGCGTTTCGTGCCGCCCTACCAGGCGGCCATGCCGCAGCACTACAACACGGAAATCCAGATCACGCGCGGCTTCTGGATGGTGAACTGGTTCAAGGAACAATTCGGCCTGCACGAACAGCAACTCGCGCGCGAGCGCGGCGTCACGCCGGAAACCCTGTTCGATGAACTGGTCAATGCGGTGCCGCCCGGCGCCCAGGGCCTGATGTTGCAGCCGTTCTGGAACCCCGGGATCAAGGTGCCGGGACCGGAAGCCAAGGGCGCTGTCATTGGCTTTGGCGATGTCCACACGCGCGCCCACCTCTACCGCGCGATTCTCGAAGGCCTTGCCTACGCCTTGCGCGAAGGCAAGGAGCGCATCGAGAAGCGTGGTGGGCCCAGCATCACCCGTGTGCGGATTTCCGGCGGTGGCTCACAAAGCGATGCCGCGATGCAGATCACGGCCAACGTCTTCAACCTGCCGTGCGAACGCGCCCATCTGTACGAGACCAGCGGACTCGGCGCCGCAGTGCTGGCCGCGGTGGGCCTGCGGCTGCATCCCGACTTCGCCACGGCGATCGCGCAGATGACGCGCGTCGGCCAGGTCTTCATGCCCGAGTCGGTGCACGCCGAGACCTACGAGCAACTGTACCGCCGCGTCTACCAGCGCATGTACCAGCGGCTGCAGCCGCTGTACCGCGATATCCAGGAGATCACGGGCTATCCGCAAAAGCGGTGATGCATCTCGTGTGCGCGGTCAAGGCTCGCGCTGGACCGGATTGCAACAACGACCGGCGGAAACGATCGCCTAGTGTCCTGTCCCACTGATACGTGAGCAAAGTCGATGCAACTTTTCCAGGATCGAATCTGCAGTAGCCGTCCATTGGAAGGGTTGGCTGTGGGCATTGTGGTGAGTGACAAACTGGTCGATGCGCTGAATCAACTGC
>CAIKMZ010000056.1 GCA_903828665.1 uncultured beta proteobacterium
GCGCTGCTCTCGCCCGTGCCGGTGGCCGAGCGGGCAACAAAGCGCTCGACCGCCACGCCTTCCATCACCGAGGCGTTGTCCGAATAGGCCACCAGCATATGCTGCGGGTTCGTCTGGTGCGTGTGGCGGATCATGCCGAACAGGCTCATGGGCTGTGGCGTGCCGTTGATCGTGAACTGCGCGTTGAATATCTTGTGGCGGCAATGCTCGCTGTTGGCCTGCGCGAACATCATCAATTCGACATCGGTCGGGTTGCGCTGCAACTGCGTGAAGGCCTGCACCAAGTAGTCGATCTCGTCGCCGGCAAGCGCCAGACCGAACTCGGTGTTGGCCGCCTGCAGCGCTGCCTTGCCGCCGTGCAGCACATCGACATGTGCCAGCGGCGCGGCCGGTAGCGCGCTGAACAGGCCGCAGGCGCTGGCGCGGTCGAACATCACGCTCTCGGTCATGCGATCGTGCAGCAGGTCGCCAATCTGCGCCTGTTGCTGCGCCGACAGCGCAGTCTTGCCCAATAATCCGGACTTCAGCACGACGCGGTATTCCAGAATGCGCTCGACCCGGCGAACCGCCAGGCCGCAGTTGTGAGCGATGTCGGTGGCCTTGGAGGCCCATGGCGAGACCGTGCCGAAGCGCGGCGTCACGACGAACAGCGCACCCTCGCTCGGACCGCTGTAGGCCAGCCCATAGCTCAGCAGCGCGGTCAATTGCGCCTTCAATCCCTGATCGGGCTCGGCATCCGTCGTCACCAGGTGCGCATAGCGCGCGGCCACATCGCAGATCTTGTCGTTGATCGCCTGCAGACCGGGCAGGAGTTGCTGGACACGGAACGGGCTGAGTGCGCTGCCGCCCTCGAATTGGCTGATGAAGAGGGTCACGTTGGAGGCCTGGATTAGGTGCTGACGGGTTGACGGGAGTCCACGGCTTGGGCGCTAGGCGGCCCGCTTCGGGGATGACACAGATTTTAACCGGACCCCCACGCCAGCAGGCCATTACGCCCGATGGGATAATTCAAGCCATGACCATCACCTACAAAGACGCCGCCGGCATTGCCGGCATGCGCGTGGCCGGCCGACTCGCCGCTGAACTTCTGGATTACCTGACCCCCTTCGTCAAGCCCGGTGTCACGACCAACGAACTCGACAAGCTCGCCAACGACTACACGACCGAGGTGCAGCACGCGATATCGGCGCCGCTGAACTACGCGCCGTCGGGACACAACCCGTATCCGAAGGCGATCTGCACCTCGATCAACCACCAGGTCTGCCACGGCATTCCGAACGACAAGCCGCTCAAGAAGGGCGACATCGTCAATATCGACGTCACAGTCATCAAGGACGGCTGGCACGGCGACTCCAGCCGCATGTTCATCGTCGGCGAAGCCTCGCTGGCGGCACGCCGACTGTGCGCGTTGACCTACGAGGCGATGTGGCACGGTATCGTCAAAGTCAGGGCCGGCGCCTACCTGGGCGACATCGGGCACGCGATCCAGCAATTTGCCGAAGGCCATGGCCTGAGCGTGGTGCGCGAATTCTGCGGCCACGGCATCGGGCAGAACTTCCATGAGGAGCCGCAGGTGCTGCACTACGGGCGCCCGGGCACGCTTGAGCAGCTCAAGGCCGGCATGACGATCACGATCGAGCCCATGCTCAACGCGGGTCGGCGCGAGATCAAGGAGATGGGCGACGGCTGGACCATCGTCACCAAGGACCGCTCGCTCTCGGCGCAATGGGAACACACGGTGCTGGTGACAGAAACCGGCTATGAGGTGCTGACCCTGTCGGCCGGTTGCCCGCCGCTGCCGGCCTTTGTGAAGTAGCCGCCCATGCTCGATCCGGTCGCGCTGCGCACGCACTTTCGTGCTCAAAAAGAGGCCTTGCTGCAGTCGCTGGCGTCGAGTGGAACGTCCTCCACGCGCGGCGTGCGCGCCACGCTGGGTGCCCTGTCGAAGCTGGCCGACAGCACGCTCAAGGCGCTGTGGCATCGGGCCGGCTTTGCCACCCCGTTCGCGCTGCTGGCGGTCGGCGGCTACGGGCGCGGCGAACTGTTTCCTTACTCGGACATCGACGTGCTGGTGCTGCTGCCCGACGGCGAAGCCCCCGACACCGATGCCGCGCTCAAGGCCCGCATCGAAGGCTTCATCGGCAGTTGCTGGGACACCGGCCTGGAGATCGGATCGAGCGTGCGCACGCTGGCTGAATGCCTGCACGAGGCCGCCAACGACGTGACGATCCAGACGAGCCTGCTCGAGGGCCGTCTGATCACAGGCAGTGCCGGCCTGTATGCCCAATTCCAGAAGCAGTTCTTCGCCGCCATGGATCCGAACGCCTTCTTTGTCGCCAAGACGCTGGAGCTGCGCCAGCGCCACAGCAAGTTCGAGGACACGCCCTACGCGCTCGAACCCAATTGCAAGGAGTCGCCCGGCGGGCTGCGCGACCTGCAGGTGATCCTGTGGGTGGCGAAGGCGGCCGGCTACGGATCGGACTGGGACGAGCTCGCGCGAAACGGCCTGGCGACCGATTTCGAAGTCAAGCAGATCAAGCACAACGAGGCGTTGCTGCGCCTGATCCGCGCGCGATTGCACCTGATCGCCAAGCGGCGCGAAGACCGTCTGGTGTTCGACATGCAGGCCGCCGTCGCAACCACATTCGGCTATACCAATGGGCCGAGCGTCGTCGATTCTTCCAAGCCGTTCCAGATCCGCCCCAGCGAAATGCTGATGCGCCACTACTACTGGGCGGCCAAGGCGGTGACGCAGCTCAACCAGATCCTGCTGCTCAACATCGAGGAGCGGCTCAACCCCTCGACGCACGAGCCGCGCCCGATCAACGAACGCTTCTCGGACAAGGCCGGCATGATCGAGGTCGTCAGCGACGACCTGTACCAGCGCGAGCCGCACGCCATCCTGGAGACCTTTCTGCTCTACCAGACCACCGCCGGCGCCAAGGGCCTGTCGGCGCGCACGCTGCGCGCGCTGTACAACGCGCGCAACGTGATGGATGGCAAGTTCCGCGCCGACCCGGTCAATCGCGAGACCTTCCGCAAGATCCTGATGGAGCACGACGGCATCACGCATGCCATGCGGCTCATGAACCAGACCTCGGTGCTGGGGCGCTATCTGTGGGTGTTCCGCAAGATCGTCGGGCAGATGCAGCACGACCTGTTTCACGTCTACACGGTGGACCAGCACATCCTGATGGTGCTGCGCAACGTGCGGCGCTTCTTCATCGTCGAGCACGCGCACGAGTACCCGTTCTGCTCGCAGCTGGCCTCGGGCTGGGACAAGCCCTGGATCCTCTATGTGGCCGCGCTGTTCCACGACATCGCCAAAGGGGGCGGCGGCGATCACTCGGAACTCGGCGCGATCGAGGTGCGGCGCTTCTGCCGCGAGCACGGCTTTGCGAAGGAAGACGCGAAACTGATCGCCTTCGTCGTGCACGAACATCTGACGATGAGCCACACGGCGCAGAAGTCGGACCTGAGCGACCCGGCCGTGATCCAGGCCTTCGCCAAGCGGGTCGGCAACGAGCGCAATCTCACCGCCCTGTACCTGATGACGGTGGCCGACATCCGCGGCACCTCGCCCAAGGTCTGGAATGCCTGGAAGGGCAAGCTGCTCGAAGACCTGTACCGCATGACGCTGCGCGCGCTGGGCGGACGCGCACCGGACCCGGACGCCGAGGTCGAGGCCAGCAAGCGCGAAGCCCTGATCCTGCTGGCGCTCTACGCCATGCCGTTCGAGGCGCACAAGAAGCTATGGGATACGCTGGACGTCGGCTATTTCATGCGCCACGATGCCGCCGACATCGCCTGGCATGCGCGCCAGTTGTCGCGCCATGTCGGCAGCGGCAAGTCGATCGTGCGCGCGCGCCATTCGCCGGTCGGCGAAGGCCTGCAGGTGGTGGTCTATACGCCGGACCAGCCCGACCTGTTCGCCCGCATCTGCGGCTACTTCGACAAGGGCGGCTTCAGCATTCTCGACGCGCGCATCCACACCGCCAACAACGGCTACGCGCTGGACACCTTTCAGATCATTGCGCCGAGCTGGTCCGACCATTACCAAGAACTCATCAGCATGGTGGAGAGCGAGCTCAGCCGCGCTGTCACCCAGACCACGCCGCTGCCGCCGCCGAGCCGCGGCCGCGTGTCGCGCCGCGTCAAGAGCTTCCCGATCGCGCCGCGCGTCACGCTGCGCCCCGACGAGAAGGGCCAGCGCTGGCTGCTCAACATCACAGCGAGCGACCGCGTCGGCCTGCTCTACAGCGTGGCGCGCGTGCTGGCCCGCCACCAGATCAATCTGCAGCTGGCCAAGATCGCCACGCTGGGCGAGCGCGTGGACGACACCTTCCTGATCGAAGGCGCGGAGTTGCAGCACAACCGCGCCCAGATCGCGATTGAGACCGAGTTGATGGAAGCGCTGGCGCAGGACTGAAGCGCCCGCCGGGTGTTGCCGGATAATTGAAAGCGTGGGCATGCCGTGCCCGCCCATGCAAGATGGCCGTGCTGGCGGCCCGCCTCATCCATTGTGCACAATGCGGCCATGAATACACGCCTTTTCCCCTGCCTGCTGCTGAGTCTGATTCTGGCCGCGCCGGCATTCGCCTTTGACCTGGAAGGCCACCGCGGCACGCGCGGTCTGGCACCCGAGAACACGCTGCCGGCTTTCGAGAAGGCCATGCGCATCGGGGTGGACACGCTGGAGCTCGACGTGGGTCTGAGCGCCGACGATGTGCTGGTCATCTCGCACGACCCCTACCTGAACCCGCTGATCGCGCGCGATGCCAAGGGTGAATGGCTGAGCGGCAGCAAGGGCCCGCTGATCCGCTCGCTGACCTTGGCGCAGATCCAGACTTACGAACTGGGCCGCATCAAGCCGGGCACGCCCTATGCCGCGCAGTTCGCCACGCAGGAGCCTGTCGATGGCACGCGCATACCGGCGCTGGCCGCGCTGTTCGAGCGCGTCAAGGCCTGGGGCAGCAAGGTGCGATTCAACATCGAAACCAAGGTCGATCCCACGCAGCCGAACGACACGGCCAGCCCCGAGGTGATGACCCAGGCCCTGGTCAAGCTCGTGCGCGATGTCGGCATGGCCGACCGCGTGACCATCCAGAGCTTCGACTGGCGCACGCTGCAGATCGCGCAGAGAATCGCGCCTGAGATTCCGACCGCCTATCTGAGCTTCCAGAACGCCAGCAACGACACCATCGCCGGCGCCATCTGGACGGCCGGCTACCGGATCGCCGACTATCCGGATCTTCCGGCCATGGTCAAGGCTGCCGGCGGGGCCATCTGGTCGCCCAATGGCGGCGCCGTGACCGAAGACCTGGTGAAGAAGGCGCACACCCTGGGCCTGAAGGTCCTGCCCTGGACCATCAACAACCCGGCCGAGATGGACAAGCTGATCGGCTGGAGCGTGGACGGCATCATCAGCGACTACCCAGACCGCCTGCGCACGGTGCTGACGGCGCGCAGGATGCCGCTGCCGGCTCCGGTTGTCGGACCGTGATGTCATCCTGATGGAGGCGCTGGATGACGCCGGGCGGCGTCGGATGCAGCGCATATCATCAGCAACCGAACCAACGGAGCCGCCATGATCGACCTCTACTACTGGCCCACGCCCAACGGCTGGAAAATTTCCATCATGCTGGAGGAATGCGGCCTGCCCTACCGCGTGCTGCCAGTCAACATCGGCAAGGGCGAGCAGTTCGCGCCGGCTTTTCTCGCGATCAGCCCGAACAACCGCATGCCGGCCATCGTCGACACCAAACCCGCCGACGGCGGCGCGCCGATCCCGGTGTTCGAGAGCGGCGCCATCCTGCTGTACCTGGCGGAAAAAAGCGGGCAGTTCATGCCGCCCGATGTCCGGGGCCGCTACCAGGTCACGCAGTGGCTGATGTGGCAGATGGGCTGCCTGGGGCCGATGGCCGGGCAGAACGGCCACTTCCTGCTCTACGCGCCGGAAAAAGTGCCGTACGCGATCGAACGCTATGGCAAGGAAGTCAACCGCCTCTACGGCGTGCTCAACACGCAGCTCGGACGCACCGGTGCCTTCGTCGCGGGGCCGGACTATTCGATCGCCGACATGGCCATCTTCCCCTGGATCCGCACGCACACGGCGCAGCAGGTGGCGCTGGCCGACTTTCCGCACGTCGAGCGCTGGTACAACACGCTGATCGAGCGCCCGGCCGTGCGGCGCGGCGTCGAGCTGCTCAAGGCGCTGCGCGCCAACAGCATGAGCGAAGAAGCGCGCAAGGCGCTGTTCGGCCAGACCGCGCAGAGCGTGCGCGATGGCGATCACAAACTCGTTTGAAGGTGTAGCACCATGCTTGAATTCTTCTTTGACTGCTCCAGCCCCTGGACCTATCTGGCCTTCCACAACATCGAGCCGCTGGCGGCTGAACTCAACGAGCCGATCCATTGGCGGCCGGTGCTGGTGGGCGGAATTTTCAACGCCATCAATCCGAGCGTCTACGCCATGCGCGAGAACCCGGTGCCCGCCAAGGCGGCCTACATGCTCAAGGACATGCAGGACTGGGCACGCGTGGCCGGCCTGAAGATCATCATGCCGCCCAAGGTGTTCCCGGTGAACAGCGTCAAGGCCATGCGCGGCTGCATCTGGCTCGAGCCGCAAGGCAAGCTGCCGGCCTTCGCCCGCGCCGTGTTCGAAGCCTACTGGGCGCGCGAGGAAGACATCTCGCAGGACGCCGTGCTGCTGGCCATCTGCGCGCAACTCGGCATCGACGGCGACGCATTCCTCGCCGGCATTGCCGACAGCGCGATCAAGCAGCAACTCAAGGACAACACCGACGAAGTGATCCGGCGCGGCGGCTTCGGCTCGCCCACGATCTTCGTCGGCGACGACATGTACTTCGGCAACGACCGCCTGCCACTAGTCAGACTGGCCTTGCTGCGCCAGCGCGGCGGCTGATATACGGCTGTCATTGCGGACCTGATCCGCAATCCATGCTTCGCGTGGCACTGTCCGAATGCATGGATCCCGGGTCAAGCCCGGGATGACGATTAAGCTCAGCCGCCCTGCACGGCGTCGATGCCCAGCACGCTCGCGTCCTGCGCGCCATGGCCGGCCGCGATCAGCTGGTCCATGCGCGCGGCAATCGCCGGCAGTGCCGCCAGCGGGCGCGCACCGGCCGTCTCGATCATCAGGCGCACGTCCTTGCGCGCCATCGTGAGCTCGAAGCTCGGCGCGAAATTCCCCTTGGCCATGTTCATGCCGCGCCCGCTGATGGTGGAGTTGATGTCGAACAGGCCGAGCGCGCTGATCGCCTCCTCGCCGCTGACACCGCTGGCCTGCGCGATCGTCAGGATATCGGCCAGCAGCGCGGAGACGCCGATGATGGCGGCGTTGCCGCACAGCTTCTTGACCGCCGCCAGATCGCTGCGCTCGCCGTAGTATTCCAGCCGGCCCGTCATCTTCGCCAGTTCCGCCTTCACTTCCTCGAAGACCGCCTGCGGGCCTGACACCATCATGCTGCCGAGCGCCTTGCGCGCCGCGGGCGGGCCCATGAACACCGGGCAATGCAGGTACTTGATGCCCTGCGCCGCGAACTGCGCCGAGCGCGCCGCTGTGCGCCCGGGCAGGGTCGTCGTGTGATCGAGGATGACCGCGCTGCTTGCCAGGCCGGGGCGCGCCGCCGCCAGCACTTCCTCGACCACGTCATCGTCCTTGAGCACCAGGTGCACGCGCGCGCAATCGCGCACGGCCTGCGCCGGCGTTGCGGCCGCGATCACGCCGAACGATGCCAGGGCCAGGACCTTCTCCGCCGAGCGGTTCCAGGCCGTGACGGTGTCGCCGCGCGCGGCGGCCGCCTCGGCAAAAGCAGCGCCGAGCAGGCCGGCGCCGAGAAAAGCAATCTTTGCCATGGATGTGTTCCTTGAGATGGGTGGGTGATCGGGTTTGTCGGACGCTATTTTGCCGCCGAAACCCGCCACCTTCGATCCGGCAGGGGAAAAGATCCCGAGCGGGCGAAGCCTGCATAGCCACGCTGGTCGTGCGGGCTTTTGCAGCACCGGCTGCCAAGGCCGCGCGACGGCGTGCATAGTGCGCCGGTCATCGTCCCCAAACCGGCGCTGCCAGTTGTCATCTCTGCAAGGCAGGCCACAACAGGAGAACAAGCATGGGCAAGTTGTTGAAACTGGCGCTCTGCGCGCTGCTGGCAACCGGCATCGGCAGCGCCTGGGCGCAGCAAGCGGCACGGCTGGCGCGCGGCAAGTACCTAATGGAGGGCATCATTGCCTGCGGCAATTGCCACGTCGCGCGCGGCGAGCAGGGCCAGCCGCTGTTGGAAAAAGGACTCTCAGGCGGCATGGTGTTCGACGACGCGGCGTTCAAGGCCGTTGCCGCGAACATCACGCCCGACCGCGACACCGGCATTGGCAAATGGACCGACGCCCAGCTGGCCAAGGCGATCCGCGAAGGCATCCGCCCGGACGGCCGCCTGATCGGCCCGCCGATGCCGATCCCGTTCTACCGCAGCATCTCGGACGCCGATCTGGCCGCCATCATCGCCTACCTGCGCGCGCAGCCCGCGGTGCGCAACGTGGTTGCAAAGTCGCAGTACAACATGCCGTTGCCGAGCGCCTACGGCCCGCCGGTCAAGCGTGTCAGCGCGCCGGCACCGGGCAACAAGCTCCATTACGGGCAATACCTGGCGACCATCGGTCACTGCCTGGAATGCCACACGCCACGCGACGACAAGGGCATGCTGCACATGGACCTGCTTGGCGCCGGCGGCCAGTCCTTCAAGGGACCCTGGGGCGAGAGCGTTTCGCGCAACCTCACTCCGCATCCGAGCGGCCTGAAGGACTGGACCGATGCCCAGATCAAGACCGTGCTGCACCAGGGCGTCGACCGCGATGGCAAGGGCTACCGGCCACCGATGGGCTTCGACTTCTACAAAAACATCAGCGACGCCGATCTGGACGCGCTGATTGCCTACCTGCGCTCCCTCAAGCCGCAGCCCTTCGGCGGTCGCGGCTAGCACTGGCGCTGGCGCTGCCTGATCGGGGGGGCCGGGCAGGCCCCGCTATGATGCGTTGTCCGCTGTCCAACGCTTCACCAAGGTCTTCCCGCATGCTGCACCATCTGACCCCGTTCCTGCTGCACTGGGCCATCACCGCGCTCTCGCTCTGGGTCGCCAGCCACATCTTCCACGGGCTGCGCTTCGCCGACACCTCGTCACTGATCGTCTCGGCCCTGCTGCTGGGTTTTGCCAACGCCATCGTCAAGCCGCTGCTGATCGTGCTCACGCTGCCGCTGACGCTGCTGACCTTCGGCCTGTTCCTGCTGGTCATCAATGCCCTGATGATCCTGCTGGTGTCCTCGCTGGTGCGCGGTTTCACGGTTTCGGGTTTCTGGACCGCCTTCTTCGCCAGCATCTTCATCGCCGTGCTGAGCTTTGTGCTCGGCTCCTTTGTGATCGACACCGAGCCGGTGCTGATCAACCAGATGCCGCGCAGCGGCCTGTGGCTCTGACCCCGGGCTGAACAAGCGCACGGGATCATCTGGGTCGGCTCACGGCGATGCCGCGAGGCGTCGCACCTTAACACGGAACCAGAAGCGCGAACCCTGTCCAGGCTGACTTTCGACGCCGGCTGCGCTGCCCATCAATTCAGCGAGCTTACGCACGATGGACAAGCCCAGACCGGCGCCGTCGAAGCTGCGCGTGATGATATTTTCAATCTGGGAAAAGGTCTGAAACAGCACCGCCTGCTGCTCTGACGCAATGCCAATGCCGGTATCGAAGACAGCGAACTCAAGCGTCACATTGTCAGCTTGGCCCGGCAGTGCACGCGCTTCGACGCGAACATGTCCCTTGACGGTGAACTTGA
This sequence comes from uncultured beta proteobacterium, assembly GCA_903828665.1. Classification (GTDB taxonomy): domain Bacteria; phylum Pseudomonadota; class Gammaproteobacteria; order Burkholderiales; family Burkholderiaceae_C; genus Rhodoferax. The sequence goes on from CAIKMZ010000056.1 coordinate 9,847, forward strand.
TAGCGTTGTTCAGCAGGTTAGAGATCATCTGGGTCACACGATGCGGGTCGCCGAGATACGACAGATCGGGCCCAATCCAGCGGGTCTCGAACGCCAGGCCCTTGGCGCGCGCAAGCGGCCCGAACAGCGCCTCCGCATTGCGCAGAACCTGCACCGGCTCCAGCGGCTTGGACTCGAGCCGGAACTTGCCCGCCTCGATCATGGAAATGTCGAGAATGTCGTTGAGCAGGTTCATCAGAATCCGGCCTGAACTCATCACCACACCGGCATAGTCAATTCGTTGGGCCTGCGTCAGCCCCGGACTCTGCAGCAGCTGCGCCATACCCAGAATGCCGTTCAAGGGCGTGCGAATTTCATGGCTGATATGGGCCAGAAACTGGCTCTTCGCATGGTTGGCCGCCTGCGCATCCTTGCCGGCCTGGACCGCCTCGATCAATTCCTGCGTTGCCTGCTTGAGCGCGGTGATATCGCTCACCGTGAACCACAAGACCGGGTCTGGCGCCGTCTCCCGACCATCGTTGCCGGTGACCGCGGGCATGACCACGCCCGATAGATCCGCCCATAACACGTGCCCTTGTGCGGTCTGCACTTGCAGATCACAAACGTCAGCCTGCCGGGTCACAAACAATTGCCTGACGTACAGGTAGTAGCGATCCTGATATGCCGGACAGACGAACCGGCTGAAAGGCTGCTTGAGCAAGCCGCTGCGATCCGTGCTGAACAGGCTGGCCGCCGTGAGGTTGGCGCCCAGGATCAAGCCCTTTTCGCTCAGGGTGCAGTAGCCAACAGGCGCCAGGTCATAGAGGTCAAAGTAGCGATCGCGCTCGGCGTCGAGTTCGAGGCGGGCTCGGCGCAGTTCCTCGTTCTGCATTTCCAGCTCGATCTGATGCAGTTGCAGATCATGCAAGGATTCATGCATGACCTGCCGCGACAGCGAGTCTAGCGATTGCGGCAATCCCGATGCCCCCGCCTGCACTGCCGCTTAAGCACGCTGGCGCAGCGTGGGAACCGGGTCGTCAGTTCCTGCCGAAGGTTTGTCCGGATCGTTCAGTGCCCCTTGCCCCTTGCTGCATTGTCCATGGCGGATGCGCATTGACGCACCTGATCCCCGACAACGTATTTGCTGCCAATGGAATTCTAGCCAGCAAACCCTCTTGGACAAAGCCGCAAACGGGAAAGGGCCCCGTCGCGACTGCGGACCGGTTCCTAATCGTCCTGCGCGGCGTCCAGTCCCGGAAACAGTACATCGGTGAAACCGAAACGGCTGAAGTCGCGCACGCGCATCGGGTAGAGCTTGCCGATCAGGTGATCGCACTCGTGCTGCACGACGCGCGCATGAAAGCCTTCGACCGTGCGCTCGACCGGGTCGCCATACTGGTCGAATCCCGCGTAACGGATGCGCGCAAAACGCGGCACGACAGCGCGCAATCTCGGCACTGACAGGCAACCTTCCCAGTCCTCTTCCTCCTGCGGCGCGCCGGCGCTGGCGGGGTCGCCCAGCGGCGTGATGACCGGGTTGATCAGCACGGTTCGGGGAACGGCCGGCGCATCGGGGTAACGCGGGTTGCGTGCATCGGTGCCGAAGATCACCAATTGCAGGTCGACGCCGATCTGCGGCGCGGCCAAACCCGCGCCGTTGGCCGCCGCCATGGTGTCGAGCATGTCCGACACCAGCAGGTGCAGCTCGTCGCTGTCGAAGAGGGTGACCGGTTGCGCGATGCGCAGCAGGCGTGGGTCGCCCATCTTCAGAATTTCACGGATGGCCATCGAGTAGTTCCTTCAGTCCGGTTTCATCGAGGATCGCCACGCCGAGTTCGCGCGCCTTGTCCAGTTTGCTGCCGGCTTCAACGCCGGCCACCACATACGCCGTCTTCTTGCTCACAGAGCCGGCCACTTTTCCGCCGGCGGCCTCGATCAGGTCTTTGGCCTCGTCCCGGCTCAGCGTCGGCAGCGTGCCGGTCAGTACCAGCGTCTTGCCGGCCAGCGGCTGCGGTGCCTGCGCGGCCGGCGCGCCCTCCTCCCAGTGCACGCCGCAGGCGCGCAGTTGCTCCACAACCTCGCGGTTGTGCGGTTGGTCAAAGAAGGTGCGCAGGCTGTGCGCCACGGTCGGGCCGACATCGGCCACTGCCAGCAACTGTTCTTCGCTGGCGTCCATGATGGCGTCCAGGCTGCCGAAATGGCGCGCCAGTTCCTTGGCCGTGGCCTCGCCGACATGGCGGATGCCCAGGCCGAACAGGAAGCGCGGCAGCGTGGTCTGCTTCGACTTCTCCAGCGCCAGCACAATGTTCTGCGCCGATTTGTCGGCCATGCGCGCCAGGCTGGCCAGCGCCGTCAGTCCCAGGCGATACAGATCGGGCAAGGTGCGGATGATCTTGCCATCAACCAGCTGATCCACCAGCTTTTCGCCCAGGCCCTCGACCTCGACCGCGCGGCGCTGCGCGAAATGCAGGATGGCCTGCTTGCGCTGGGCGCTGCAAAACAGACCGCCGCTGCAGCGGTGGTCGACCTCGCCCTCCTCGCGCACGGCGGTGCTGCCGCACACCGGGCACTGCAAGGGCATCGTGAAGGGCTGCGCATGGGGCGGGCGCTTTTCGGGCAGCACGGCGACGACTTCGGGGATCACGTCGCCGGCACGGCGCACGACCACGCTGTCGCCGACGCGCACGTCCTTGCGCCGCGCCTCGTCCTCGTTGTGCAAGGTGGCGTTGGTGACGGTGACGCCGCCGACAAAAACCGGCGCCAATCGCGCCACCGGTGTCAGCTTGCCGGTCCGCCCGACCTGCACTTCGATGCCTTGCACGGTGGTGATCTGCTCCTGTGCCGGAAACTTGTGCGCCACGGCCCAGCGCGGCTCGCGCGTGACAAAGCCCATGCGCCGCTGCAGCGCCAGGATGTTGACCTTGTAGACCACGCCGTCGATGTCGAAGCCGAGTTGATCGCGCGTGCGCGCAATCGACTCGTAGTAGGCGATCAGCTCCGGCGCACCTTGCGCCACCTGAACCAGCTCCGAAACGGGAAAGCCCCAGGCCTTCAAGGTTTGCAGCAACTGAAAATGAGTCTCGAAGGCCGGACCGCCCTGCTCCGTCGGTGTCACCTCGCCCAGGCCGTAGGCGAAAAAGCTCAAGGGACGCTGCGCCGCAATCGCCGGGTCGAGCTGGCGCACGGCGCCGGCCGCGGCGTTGCGCGGATTGACGAAGGTCTTGAGTCCGTGCTCGCGCTGGCGCTCGTTGAGGCGTTCGAAATCGTCGCGCCGCATGTAGACCTCGCCGCGCACTTCGAGCACCTCGGGCACTTCCGGCACCAGTGAACCCGCACTGAGCGCCGCCGGCGCAAACAGATGAATTGGAATTTGGCCGATGGTGCGGATGTTCTGCGTCACATCCTCGCCGAGCTCGCCGTCACCCCGTGTGGCAGCCTGCACCAGCACGCCATGCACATAGCGCAGGCTCATCGCCAGGCCGTCGAACTTGGGCTCGGCCACGTACTCGACGGGCGGCGCCGTCACGTCCAGGCCGAGCTCGCGGCGCATGCGGGCGTCGAAGGATTCGGCGCCGCTGGCTTCGGTGTCGGTCTCGGTGCGGATGCTGAGCATCGGCACGGCATGGCGCACGCTGGCGAAGGCGTCGAGCGGTCGGCCGCCGACGCGCTGTGTCGGCGAATCGGGTGTCACCAGTTCCGGGTGCGCCGCCTCGATCGCCTGCAACTGCTGGAACAAACGGTCGTATTCGGCGTCCGAGATCAGCGGATCGTCGAGCACGTAGTAGCGGTGGGCGTGCTCGTGCAGGGAGCGTCGGAGCTGCTCGATCGCCGCGGCGTCGGGCGCCGTAGCGGCGGAGGAAGCAAACAGATCCGGCGTCATGGCGCGATCAGGAGAATGTCCAAGCCTGCTCAGGAAAACAGCCGGCGCGCGGCGGCCGAGCCGGCCGAGAGGTCGCGCTGGTCCAGCGTGTCGTAGAGCTTCTCAAGCTCGCCGCCGATCTCGTCCATGGCTTCGCGCGTGAGCAGCATGCCGTTGTCGTCGGTCACCACGCCCTCCATGCTTTCGGCCAGCATCTGCGCCGCTTCGCGCAACCGCTGGAACGCGCATTCGCTGCGGTCGACCTGCGCCACATCCAGGCTGATGGCGAGCTCGCGGATCGCGGACTGCGTCGGATCCTCGGCCATCGCGGCCTGCACATCGAAACTCAGGCTCAGCACCGGTGGCAGGCCCGGCACGCTGGCCGCTATCACCATGCGCCCGGGGATGACGCCGGCGACGAAGCCGAGCCGCGCCGCGCTTTGCTGCACGTAGCCCGGGCTCCAGGCCGAGTTGCGCGCGCGCAGCACAAAGCCGAGCTGGGCGTCGTGCTCGCTGGCAAACTGGTCGAGCTCGCGCGCGCGCGCCACCTCTTCGCGCATCTCGGGGAAATCCGCCGTGCCATTGACCGCCTCGCAAAAGTGCTGCGTCTTGACGACGAATTCCGAATACTCGATGTCGTTGAGCGCGCCGGCGCGATTGGCCAGCTGCACGCCGGCCTGGAACGCGCCGTAGCGCTGGCCCGGCTGCGGCATCTCCCAGCTCTGGCTGGCTTCATTGAAACCTTCGACCGCGAACGGCTTGCTGCCGGCGCGCCGTGTGCTGGGCAGCGCCGCCAGCGCCGCGTCGCCCGAGACCACGTCTTCGAGCGCGATCGGCGCGATCACGTCGATCAAGGCGTCCAGCGACGGCTTCTTCTCCGGCACCGGCAGCGGAAACTTGGCCACGTCGTAGGCAGCCGCATCGAGCTCGGGTTCGATGTCCTGCCCAGGCGGCTGCTGCGCGACGGTGTTGGCATCGGTCGTGGCCTGGCGCGGCTGGCTGCGCCGGGAGATCCAGGCCGCATGGCCGACCATCGCCGCCAGCACCACGCCGCCGACCGCAGCCAAACCCATCTGCAGATTACTCATCATGGAAATGTCCCATCTGAATCAATTGCTCTCGGTCATCGAAACGGCCGCATCCATGTCGACCGCCACGATGCGCGACACGCCCTGCTCCTGCATGGTCACGCCGATCAACTGCTCGGCCATTTCCATGGCGATCTTGTTGTGGCTGATGAACAGGAACTGGGTCTCGCGACTCATGCTGTGGACCAGCTTGGCATAGCGCTCGGTGTTGGCGTCGTCGAGCGGCGCATCGACCTCGTCGAGCAGGCAGAACGGCGCCGGATTGAGCTGGAAGATGGCGAACACCAGCGCGATCGCGGTCAGCGCCTTTTCTCCACCCGACAGCAGATGGATGGTCTGGTTCTTCTTGCCCGGCGGCTGCGCGATCACCTGCACGCCGGAGTCGAGGATCTCTTCACCGGTCATCACCAGGCGCGCGTTGCCACCGCCGAAAAGTTCCGGGAACATGCGGCCGAAGTGCTGGTTCACGGCGTCGAAGGTGTTCGACAGCAGTTCGCGTGTTTCGCCGTCGATCTGGCGGATCGCCTCGACCAGCGTGGTCATGGCTTCGTTCAGATCGGCCGACTGTGCGTCGAGGAAATTCTTGCGCTCGCTCGCGGCCGCCAGCTCGTCGAGGGCGGCCAGGTTGACCGCGCCGAGCGCTGCGATGTCGCGGTGCAGCGTGTCGATCTCGCCCTGCAGGCCGCCCAGGCGCACGCGCTTGTCGGCGATCGACTGCGCCACCAGCTCCAGATCGGCCTGTGCGTCGGCGAGCAATTGCGTGTACTGCTCGAAGCCCAGGCGCGCCGCCTGTTCCTTGAGCTGGAATTCAGTGATGCGCTGGCGCAGCGGGTCGAGCTCGCGCTCCAGTCGCAGTCGCCGCTCGTCGCTGGCGCGCAGCTTGGCGGTCAGGTCGTCGTATTCGCTGCGCCGTGCGCCCAGCGCCAGTTCGCGCTCGAGCTTGACCGCCAGCGCGCTCTCCAGACCGCCGCGCGCCGCGGCGTCGTTGAGCTGTGTGAGTTCCTGCTGCGCCTTGTCGCCTTCGGCCAGCGTGGCCTGCGTCTCGCGCGTGGCCGTCTCTATGGCGCGCAACAACTCCGCCTTGCGCGCGTCCAGGCTGCGCATGGAGAACGCCGCCTCCTGCGCCTGGCGCTCCAGGCTGCGCTGCTGCTCGCGCGACTCGGTCAGGCGCCGCTCGGCCGTGATCACGTGCTCGTCGAGCGTGGCGTGGCGCTCCTGCGTGTCGGCCAGCTGCATGTCGAGCTCTTCGAAACGGCCTTCGGCCGTGACGCGGCGCTCCTGCAGGTCATCGAGCTGAGCGTCGATCTCGGCCAGATCGGCGGTGATCTGCGCGCTGCGCTGGCGCATCTGTTCGGCCGCCTGCGTCAGGCGCAGGCTTTCCACCTGCAGCGCATGCGCCCGGCTCTGGCTTTCGGCCGCCTCGCGCCGGCTCTGCACCAGGCGCTGCGAGGCCTCGGCGTAGGCTGCTTCGCAGCGCACCAGGCTGGAGCGCGCCTCTTCATTGATCAGCTTCTGCGCCCGCAACTGCTTTTCGAGGTTCTCGATTTCCTGCGCGCGTGCCAGCAGGCCGGCCTGCTCGGAATCGGGCGCGTAGAAGCTCACGCTGCTGCGGCCCACCGCATGGCCGCTCTTCACGAAGATCAGCTCGCCCGGCTGCAACTGCTCGCGCCGCGCCAACGCCTCTTCAAAACTCGGCGCCGTGTAGCAGCCATGCAGCCAGTCGGTCAGCACGGCGCGCTGGCCGGCCTCGCCGACGCGCAGCAGATCGGACAGGCGCGGCAACAGCGGCGACGCGGCTTCGGGCAGCGCTGCCGCGGGCGGGCTGTAGAACGCGAGCTTGGCCGGCGGCGCGTCGCTGTCGAAGGCGCGCAGCATCTCCAGGCGCGAAACTTCGAGCGCGCCCATGCGTTCGCGCAATGCGCCTTCGAGCGCCGTTTCCCAGCCGCGCTCGATGTGAATGCGGCTCCACAACCCCTGCAGGCTGTCCAGGCCATGTTTGGCCAGCCAGGGCTGCAGCTTGCCGTCGGTCTTGACCTTTTCCTGCAAGGCCTTGAGCGCTTCCAGGCGCGCCGACAGATCGGCGAAACGCGCCGATTCGGCATTGACGGCTTGCTGCTGCGTGCGCCGGTTGTCGTCGAGCTGCGGCACGCTTTCCTGCAGCTCATGCAGGCGCGCCTCCATGACGCTGGCCGTCTCCTGCGCCGCCTCCACTTGTTCCTGCAGCGCCAGCAGGCGCGCCTCGTCGGGCGCGGCCAGCGCATTGCGGTCCGCCGTCAGGCGCTCGCGCCGACTGCTGGCCTGGCGCGACTGCTCCTCGATGCTGCGCTGTTCGGCGGCCAGCACCTGAATCTGCTGCTGCACCTGAGCCACACTGGCGCGCTGCTCGCTGGCGAGCTTTTGCGCCTGGCGCAGGGCTTCTTCCAGCGCCGGCAGTTGCTGGGCCTGGTCTTCTACCTGCGCCGCCAGCAGTTCGGTCTTCTCTTCGCCCACGCTGGTGAGGTCAGACAAGCGCTCGATCTCGGCCTGCGCATCGTCCTGGCGCGTGCGCCATTGCGCGCCCTGCTCCTTGAGCGTGATCAAGCGCTGCTCGACGCGCTGGCGCCCTTCGACCACAAAGCGGATCTCGGCCTCAAGCCGGCCGACCTCGGTGCTGGCCTCGTACAGCAGGCCCTGCGCCTGGTTGACCTGGTCGCCGGCCGCGTAATGGGCCTGGCGCACGGTCTCGAGTTCGGCCTCGATGTGACGCAGGTCGGCGAGCTGCGCTTCAAGCGCGTTGACCGCGCCCTGCGCATCGCTCTTGACCCGGGCCTGTTCCACTTCGGATTCGCTACGCCGCAGAAACCACAGCTGGTGCTGCTTGAGGGTGACGTCGGCCGTCAGGGCGTTGTATTTCTTCGCGACCTCGGCCTGACCCTGCAGTTTCTCCAGGTTGCCGGTGAGCTCGCGCAGGATGTCCTCGACGCGCGTCAGGTTGGCGCGCGTGTCGCTCAGGCGGTTCTCGGTCTCGCGCCGGCGTTCCTTGTACTTGGAGACGCCCGCCGCCTCTTCCAGGAACAATCGCAACTCCTCGGGCTTGCTCTCGATGATGCGGCTGATCGTGCCCTGGCCGATGATGGCGTAGGCGCGCGGCCCCAGGCCGGTGCCCAGGAACACGTCCTGCACGTCGCGCCGGCGCACCGGCTGGTTGTTGATGTAGTAGCTGCTGGTGCCGTCGCGCGTGAGCACGCGCTTGACGGCGATCTCGGTGAACTGGTTCCACTGGCCGCCGGCGCGGTGGTCGGCGTTGTCGAACACCAGTTCAACGCTCGCCCGGCTGGACGGCTTGCGCGTCGTCGTGCCGTTGAAGATCACGTCCTGCATCGACTCGCCGCGCAGCTCCGAGGCTTTGGACTCGCCCAGCACCCAGCGCACGGCATCCATGATGTTGGACTTGCCGCAGCCGTTCGGCCCGACCACGCCCACCAGCTGGCCCGGCAGCAGGAAGGTGGTGGGTTCGACGAAGGACTTGAAGCCCGAAAGCTTGATTGAAGTGAGACGCACGGATCGTTGGCGATTTAAACAGGGGAAACGGGGTGTCCCGGCAACGCCAGCACACCCGGAAAAGATGGCGTCATGATACCTTGGCGTGCGCCAGCGCCATGACCTCGTGCGCCGGCTGCTCGCGCAGGCGGTGGTCGCTCCAGACCTGGCGCCAGCGCCGGGCGCCGGGCAGGCCGTGGCGCAGGCCCAGCATGTGGCGCGCCACATTGGGCCACGGTGTGCCGTGGGCCGCCGCCTCGCGCTCCATGTAGGCCACCATCTGCGCCTCGACCTGCTCGCGCGTCTGTAGGCCCGATTCGGCCCCGTAGAACGTGCCGTCCCACGCGCTGAGCCACCACGGGATGTGGTAGGCCTCGCGCCCAACCATGACGCCGTCGACCCGCGCCAGGTGGGCCGTCACCTGCTCCGACGTCGTGATGCCGCCGTTGACGACGATGGTCAGCGCCGGAAAGTCGGCTTTCAGGCGATACGCCGATTCATAGCGCAAGGGCGGGATATCGCGGTTTTCCTTGGGCGACAAACCCTTGAGCCAGGCGTTGCGGGCGTGCACGATGAAGACCCGGCAGCCCGCCTCTGACACGGCGCCGACAAAATCGCGCACAAAGCCGTAATCCTCCGCGCGGTCGATGCCGATGCGGTGCTTCACGGTGACGGGCACCTGCACCGCGTCGACCATGGCCTTGACGCAATCGGCCACCAGCGCCGGCTCGGCCATCAGGCAGGCGCCAAAAGCACCGCGCTGCACGCGCTCGCTCGGGCAGCCGCAGTTCAGGTTGATCTCGTCGTAGCCCCACTGCTCGCCCAGCCGGGCGCAGTGCGCCAGATCGGCCGGCTCGCTGCCGCCAAGCTGCAACGCGACGGGATGTTCCTCGTCGTTGTAGCGCAGATGGCGCGTCACATCGCCGTGGATCAGGGCGCCGGTCGTCACCATCTCGGTGTAGAGCAAGGCGTGACGGGTCAACAGGCGGTGGAAATAGCGGCAATGGCGATCGGTCCAGTCGAGCATGGGGGCAACGGAGAGCTTCCAGTGGTCTGGTGCGACGGGGTTCGGGCGGGGCATGGTGTCGATTATCCCTGTCACGTGCTCGGCCCGCACAAGCTTGATGATCGTCAAACACGACCGGGTCGATGGCGCCCATAGTGAAGAAAGCCTGCGTACAACGCGAAAGCCCAAGCCGTGCCCGACTCCCCACCCGCCCCTGCTGCCAACGCCGACACCGGCGCCGACCCGACTGGCCGGCCCTCCGTTTTCACCGCGCGCGAGCTGTGCAAGACCTACCGGATGGGCGAGATCGCGGTGCACGCGCTGCGCGATGTCGACCTGACGATCTTTCGCGGCGAGTTCATCGTGCTGCTGGGACCGTCGGGCAGCGGCAAATCGACGCTGCTCAACATCCTGGGCGGTCTCGACCGCCCGAGCAGCGGCAGTGCGCGCTTTGCCGAACACGAGCTGAGCGCGGCCACCGATGCGCAGCTGACGCAATACCGGCGCGAGCATGTCGGCTTTGTCTTCCAGTTCTACAACCTGATCCCGAGCCTGACGGTGCGCGAGAACGTGGAACTGGTCACCGACATCGCCGCGCAGCCGATGCCGGCAACCGAGGCCCTGGCGCTGGTCGGACTGGCCGACCGGCTCGACCATTTCCCGTCGCAGCTCTCGGGCGGCGAGCAGCAGCGCGTGGCGATCGCGCGCGCCATCGTCAAGCGCCCCGAAGTGCTGCTGTGCGACGAGCCGACCGGTGCGCTCGACTACGCCACCGGCAAGCTGGTGCTCGAAGTCATCGCGCGCATCAACCGCGACATGGGCACGACGGCGGTCGTCATCACGCACAACGCGGCGATCGCCGGCATGGCGGACCGCGTGCTGTACCTGGGCGGCGGACGCATCCAGCGCGTCGAACGCAATGCCCGCAAGCTCAGCCCGGCGGAGCTCTCGTGGTAGAGGCCGCAAGATGAAAGCCCTGGACCGCAAGATGCTGCGCGACCTGCGCCTGATGTGGAGCCAAGCCCTGACCATTGCGCTCGTCGTGGCCAGCGGCGTGGCTGGCTTCGTCACCTGCTTCAGCGCCTACGACGCATTGTCGTGGTCACGCGACCTCTATTACGCTGACGCCCGCTTTGCCGATGTCTTCGCCACGCTCAAGCGCGCGCCGCTGGCGCTGGAGCGCCAGCTGCAGACCATCCCCGGCGCGGCCCATGTGGAAACCTCGGTGACGCAAATCGTGCCGATCACGCTGCCCGGCGTGACCGACCCGATCATGGGCCGCCTGATCGGCCTGGACGCGCGCGCGCCGCAACGCCTCAACGTCGTCGATCTGCGCAGCGGGCGCATGGTCGAGCCGCACCGCAACGGCGCGATCGAGGCCCTGGTGTCCGAAGGATTCGCGCGGGCGCGCCACCTGGCGGCGGGCGAGCGCATCAGCGCCCTGATCAACGGCAAGCGCGAGGAACTGCTGATCGTCGGCATTGCGCTCTCTCCCGAGTACATCTTCGCCGGACTGGGCGGCTCGCCCGATCAGCGCGGCTTCGGCGTCTTCTGGCTCGACCGGCGCGCGCTGGCCAGCGCCTACAACATGGACGGCGCCTTCAACCAGGTGGCCGTCCGGCTGGCCCCCGGCGGCAGCGAAGGCCCGGTCATCGACGCGCTCGACCGCCTGCTCGCGCCCTATGGCGGCCTGAGCGCCAGCGGCCGCGACCGGCAGATGTCGCACATGATCCTGAACTCCGAGATCAAGGAACAGCGCGTGCTCGGCACCGTGCTGCCGAGCATCTTCCTGGCCGTGGCGGGCTTCCTGCTCAACGTCGTGCTTAGCCGCCAGATCGCGACCCAGCGCGAACAGGTGGCGGCGCTCAAGGCGCTCGGTTACGACAACCGGGTCATCGGCGCGCATTACCTGAAGCTGGTGCTGCTCATCGTGGTGCTGGGCGTGGCGCTCGGGCTGGCGCTGGGTGCCGTGCTCGGGCACTGGTTTGTCGGCATCTATGCCGATGTCTTTCGCTTCCCGCAATTGCATTACAGGGTCAAGCCCGAGCTGGTTCTGGCCGCCGTCGGCGTCGCCCTGTCGGCGGCGCTGCTGGCCACGCTCCATGCGGTGCGCGCCACGGTGCGACTGGCACCGGCCGAGGCGATGCGCCCGAGCGCACCCGGCATCTACCGGCCGATGCTGATCGAGCGCCTGGGCCTGCGGCGCTGGTTCTCTCCCGGCCTGCGCATGATTCTGCGCACCATGGAACGGCGTCCGCTGCGCACCGGGCTGACGGTCTTCGGCATCGCTGTGGCGATGGCGATCGTGGTCACCGGCCTGTTCTGGCGCGACGCCATCGCCGTGCTGATGGACACGCAGTTCCGCCAGGTGCTGCGCGGCGATGTCGCGATCGCTCTGCTCGAAGCGACCCCTGCGCGCGTCGCGCACGAGGCGGCCAAGCTGCCGCATGTGAGCGCCGTGGAAGTCGCGCGCAGCGCGCCCGTGCGCCTGCGCCACGCCAACCATTCCTGGCACGGGTCGATCCTGGGCAAGAGCGCGCAGCCGGAGCTGCACCGCATCGTCGACGTGCGCCAGCAGGTCTTTGCGCCGCCGCGCAGCGGCCTGCTCCTGACCGACCGCCTAGCCGAACGGCTTGAGCTCAAGCCCGGCGACACGGTGCGCGTGGAGTTTCTCGACGGCCGGCGCGAGGTGCTCGACCTGGCCGTGGGCGGCGTCGTGGCGGAGATGATGGGGATGAACGCCTACATCGAGCGCGGCACGCTCAACCGCCTGCTGCGCGAGGGCGATCTGGTCAACCAGATCACCGTATCGGTCGAGCGCGGGCATGAACCGGAATTGCTCGATCGCCTTAATGACTTGCCGCGCGTGGCGGTGGCGTTCAGCAAGGCGGTCATGACGCGCAACCTGGAAGAAGTGACGGCGCGCAACGTGCTGGTGTTCAGCGGCATCCTGACGCTGTTTGCCACCATCATCGCGGTCGGCGTGGTCTACAACAACGCCCGCATCGCCCTGGCCGAACGCGCCTGGGAGCTGGCCAGCCTGCGCGTGCTGGGCTTCACGCGCGCTGAGGTATCCGCCTTTCTGCTCGGCGAGCTGGCGATCGAGATTGCGCTGGCGCTGCCGCTGGGCATGCTGCTCGGTTACCTGCTGGGCTCGACCATCGTCGGCTTGATCAAGACCGACGAGTTCTATTTCCCCTTTGTGATCGAACCCGCGACCTATGCCTTTGCCGCCCTGTGCGTGCTGGTCGCCGGCGCCGTCAGCGCCTTGATCGTGCGCCGGCGCGTCGACGCGCTCGATCTGGTTGGCGTGCTCAAGACACGCGAATAGGAAGAACCGGAGGACATGATGAAGAAGAAAATCTGGATCGGCATTGGCGTCGTGCTGGCGCTGGCCTTGCTAGCCTGGGCCTTCATGCCGCAGCCGCTCGACGTCGAAATCGCCGGCGTGAGCCAGGGCCGCTTCGAGCGCGCCGTGCAGGAGGACGGGAAGACGCGCCTGCGCGAGCGCTACGTGGTCTCGACACCGCTGACCGGGCGCATCACGCGCCTGCACCTCAAGCAGGGCGACGCGGTAGCCGCCAATGCCGCCGTGGCCACGCTCTGGCCCGTGGACCCGACGCTGCTCGACGAGCGTGCGCGCGCCGAGCAGACGGCACGCATCGGCGCCATGCAAGCGTCGGCAGCGCGCGCCCGCGCCAACCGGGAGCGAGCCCTGGCCGCGCTGGAGCAGGCGCGCATTGAGCGCAAACGCAGCGAAGCGCTGGCAAGCCAGGGCTTTGTATCGCCAAACCAGAACGAGACCGGCCGGCTCAACGTGCGTCTGCGCGAGAAGGAGCTGGAAAGCGCGCGCCAGGAAGAAGACGCGGCGCATCATGAACTCGAGCAGTCGCGCATCGCGCTCAGGCAGTACGCGGGCAGCCAACCCGGCGCGCAACAAAAACCTTTCGAGATCAAGGCACCGGTGGCGGGCAAGGTGCTCAAGCTGCTGCAGCAAAGCGAAGGCATGGTGCTGGCCGGCACGCCGCTGCTGGAGCTCGGCGACCCGGCACAACTGGAGATCGTGGCCGACATCCTGACCGAGGACGCGGCCCAGATCACGCCCGGCACGGCCGTGCAGTTGACGAACTGGGGCGGCGCCGAGGTGCTTGAAGGCCGCGTGCGTCTGATCGAGCCGGGCGCCTTCACCAAGGTCTCGGCGCTCGGTGTCGAGGAGCAGCGCGTCAACGTTGTCATCGACCTCACTTCGCCGGCGGAAAGATGGCGCTCGCTCGGTGACGGATTCAAGGTCGATGTGAGGATCCTGGTCCAGGTGGTCGACAACGCGGTCAAGGTGCCGGTCAGCGCGCTGTTTCCGCTCGGCCCGCGCTGGGGCCTGTTCGTGCTGGAGCAGGGCCGCGCAAGCCGGCGCGAGGTCGATGTGGCCGCGCGCAATGGCGTCGAGGCCTGGGTCCCGAATGGCCTGGCCAGCGGCGCCCAGGTCGTTGTCTACCCCGACACGCAACTGAGGGATGGCGAGCGCGTCAAGGCGCGCCCGAGGCGCTGATCAAACGGGAACAGCGCACCACGGCGCGCTGTTGTGCGCGAAGGCCATCCACAAGGCCCAGGCTGACGTGACAGCCAGCACCAGACCCGCCAGGCGCACACCCCAGTCGCCAGCGCCGCGACCGCCCAGACGCAACCAAAGCCAGGGGCCGGCCATCAAGGAGACGCTGGTGCCCAGGGCAAACAGGGCCATGACCGCAGCGCCCTCCAATGGGTGGCCGGTCAGGGCCGCCACGAGCAGGGCGGAATACAGCAGACCACAGGGCAGAAAAGTCCACAGAGCACCGATGACCAGCGGCAGACCGCGTCCGCGGCCCGCCGCCAGCGCGCGCGCCCGTTGCCAGATGGCCTTGCCAGCGTGCTCGAGCCAGACTGGCTGCTGCGCTTTCCACAGCAGCAGCAAACCCAGGACGCAGGTCGCCACCTGAAACAGCGTCCAGACCGGACGCAGCGCGGCCGACTGCACGGTGAGCCAGCCCAGGCCCTGCATGGAAGCGGCAGCAAGCGCGCCAAGACTGGAGTAACCGATGATGCGACCGAGCTGGAACGTCAGCATGGCCGCATTCCGGCGCTCGCCGGCGGCCTGCCCGATGCCGGCGCAGGCGGCGCCGCACATGGCAATGCAATGCGGCCCGCCGGCCAGACCCATCAGCAAGGATGTCAGGGCCAGCGAGGCTTGCACGGGGGAGCGGGAATCAGATGATCTTGGAGAAGCGCGCGCGCGTGCGGTCGGTCTGCAGGTAGCGGTCGAACACCATGGCGACGGCGCGGACAAAGAACCAGCCCATCGGAGTGACCTGGATGCCTGTGTCGCTGATTGTCGCCATGCCCTGGTCCGCGAGCTTTTGCAGCGCCTCGAGTTCAGCGGCGAAGTACTTGCGGAATTCGATCAGGTGCGCCAGTTCGATCGACTCGAACGAAACCACGCCCTGGCACATCAGCGCCATGATGACGGCGCGGCGCACCACGTCGTCACGCGACAGGGCCAGACCGCGCACCACCGGGAACTGCCCCTGGTCCAGGAAATCGCAATACTCTTCCATGGTCTTGGCGTTCTGGCTGTAGGTCGCGCCGATCTTGCCGATCGACGATACGCCCAGACCGATCAGGTCGCAATCCGGTTGCGTGCTGTAGCCCTGGAAATTGCGATGCAGGCGCCCTTGCCGCTTGGCAATCGCGAGCGCATCGGTCGGCAAGGCAAAGTGGTCCATGCCGACGTACACGTAACCGGCACCCATGAAGGCCGCCATCGAGCGCGCCAGCATCGCGACCTTAGCCGCGCCGGTCGGTATCTCGGTGGTGGTGATCCGGCGTTGTGGCTTGAAGCGTTCCGGCAGGTGCGCGTAGGCATAGAGCGCGATGCGCTCCGGACGCAACTCGACCACCTGCGCCAGTGTGCGGTCAAAGGACTCGGGGTTCTGCAGCGGCAGGCCGTAGATCAGGTCGACATTGATGGAATCAAACTTGCGCTCGCGCGCCGCCGCGACCAGCGCAAACACCTGTTCGGCCGGCTGCACCCGGTGCACCGACTTTTGCACGGCCGGATCGAAATCCTGGACGCCGAAACTCAGGCGGTTGAATCCAAGCTCCGCCAGCGTGTCAAGGCGACCGGCATCGATGGTGCGCGGATCGACCTCGATCGAGTACTCGCCGCCCGCGACAAAATTGAAGTTGCGCCGCAGCATGGCCATCAGCTCACGCAACTCGTCATCCGACATGAAAGTCGGCGAGCCGCCACCCAAATGCACTTGCGACACCGCCTGTCCGACGCCCAATTGCTGTGTGTGCAGGTCGACCTCGCGGCTCAGGTAGCGCAGATACGGCGCGGCGCGGTCATGGTGCTTGGTGATGATCTTGTTGCAGGCGCAGTAGTAGCACAGGGATTCGCAAAACGGAATGTGCACATAAAGCGACATCGGCGAGGCCGTCACGGCGGTGCCGGCGCGGCGCAAAGTCAGGGCCTGCTTGTAATCTGCCGCAGTAAACGCTTCGACAAAACGGTCTGCCGTCGGGTACGAGGTATAGCGCGGACCCGCCACGTCAAAGCGACGCAGCAGTTCTTCGGAAATGGGTTCAGCAACTGCTGCATTCATGAAAACTCCTTGGCATTGGATGCTGAATATGCCCCGAATCATAGCTTTTGTTCTTGAGACCCATCAAGAATCAGGGTATTCAAATTCGGAAAATTTGACCAACATCAGGACATTATCGAAATTAGTGCCAAAATGAGGGACATGAATCCTCAAAGCATCAAAGTAGCCTGTTCCAACTGCAACCTTCGCGAATTGTGCATGCCAGTGGACCTGAGCCGGGAGGAACTTGATCGCATCGACGATCTGGTCGGAGCGCGGCGCAAGATCAAACGCGGCACGACGCTTTTCCGCAATGGCGAGAAGTTCACCAGCCTGTATGCCATTCGCACCGGTTTTTTCAAGACCTGTGTTGCAGCCGAAGACGGACGCGATCAGGTGACCGGTTTTCAGATGGCCGGTGAAATCGTCGGACTCGACGGCATCGTCAACGACCACCACACCTGCGACGCGGTGGCGCTGGAAGATGCCGAGGTCTGCGTCATGCCGTTTGACCGGATCGAGGAACTGTCGCGCGAGGTGAACTCGCTGCAGCGCCATGTCCACAAGATCTTGAGCCGTGAAATTGTGCGCGAACATGGTGTGATGCTGCTGCTGGGCAGCATGCGCGCCGAGGAGCGACTGGCCACCTTCCTGCTGAACCTGGTGCAGCGCCTGCATGCCCGGGGCTTCTCGCAATCCGAACTGATCCTGCGCATGACGCGCGAGGAAATCGGCAGCTTTCTCGGTCTGAAACTCGAAACCGTGAGCCGGACCTTTTCACGCTTTGTCGAAGACGGCATCGTCGAAGTCAAGCAGCGCCATGTCCGCATTCTCAATACGGACGCGCTGCGCGAGATTGTCAACCTCAAGCCGTCGGGCGCCTAGCCGGCTTCCCGCTTAAGGCAACTAGCGGCATTCCTGCTTCGGGCAACCATTGGGACGATCGCTGGCCGGCAGCGTGCAGCGATTGACTTCAAACGGCGACATCGACAGCAACGTCGTCAGGCCGCTCGACAGCATGGTGACGATCCAGAAGACAAAAAAGCTCAGCGTATAGACACCCTGGCGTGACAACTCCACCGGTTGGCCGAACCAGTGCAGGTCTTGCGGATCCACCACCGAGAACACCAGCACCTCCAGCACGGCCGCCACCAGAAAGGCGGGCCAGGCAATCCACATCCATCGTTGGGCGAACATCTGTTGGTCTCCTGCTTGATCTCAGGGTTCAGCCGGCGCGTTGGACGCTGGCTGCACACCGGTTGCCGCATGGTTGCGCGCCTGCAGCGCCGGCGCCAGGCTGGTCTCGTTGCCCAAGGTCTTATTGATGTCGAGTCCCTTGCGGTAGTAGTCCTCGCTCAGCACCGGATCGGGCCGGCTGACGGCCAGGTACAAGGTGATGAAACTGGCCACCACGACGATGGCCGGACCGGCAATGACCATCCAGACATGGCCGAACTTCCACCAGGGCGTGTTGGGGGCAGGCGTCTTCTTGTGCATCGTGTCTCCTTATCGTGGCAGCAGAAAAGCTGATTTCTCGCTCAGATGACCGCTGGAGTCCAGCGCGTCGATCTCGAAGTGGATCGGGTGCGAGCCCGGCGCCGCCGCGTCGAACGGGGCCTGCACGCGCATCGCCACCCAGCGCGCCTGCGTCGATTCGACCAGCACC